>NZ_RAVW01000918.1 GCF_003611585.1 Corallococcus exercitus | reverse complement strand
GCCGGGCATCGGTCCGGCGTCCAGCTTCGGAGGCGACGCTGCCCGGTTCCGGCCCACGAGCGTCACCGGCTCCGGCTCCGGCGAAGGCGGCGGGACGGGGGGATTCCAGGCCGGCGCGGGCGCCAGGGCCGGAGCGGCGGGAGCGTTCTGGCCCGCGAAGGTGGGTGATGCCCGGGTCTCTTCCGGAGCGTCCGCGGGAATGGCGTCGTCCTGGCCGACGAAGGTCGCCGGCTCGGGGGCGCCAGGCCCGGGGGGAGCCGTCACCGCACCGCCAATGCGCATCGGCTTGGCCACGAGCGGGCTGACCGGGGTGATGGGCCGGAGGTCGAGGACGGTCCGCTCCTCGGGCTCCTCCATCGTGGGCACGGGCAGCACGGACGAAGCGTCCAGTGGAGGCGCGTCTTCCACCGGGGGT
>NZ_RAVW01000917.1 GCF_003611585.1 Corallococcus exercitus | reverse complement strand
TGCGTGGGGTGACCGTGCGTATGGAGACTCCGGAAGCTATCCTGTTTTCCCCCGGGGAGGCGTTCAGCACGAACGTCTCCATCCATGCCATCGCCCACGACGACCAGACCTACGCCATGGACGTCGTCTGGTTGAGGTTCGACGTGCCGACCTCGTGTGCCGAGATGCGAATATACGAATCGTGTCTGTATCACCCGCAGCTCCCAGAGTGTCTGTCCCCGGCCGACGCGCCGTGCGCCGCGAGTACGTGGACGTCTCGCCTGGCCGTCCGCAGCTACGCGGGGTGTTCCAGAACAAACCCCCCGCCGCGCTGTTCGGCCGAGGCTCACATGGAGCCCGTCCCGGGGCTGGCGTGGCAGGCGGCCTCCGTCAATCTGGAGTTCCGGGACGCGTCCCCACAACACTCCGGCCTGTAT
>NZ_RAVW01000916.1 GCF_003611585.1 Corallococcus exercitus | reverse complement strand
GGCAAAAAAGATGCCCTCGAGGAGGATCATGAGAATGAACTTTTCCGGAACGGAGGCGCATTCCCGCACCCGCGCTTCCAACCAGTCCACCTTGGCGCGGATGGCCGGGTGGTTGATGGTGCCGGCCACGTACTCGCGGCGCGCCTGGTCGTTGTTGTGGAAAAGCACCAGCTGGATGATGTTGTAGACGCGCGAGTGGACGACCTCGATGCATTCCTGCTCCACGTAGTAGTGAAGAATGTCCTTCTGTTCGAAGAGGCCGGAGAGGCCGCCCAGGTTTTCCGTCACCAGGTCGTCCGCGGCCGACAGGAAGGCAAACAGAAAGCGGTAGAAGCCGAGCTCGCCCTCGGAGAGCTTGGAGACGTCCTCCTCGTCCCCCACGAACACGAGCTCGGTCTCCAGCCAGCGGTTCAGGAT
>NZ_RAVW01000915.1 GCF_003611585.1 Corallococcus exercitus | reverse complement strand
GACGGAAGCCCCCGCCGCCGCCCCGGCGTCCACCGAGGGCGAGGCGAAGCCCTCCGAGGCCCCGCCGTCCAACGTCTGATCCGCGTCCCTGCTTGAAGCACCCAGGCTCCGCCGTCCCCTCACCGGGACGCGGGGCCTTCGTGTTTCCGGGTGACCGCCGTTCAGTCTCGCGGCGGCGGCATCACCACCAGGGCCTCTGTGTTGGCGCGGGTCTCCCCGGTGCTGTCGTCCACGCCGCCCACCACGAGCACGGAGCCGTCTGGCAGCGCGGAGCACGTGTGCCACACGCGCGGCTGCGGCATCAGCGGCAGGCCCAGCACGGTGGGCTGCGCGCCCGCGTGCGGGGTGATCAGCTCCACCCATGGGACCGCGTAGGTCGTGCCGATGCCCGTGCCCCGCCCGCCCAGCACCACCACG
>NZ_RAVW01000914.1 GCF_003611585.1 Corallococcus exercitus | reverse complement strand
TTCCTGGGCCTGGGGGCTGGCGGTGGCGGTGGGGCTGTTCGTGTCCGTGCTGCTGCACGAAATGGCGCACACCTTCTATGCGCTGCGGCACGGCGGCGAGGTGCACGGCATCACGCTGATGATTGTCGGAGGGGTGTCGGAGCTGGCGCAGGTGCCCAAGCGTCCCCGGGACGAGGCCCTGATGGCGCTGGTGGGGCCGCTGACGAGCCTGGGCCTGGCGGCGCTCCTGGGCGCGGTGACGTGGGGGGTGCACGGCCTGGGGCTGTTCCAGGTGCAGTTCGCGCTCTTCACGCTGGCGATGCTCAACGCGGTGCTGGGGGTGTTCAACCTGTTGCCGGCGTTCCCCATGGACGGGGGGCGCATCGTGCGCGCGGCGCTGACGCCCCGGCTGGGGATGGTGCGGGCGACCAAGGTGGCGG
>NZ_RAVW01000913.1 GCF_003611585.1 Corallococcus exercitus | reverse complement strand
TAAGAGACAGACGCAGGATGATGAGCTGGGATTGGGCAGATACCTGGCCATCCTGGGAGAGCGCCGCGGCACCATCGCGGCGTCCGTCGCCCTGGCCCTGGCCGTGGGGGGGCTGTACCTGCTCACCACGGCGCCAGTGTACCGGGCCAATGCCCTGCTTCAAATCGAGCAGAAGGGCAGCAGCCTGGGCCAGCTGGACGCGCTGATTCCAGACGCGCCCAGCATGGCGGCCACGGAGATGGAGGTCCTGGGCTCCCGGGCCCTGCTGGGGCGCGTGGCGGACACGCTGCACCTGGGCGTGAGCGTGGAGCCCCACTACTTCCCGGTGGTGGGCGCGGCGTACGCCCGCGCGCACCCGGGGCCGGAGCTGGCGCCCGTGCCGTGGTGGGGCCGGGCCACGTACGCCTGGGGCTGTCTCTT
>NZ_RAVW01000912.1 GCF_003611585.1 Corallococcus exercitus | reverse complement strand
GATGGATAACGGTCTCGATACAGTGATTGGTGAAAACGGCGTGCTGCTCTCTGGCGGTCAGCGTCAGCGTATTGCTATCGCTCGAGCCTTGTTGCGTGATAGCCCGATTCTGATTCTGGACGAAGCTACCTCGGCTCTGGATACCGAATCCGAACGTGCGATTCAGGCGGCACTGGATGAGTTGCAGAAAAACCGTACCTCTCTGGTGATTGCCCACCGCTTGTCTACCATTGAAAAGGCAGACGAAATCGTGGTCGTCGAGGATGGTGTCATTGTGGAACGCGGTACGCATAACGATTTGCTTGAGCACCGCGGCGTTTACGCGCAACTTCACAAAATGCAGTTTGGCCAATGATCGAAAAAATCTGGTCTGGTGAATCCCCTTTGTGGCGGCTATTGCTGCCACTCTCCTGGTTGTATGG
>NZ_RAVW01000911.1 GCF_003611585.1 Corallococcus exercitus | reverse complement strand
GGTAAGGAGTTAGGGTAAAACATCCCACACATATAATGTGTCAGTGCCTGAAACAGCCTAGCATCGTCCTCTGCTGGAGCGGGTAGCGGGAATTGAACCCGCATCATCAGCTTGGAAGGCTGAGGTAATAGCCATTATACGATACCCGCATATGGTGCCGACTACCGGAATCGAACTGGTGACCTACTGATTACAAGTAAGTTGCTCTACCTACTGAGCTAAGTCGGCGTTAATTGGTTCCTCGGAAGTATCGTGGCCGAGCAATGGAAACCCCCTCCTCAGAACCGCTTCAGATAATACTGACGACATTAAAACTTTCAACCCAAAGAAACACAATTGCTATAAATTTATCTTTTTGTTTTTTTATAAGCAAATTGACATTTACCCCGGATAAATTGATTTTTACGCAGTGCTATATAAAAG
>NZ_RAVW01000910.1 GCF_003611585.1 Corallococcus exercitus | reverse complement strand
GTGGAGGTCATACAATCGTATGGATATAAATCATTATGTTGCGCAATACGGCTATGCTGCGTTAATCATCGGCAGTCTGGCGGAAGGCGAAACCATTACCCTGTTAGGCGGCGTTGCGGCGCATCAGGGCGTCCTGAAATTTCCCCTGGTGGTACTCTCGGTCGCGCTGGGCGGGATGATTGGCGATCAGTTGCTTTATTTACTCGGACGTCGTCTTGGCGGCAAAATTTTGCAGCGTTTCTCGCGCCACCAGGCGAAAATTGATTACGAACAGAAGATAATCCAGCGACGTCCTTACCTGTCTGTAGTCGGTACGCGCTTTATGTACGGCTTTCGCGTTATTGGTCCCTTACTGATTGGCGCCAGTCACCTGCCGCCGAAGATCTTTTTACCGCTAAATATTCTTGGCGCGTTTGTCTGGGC
>NZ_RAVW01000909.1 GCF_003611585.1 Corallococcus exercitus | reverse complement strand
GGCTGATACAACGCGTTGCGGCCGGGCGCATCGGATGTGACTTGATGGGAATGCCGGCCGAGGCGTCACAAGCGGGGGTGGCCATGTCCGACGACGACCAGGCACGCCGTGCGCGGGCCGAAGAGGCCTTGCGGCGCACGAGTGCCTCCCTGGTGCTGCTGGACCTGGGCGGCCACACCGCCACGGGCTTCGTCGTCTCCTCCGAGGGCCACGTCGTCACCAGCCTCCACGCGGTGGCCAGCGCGCGCGCCATCACCGCCGTGCTCCCGGACGGCCTGCGCTCCCCGGTGGTGCAGGTGGCCGCCGTGGACGAGCGCCGCGACCTGGCCGTCCTGTGCCTGTCCGTCCCGGAGCTGGTGCCCGCCCTGCCCCTGGGTCCGGCCACGCTGCCCAGGGAGGGCGAAGCGCTGCAGGTGATCCAGGCC
>NZ_RAVW01000090.1 GCF_003611585.1 Corallococcus exercitus | reverse complement strand
GTGGCGGGGCGGGTGAGGAAGTCCTTGAGGTGGCGGCGCACGGCCTGGACGGTGTGGGTGTCGGCGTGGAGGACCTCCTCGAAGTAGCGGCGGACTTCGCGGACCTCCTCGCGGCGCATGTCGCCGTCGGCGCGGGCCACGTCCACGAAGAGGGCGGTGATGTCGCGGTCGAGCGGGTCCTCGTCCGGGGCCTGGACGATGGGGAACTCGCCCGGGCCCTGGGAGAGGGGGGCCTGCTTGGGCGGCGGTTCGAAGGAGGCGGGGAAGTCGCTGAACAGCTCTGGGAAGTCCGGGGGCGCGGCGTGCTGTTCGTCGAAGTAGTGGCCCAGGCCCGTGCCCACGATGAGCCCGAGCACGATGGCCCAGGGCCCGCCGAGGAGGAGGCCGGCCATGAGACCCAACATCGCCCCGAGAACTTTTCCCGCACCCATGCCGTCGCTTCGCTCCCTTGTGCCGGGTCAGTCTTGCATAAGGTGGGTCTCATGACGGCTCAGTTGATCGACGGCAAGGCAGTGGCGGCGCGCGTGCGGGCGGAGATCAAGGAGGAGGTGGCGCGCCTGAAGGCGGAGCGCGGCATCACCCCGGGACTCGCCGTGGTGCGCGTGGGAGAGGACCCGGCTTCCAAGATTTACGTGACGGGGAAGAAGAAGGCCGCCGAGGAGGTGGGCTTCAACTCCTGGGAGCACCACCCGGACGAGACCATCACCCAGCAGGAGCTGCTGGCGCTGGTGCACCGGCTGAACGAGGACCCGGCGGTGCACGGCATCCTGGTGCAGCTGCCCCTGCCCAAGCACATCGACGCGGACGCCATCATCTCCGCGGTGAAGCCGGAGAAGGACGCGGACGGCTTCCACCCGATGAACGCGGGAAATCTGCTCCTGGGGCGGCCGGCGACGCGGGCGTGCACGCCGTATGGCGTGATGCGGCTCCTGGAAGAGGTCGGCTGCAATCCGGCGGGCAAGCGCGCGGTGGTGGTGGGCCGCAGCAACATCGTGGGCAAGCCGCAAGCGCTGATGCTGCTCCAGAAGGACGCGACGGTGACGGTGTGCCACCGCAAGAGCGACCTGCCGGCGGAGGTGGCGCAGGCGGACATCCTGGTGGTGGCGGTGGGCGTGCCGGAGCTGGTGAAGGGCGCGTGGATCAAGCCCGGCGCGGTGGTGATTGACGTGGGCATGAACCGCAAGGCGGACGGCAAGCTGGTGGGCGACGTGGAGTTCGCCGCGGCGGCGGAGCGCGCGTCGTTCATCACGCCGGTGCCGGGTGGGGTGGGGCCGATGACCATCGCCATGCTGATGAAGAACACGCTGGAGGCGGCTCAGCGCGCGGGGAAGTGAGCCGGAACTCCGGGCCTCCCTGTCTCATGCGAAGACAGGGAGGCGGAGCGGGTCACGCTAGTTTCCGAGCGCGGCGACGAGCGCGATGACGGCCGGGATGCCCAGGCAACTGAGCGCCAGGACGGCCGCGACGGTGATCACCGCGACCCGGGTGAGGCTCGTCTTGCCCAGGCGCTTGTGGGCCTCGTTGATCGGGAGCTTGCGCAGGTCGGCCTCCGGCCGCAGGCGCGCGAGCTCCGCGAGGAACTGCTGGAAGCTGGCGGTCCGGACCGCGACCATCCAGACCTCGGTGCGTCGCTTCCCCTCGGGAGTACGCCACGAGAACAGGAACTGATCAGGCTGACTCTTCACCACACCGGTCAGTGACTTGACGTCGTACGCGACCGCATAGAAACCGTCGATGCTGGCGACCGGGAAGGACTCGTCGATCCCGGATCCGACCAGGCCCTTGCTCTGCCTGCGCAGCGTGGTTTCCGTCAATGTGTAGAGCGGTCCGATGTTCCCGTCGCGTTCATCGTGTTGCACCATGAGCTGTCTCGTTCTCCTGGATGATGGCGCCGTGTATACGCGAACGCCGTGCGCGCCCCCCAAGGAAAAGCGGGTCGCCCATCGATGGCGTGTGACGCTTGGCCGGACGAGGGAGTCTTGCTATCTGGCCACCCGCCTTCCACACGTTCCCAAGGTTTCCTCCGATGACGGGCCAATTGCTGACCTGGGCTGTTCTTCCTTTGAACTCAAAGGTGGGACTCGAGGCTGTCGCTGCGGCACTCGCTGACTTCAATCCAAGACTTGAAGGTCAGACCCTCCGCATCTCTGATTTCTTCGTTGTCCGGATCGCTGCCACGCAGGTTCCAAACAGGTTGGATTGGAGCTACGCGTCGAGCACGGCGCCGATTGGTGCGACGAGCGTGGAGTTCCTCGCACCCCACGAGGCCTGGCTCGGCCGGAACACCTCGCCGGAGGTCCTGTCTTCGATGGGCTTCAAGGGGGTGAGCGCATCCATCACCACGGATCGCTATCTGCAACTCACCGCGATGGTGTGCAAGCTCGCCGCGCTTGTAACCGCCGTGATACAGCCGCTGGCCGGCTACATGGCCTTCCCTGTCGGCGCCTTTGTTGCTGATGCAAAAGACTACATCGCGAAATTGAACCCCGGCCCGCTCTGGTCGTATCACCTGGGTCGTGCTTCCGGGTGGATTGAAAGCTCGGGCCTTCGCGGTTTCGGGTTGCCTGAGATTGCGATGCCCATGGACCCGTCGCGACAGGAACTCTTTGAGTCAACTGCCTACGCGGTCATGCAGGCGATGATTTCGAATGGGCCGTTGCCTTTGGGCACTGTGTTCGGGTCGAAGGCCGGCGAGTTCCGGGTCGAGGCGGAGCTGTCTGGCGCGGTCTGGCTCCAGCCCACGAAACCCGTGCCCGGGCTGGAGGCGGCCGCTCGTGGCCGGGCGTGCGTGGGGCGAAAGCGCGCGCTGGCTGCGCTGATCGGCCCTCATAGTCACTACCATCTTGCCCGCGGCGCACAGCACGGCGCTCAGGAGCATTTCTTCCTCGGTGGTGAGTGCTACGCGATGACCAACGGCGTGAGTGATGCGGCTCAGCCGGGTGGACGCCCAGAAGACCAGAACACCCACGTCGAGTTGGTGGTGCACGCGGGGCGGTTGGGTGGCTGGGCAAGCAATGTGCTCGCATGGGCAGGTCAGAGCTTCCACGCCCACGACGGTTCTCGGCCGTTCCGTGCGTTCGACCGGTTTGTCCTGCCCTCACCGATGCAGGGGATTGCCGCGGTCATGTTCTGGCCGTTCGGCCACCTGCAGCCGGAACCCACCCGGCGGGTCGATCTCTGGGTGTTGCTCCCACTGACCACGGAGGAGCTACAGCAGTTCCGCGCAAAACCACAGTCCCAGGGCCAATGGATTCAAGAGCGTAAGACTCGACGAGACATTCATCTCATCGAGCAACGATGGGATGCACTTGCCGCGAACGAGGCCCGGAAGTAGCCCGGCCCTCCTGCCCGTACGAGGACAGCAGGCGACGAGAATCATCGCGGAACCCATCGCCGATCCAACCCGCTTCGCCAATGTCTGCCATTGCTCGGCGAAGACCCATGGGGATTGCATCGGCGGCCCCGTCGACCAGAAATTGCTTTGTGTGTAAATGGCACGTGCCGGTAGCTGAAAGCATCGTGGTGAGGACGTACCGCCATTCCCCTTCGCCCCGGACGGAACCTGACGGATGATGGGCGCATGGGTCCGGCCTTGCACCGATGCGTCCGTGGCGGGGCCGCGCTGGGGCTGCTGCTGTTCGCAAGCCCCGCGCGTGCCCAGGACGCCACGCCTTTGCCGACGTTCTCCCTGGAGCGCCTGGATCCGAACCCGGGGCTGGGGCCTTTGGCGCTCGGAAGCGGCGAGCTGCTGGCGCCAGGGGCGGTGCGCGTCTCCCTGATGGCGCACTACCAGCGGGCGCCCCTGACGATCCTGAACGGGTCGGACGAGTACCCGCTCGTCCTGTCCCGGACCACCGGACTGGTGTCGCTGGCCGTTGGGGTGCTCCCCTGGCTGGAGCTTCAGGCCCAGCTCCCTGGCGTCATCCACCAGAGCGGCGCGGACGTGAGCACCGTGCTGTCCATCTCCCCGCCGTCACGCAGCGGGCTGGGGGCTCCGAGGATCGCGGCCCGGCTGGGATTGCTGGGCACCTCCGCTCCCGAGGCTTTCCACCTGGCGCTCGACCTGGACGTGCGGCTGCCCGTGGGCGGCTCGGGTGCGCTCGCTCGAGACCAGGGTGTCCGCGGTCAGGGACGGCTCATGGTGGGGAAGCGCTGGGGACCCGTGGCTCCGGCGCTGGAAGTGGGCGTGCTCCTGCGTCGTGCCGTGTCGACGGACTCCGGCGTGGACAGCCTCAACGGCGTGGGCAACGAGCTGCGGGCCGGGGGGGGACTGACGGTGGGATACGCCCTGCGCGCGGAGGTGTCCGCGAACGGTGCGTACTCCTGGCGGCAGCAGCGCACCAGCGGTGAGCTGCTCGGGGGCCTGCGCTACGCCCCCGCCCGGCCCTGGGAGTTCTTCGCCATGGGCGGAGCGGGCGTGGGCTCCGAGCCGGGGTCCCCTCGCTTCCGGGTGCTCGCGGGACTGGCTCTGCTCTTCGACAAGGCGCCACCTCCGCCCCCGGAGGACATCGTCTACGAGATCGTCCAGGGACTGCCACGCGCCCCCGCCGAACCCCAGCTCGAACCCGAACCCACGCCCTCGGAACCTCCGCCTCCCGAGCCCGCCAAGGACGTGCCGGTCACCGACACCGACACGGATGGGGACGGCGTCGTGGACGCGCTGGATGCCTGCATCCATGAGCAGGGAACCCGTGAGCACGGCGGTTGCCCTGAGTCCAGTGACCCGCTCGTCACCCTGACCCGCGAGCGTCTGGTCCTCCATGGCCAGGTCTTCTTCGAGGTCGGCGCGACGACGCTGCCGGGCCGCTCGCGCGTGCTGGATGAAGTGGCGCGGGTGCTCCTGGAGCATCCAGAGGTAGAGCGCGTCGTCATCGAGGGTCACACGGACGCGGAAGGGTCCTCTGCGTCCAATCAGCGCCTGTCCCTCGCCCGCGCGGAGGCCGTGCGCGACTACCTTCTGCGCAAGGGCGTCCCGGCCGACCGGCTGGAGGCCCGGGGGCTCGGTGCACGCCGGCCCGCGAGCTCCAACGGGACTCAAGCAGGCCGCGGCGAGAACCGCCGCGCGGAGCTGCTGCTCATCCTGGGCGAGCCTCCTGCGGCCCGCACGATTCCCGGGCCGCCGCTCCCCTGAATCCAGGGTTCAGCGCTCCGCGAGCGCACGCGCCATTCGCTGCGCGCTCTCGGGGCCGACGGGAGAATAGAAGAGGACCCGCAGCGTGCGTGCGTCCGGCTCGATGTGCATCAGCGCCATGTGCGCGAGCTCGATGCGGCCGGTTCCGGGGAGGTCAACGATCTTCGTGCCCTCGGGCTCGGCATCCAGGTCATGCTGCGTCCAGAGCCGGCGGAACTCGGGGCTCCTCGCACTCAGCTCGTCCACAATCTCCTGGAACTGCTCATGCGCACTCGCGCGCGCGGCTTCCGCGCGAAAGCGCGCAACGAGGTTTCGTGCGTGGGCCTCGCGCTCCACCGTGGCGAGCGGCGGTACCTTGCCGAGGAAGATGTTCCGCAGGGCATTCGTGCCACGCTGATCCCCCCAAAGCTTCAGCGCGGGCCCGTTCATCGCGACGACGTCCCAGCGCAAGGTCGAGACAACCGCCGGATGACGATGCGCCTCGATCGTGAGCGCGAGCAGGGGGCTCACGATCGGCGGCGTCGCGGCGACCGGACGGGGCGAGCGACCTTGGGCAAGCTCGAACAGGTACGAACGTTCCGCCGCATTGAGGCGCAGCGCGCTCGACAGTCGCTCGAGCATCGCCTCCGAAACCTGGATGTCGCGCCCCTGCTCGAGCCACGTGTACCAACTCGCCCCCACGTCGGCGAGCTGCGCGACCTCCTCACGCCGCAGCCCCGGCGTGCGCCGCCGCGCGCCCTCGGGCAGCCCCACATCGGACGGCCGCAGCCGCGCCCGGCGGGTTCGGAGAAAGTGCGCCAGCTCGGAGCGTGGAGACGACGGAGACGCGGCGGTCACGGACCACAGGTTAGCAGAGAGAGTCATCGTCCAAACTGAGCCTGGAGCCGCTCGGGCACTCGCGCGCCCTGAATCCGGATTTGAGCCGAGGCCTCCTCGATGCGCTGCAGGTCGCCCTGTGTCAGCTCGACGTCGAGCGCGCCCAGGTTCTCTTCCAACCGGTGCAACTTCGTCGTGCCAGGGATTGGAACGAACCAGGGCTTCTGGGCCAGCACCCAGGCAAGCGCAATCTGGGCTGGCGTGGCCCGCTTGTCGTCGGCGATTTGCCGCAGCAGGCTGACGAGCGCCTGGTTCGCCTCCATCGCATCCTGGGAGAAGCGCGGCAGGAGCCGGCGGAGGTCGTCGCCGGCCAACGGCGTGCTGGCGTCCATCGTGCCGGTCAGAAAGCCTTTCCCAAGGGGGCTGAAGGGCACCAGCCCGATGCCCAGCGCTTCGAGCGTTGGAATGATTTCGGCCTCATGCTCTCGCATCCAGAGCGAGTACTCGCTCTGCAACGCCGTCACGGGCTGCACGGCGTGCGCGCGGCGGATCGTCGCCGCGCCGGCCTCCGAGAGGCCAAAGTGTTTGACCTTCCCTTCGGCGATGAGGTCCTTCACGGTGCCGGCGACGTCCTCGATGGGCACCGCGGGGTCGACACGGTGCTGGTAGAGCAGGTCGATTCGGTCGGTCCGCAGCCGCTTCAGGGATGCATCCGTCACCCGGCGTATCTGCTCGGGCCGGCTATCAACCCCCGACAGCGGGCTCGGCCCGTTCTCGCCGTGCTTGATGCCGAACTTCGTGGCGATGACCACCTGATCGCGCACTGGCGCGAGTGCCGCACCGACCAACTCCTCGTTGAGAAAAGGTCCGTAGACTTCTGCGGTGTCGAAGAACGTCACGCCAAGGTCAACCGCCGTGCGCAGCAGCTTCGTCATCTCCGCGGTGTCCTTGGGCGGACCGTAGAAGAAGCTCATGCCCATACAGCCGAGGCCGAGCGCCGAGACTTCCAGCCCCCGTCCAAGCTTGCGCTTTGGAATCATCATCGTCACCCGTTGACGTCAGCGAGCGTTCTTCGGCGCTCGGCCCAGGTTGCCCAGGAAGTCGATCATCCAGCCCGGGTACTCGGCGGGCAGTGCGCTCACCGCGTCGAGTTCGGCGAGCTCCGCGGGGTCGAGCACGAAGTCGCTCGCCTTCAGGTTGTCCCTGAGCTGCTCCGCGTTCTTCGCGCCGACAATGATCGCGGAGACGTGGGGCTTCGCGAGCAGCCACGCAAGCGCGACGCATGCGACGCTCGCGCCCCTGGCGTCGCCAATCTTCCGCATCGCGTCGATGCAGTCGAAGGCGCGGTCCTTGTTGACGGGCGGGAAGTCGAAGCTGGCTCGGCGCGAGCCTTCAGGGCCCTTGCCGTCGCGCCCCTGCTTTCCGGACAGCAGGCCGCCGGAGAGCGGGCTCCAGACCATGAGCCCCATCCGCGAGTCGTTCAGGAGCGGCACGAGCTCGCGTTCGAGATCGCGGGTGGCGATCGTGTAGTGGGCTTGCAATGACTCGAAGCGAGCCCACCCATGGTGCGCCGCGATGCCGTTGGCCTTGGCGAGCTGCCATGCCGCGAGATTCGAGCAGCCGACGTACCGCACCTTGCCAGAACGGACCACGTCGTCGAGCGCGCGCAGCGTCTCGTCGAAGGGGGTCACCGGGTCGAAGCCGTGAATCTGGTAGAGGTCGACCCAGTCGGTCCCGAGGCGCTTCAGGCTGCCCTCGATGGAGCTCATGATGTGCGCGCGGGAGAGGCCCTGCTGGTTCGGACCCGGCCCGACCTTGCCGCGCACCTTCGTGGCGAGCACGACGTCCTTGCGGCGCGCTCCGAGGGCCTTGCCGAGGATCTTCTCGGACTCGCCCTCGGAGTAGACGTCAGCGGTGTCGAAGAAGTTGATGCCGTTCTCGAGCGAGATGGACACGAGCTCGTCGGCCTCGGCCTGGGCCGTCTTCCCGATGGGCTCGTAGAAGCCCTTCCCGCCGAATGTCATTGCTCCGAAACACAGCTCCGAGACGTAAAGCCCCGTGCGGCCGAACAGTCGATAACGCATGCGAAGTTCCCCTTGGCGCAGGCCACCGGACGCGCCGGTCGGCCTGCTCACGGCGCTCAAGATACGAGCGGCGTGAAGGGGTGCCAGAGGGAGACTTTATCCTGGGACTGCCACCACCAGCCTCAGGGCGCCTGGCACAACCGCAAGTGTCAGGCGCTCCTGGAGGACCGCCGCTCGCGCCGGGTCCTCCTCAGGGCCCAACCCCACGCCGCCAGCAGCCACAGCCCACCGGCTCCCCCCACGTTGCAACCGCTGCCCTTCACGCTGACGGCCTCGCCAATGCCTTCCACGGGAACGACGGTCGGGGCGAGTCCGCCTCCGCTCGGCACCACGCGGACCTCTCCGCGCACCGTGCCCGTACTCGTCGGGTGGAACGTCACCGACACGCTGGCGCGGCCACCCGCCGGGATGGCTTCGGCCACCGCGCGCGCGTCCACCTGGAAGGCGGCATCGGAGGACGTTACCTGCACGCTGACGGGCACGTTGCCTGTGTTCACGAGTTCCAGGGGCAGCGCCTGGCTGGTGGCGTTCACCCGCTGGTTGCCGAAGGCGATGGCTCCGGGTGTCACCGTCAGCGCCTGGGCGACGCCGGTCCCCTGCACCGCGATCATCAGCGGGGTGGCGGACGCGTCGTGCCGCAAGGCGAGCGTCCCGGCGTACTCGCCCGGCCGCGGCGGCTCGAACGCCACGGAGAACGCGTGACTGGTGCCGGCTTCCAGTTGATGGGGCCGCGGCAGTCCCGACACGGAGAACCCGTCCACCGGATCCAACCCCGTGAGCGTGATGGGGCTCGTGCCGGTGTTGCGCAGCTCCACGACCCGCTGCGGATTCGTTCCCAGGAACTGGGGACCGAAGGTCAGCGTCGTCACCGAGGCCTCGATCGAGGCCGTCGTTCCGGTTCCTCGCAGCGTCACCTGGGCAGCGTGTGGCGCGTTGCTCTGGACCTCCAGCACGCCGTTCTCCGCCGTGGCCTCGGTGGGCTTGTAGTTGACCTGGAACGTACGGCTCCCGCCCGGCGGCACGCTGGTGCCCACGTTGAGCCCGGAGAGCAGGAACGGACCGCTCACGTTCACCGCGGACACGTTCAGCGACTCGCTTCCCGTGTTGTACAGCGTGAGCTCTCGTGGCGCGCTCACGCCGCCCACCCGCTGGCCTCCGAACTCCATCACCTCGCTCCCGACCTGGGCGATGGCCTGGAGTCCTACACCCTCCAGCTTCACCACCGTCGGCGACGACGGCGCGTTGGAAAACACCCGGAGCACGCCGGACACGGGACCATCCTCGAGGGGGCTGAAGCTGACCTCCATCGTGAACGCGTCGCGCGGAGTGAGTGACAGGGGGAGCTTCGGAAGCACCGCCGAGAACGGCCCCGCCACCGCGATGGTGCTGAGGGTGAGGGTGTCCGTCCCCGTGTTGACGAGCGTCACCTGCACGGCCTTGCTGCTGCTTCCCACCTCCGTGCGCGCGAAGGACAGCGCGGAGGGGGTGGCGGTCAGCTTCCCCTCGACGCCCAGGCCGCTGAGCGGCACGACCAGGGTGGAGCCTCCAGGGCCATCCGCGTTCAGCGTCAGCTCCTGCGTGAACTGGGCGGTATGCGGCGGCTCGAAGGTCACCTGGACCTGGGTCGCGGCGCCGGGCGCCAGGCTGAGCCGCCCAGCGGGTGTCACGGCGAAGCCGGTGGGCGCCTGGATGGCGTCCACCACGAGCGTCCCCGCGCCCACGTTCTTGAGCGTCAGGGTCTGGGGTGCGCTGACGGAGCTGACCTCCCGCGAGCCGAACTCCAGGGACGTGCCGCCATCAGGCCCGGTGACCTGGAGCGCGGGGACCTCCACGCCCGTGCCCGTGAGGGACACCTTGAACGCGGGATTCTTCGGGTCGTTGCTCCGCAGGATGAGGTCCTTCGAGGCGCGGCCCGCTTCGGGGGTGAAGGCCACCGTCAGGTCCTTCTGTCCCCAGGCCTGGAGGGTCAGCGGCAGGCCGGCCTCCACGGTGAAGGGCGACGCCACGTCGAAGGCGGTGAGGACCAGGTCCTCCTCGCCCTCGTTGGCCACCGTCAGCGTCTGGCGAACCGGGCCGATGCCCGCCGTGTGCGTGCCGAAGTCCATCGCGGTCGCGGCCACGGAGATCGCGGGCTGGGTGCCCTTGCCGTGCAGCGCGACCTCCGCGAGCGGCGTGGACTCCTTGGACTGGATGTACAGCGGCTGGTTGGCCTCCCCGGGCACCGCCGTGTAGTTCACGGTGATGGAGAGGGCACTCCCGGGCTGCAGCACGGTGCCTCCCGACGGGAAGCCGCTGACGGAGAAGGGCGCCTGGGGCAGGACGGCGGGGATCGTGAGTGGCAGGTTCCCCACGTTCTTCAACTGGAGGGGGAGGCTCTTGCTCAGGCCCACCCGCACGGCACCGAAGTCGAGCGACGTCGGGCTGAGCTGGAGCTTCGGGGCGCCGCCGCCGGTCCCCTCGAGCTTGATCAGCATCTGGGGCTTGTCGGGATCACTGCTCACGATGGTCAGGTTCCCGGAGGCGACACGGTCGTCCTTGGGCGTGAACGTCACGTTCACGACCAGGCTGGCGTTGCGCTTGAGCGTGAAGGGCAGGCTGATGGGCGCCAGCGCGAAGGGCGCTGGGGCGGACATGGCACTGATGACGAGCGGGGCGCGGCCCTCGTTGGTCAAGAGCACCTTCTGCGTCGCGGACGCACCCACGTTGACCGAACCGAACGACAGGGAGTCGGTGCTGTACGTGAGCAGGGGGCGCGTCGCCTGGATGCGGAGCTCCGCGGAGGCGAAGCAGTTGGTCTCCTTCGTGCGCAGCTTGAAGGAGTTGAACTTGCCGTATTGGTAGCCGGGCAGGCCCTCCTCGATGTACGGGGAATGAAGGGAGCGCAGATCACACCTGCCGCAACCCAACCACCCAGGGTTGGGCAGGCTGCCTCCCCCCAGATCCAGATCGTTGAGCAAGGCCGAAAAGAAGCCACCGCCGTAGCCCCGGGCCGCGACGTCCACGAGGACTTGCGTCGCCACCCAGCCGGTAGGGAGGGGATCCTTGAAGCTCTGGACCCCACCGTTCCAGTTCCCCGTATTGTCCGAGCAGGCGTAGCCCGCCTGCGAGCAGGTGGGGCACTTGGTCGCGCCATCCCACCTCACCGTGACGTTATAGGTCTTCTCCAGCTGCACGCTCTGGGACTGCGAGGCTTCGCCCAGCGTCTCGGGCGGCTCAGGCGCGTCGGGCTCCACCGGGGAGCAGGCGGTAAGGACAGACAGGCAGAGGGCAGTCAGCAGGGTGAGTCGACGCATCGGAGCGCCTCTCGTGAGGATGGGAAATCCCGTTCCTGGAAGGAAGGGGGCAAGAGCTTCGCATGAACCGTGAACACCGCGCGAGCCGTCAGCCTTTACATGGATAGTGTCATTGAGACACTATCTTGAAGGAGCACGGACCTGGGAGGTTGGGACATGGTGCAGCGCGCTGAACGCATCGCGGGAGGACTGTACGGGCTGCTCGTCGGAGACGCGCTCGGGGTGCCCTACGAGTTCCACCGGCCAGAAGTGATTCCGCCTCCCGAGGCCATTGAATACGACCCGCCGCCGGGCTTCGGCCGCGCGCATGAGCGCGTTCCTCCGGGGACGTGGTCGGACGACGGCGCGCATGCGTTGTGCCTGCTGGACTCGCTGACACATCAGAAGCGGCTCGACTGCGAGGACCTGGGCCGCCGGCTGGTGAACTGGCAGGACTGGGGCTACCTCGCCGTGGACGGCGACGTGTTCGACGTGGGCATCCAGACCAGCACGGCGCTGCGCAGGCTGCGCGATGGAACGCCCGCGATGCTCGCCGGCCCCAACGGCACGATGGACAACGGCAATGGCTCGCTGATGCGTGTGCTGCCATTGGCCCTGTGGCATCAGGGCAAGGATGCGGCCCTGGTTTCGGACGCCATGGCGCAGTCGCGCGTGACGCACGGCCACGTGCGCGCCCAGGTGTGCTGCGCGCTGTATTGCCTCTGGGCCCGCCGCATCCTGGAGGGCGCGGCGGATCCGTGGGCCGAAGCCGTGGCCACCTTCCGTGACCTGTACGTCGAGGGCTTCCCGCAGCGGGACGAGCTGGAAGCTCACATCCGCCCGGATGATCCGGCACCCGGCACGGGCGGCGGCTACGTCGTGGACTGCCTGCGCTCCGCTCGCGCCTGCGTGGCGAACGGCAGGACCTACGAAGAGGTCGTCAAGTCCGCCATCCGGCTGGGCCACGACACGGACACCACGGCCTGCGTGGCGGGCGGCATCGCGGGCCTCATCCACGGCCTGAACGGGATTCCGCACCGCTGGCGTTCCCAGCTGCGCGGACAGGAGCTCGTCGAACCGCTCCTGGAGCGGCTGATGAAGTCCCTGGGCTGAACTCAGTCCGGAAAGATTTCGAGCACGTCCTTCAGCATCGCCGCGCCCGTGCCCCGGGCGCCCTGCTCACCGTTGATGACGGTGTTTACGCCGTGCAGGTCGCTGCGGAACACCGCGCCCATCTCCATCGCGCCCAGCCGGGCCAGGGGATGGGACGCGTCCACGGCGGTGGGCCGCACGCTCCACTCCCATCGGTTCGCGCCCAGCGGCTCGCCGCGCGCCAGCAGCAGCACCTGGCCGCCCTTCGCCCGCGCCGCGTCCAGCTCCGCGCGCGTCACGCCGCGCATGCCCGTCACCGCCACGTCCTTCAGCGTCGTGGGCACGCGCATCACCGCGTTGGCCAGGATGACCAGCTTGCCCGCCGAGTCCCAGCCGTCCACGTCCAGCGTGGGGTCCGTCTCCGCGATGCCCAGCGCCTGCGCCTCCGCCAGCGCGGCCTCGTACGTCCTGCCCTCCGCCATGCGGCACAGGAGCAGGTGGCTGGTGCTGTTGAGCACGCCCTCGAACCGGCCCAGCTTCCCCAGCGCCAGGTCCCGGCGGCCCACGTTCACCAGCGGCATCGACGCGCCCACCGCGGCGCTGAACCGCAGGGGAGGGCGGCCCGGCGACTCCAGGTCGCTCAAGGAAGCCAGCTCCTGGAACCCCAGCACCAGCGGCCCCTTGCTCGCGAGCACCGCCGCCACGCCGCGCGACAGCGCGTCCCGCGTGATGTCCAGCCCGGGCTGCCCGTCCTGGAAGCTCGTGGGCGTCGCCTCCAGCAAGAGGTCCGCCTTCACCTCGCGCACCAGGTCGCGCCCGCTCATCCCCGGACGGCCCACGACCGGCAGCGACGCCACGGAGTGCCGCGCCCGCTTCACCGCCAGCACCGCCGCCACGTCCAGCCCGTGCGGCGACACCGCCGCGCCGCCCGAGTCCGCCAACCCCACCGGCAACAGCTCCAGCCGGTAGCGCTCCATCAGGAGCGACGCGCGCGACTGGAGGATCTCCAGCAGCGGCACGCCCACGTTCCCCAGGCCCGTGAGCAGGAAGCGCACCGTGCGGACGGCGCGCGGGTTCATGGTGCGAAGGCCTCTCGCACGCCGTCGCGGCGCAGCGTGAAGAGCATCCACACCGCCACCGGGACTCCCACGAAACAGCCGGGCGTCAGCGTGTACATCGCGCAGATGGCGCCCACCGTCGCCAGGCCGTAGCCCTTGAGGTTCATCGCGTTCCACGCGCCCCAGATGGCCAGGAGCCCGCAGAGGATTCCGCCCACGATGGCCAGCGAGAACCCCGTCGTGAACTCCAGCACCACCGGCGCCTGTCCCGGCGTCGCGAAGGGCGACGCCACCTTCAGCGCCGCCAGCGTCGCGCCCAGCAGGCTGAAGGCGACGTGCAGCACGCCGACGATGAGCAGGAAGAACGCCGGGAAGCGCACGATCTGGAAGATCTTGAGGCGCGGGTCGCCCGGCGGCAGCTGCGGACCGGGGCCGCTCATGACCGCCCCTTCAGCGCGCCCACGATCATCCGCGTCGCGGGGGACTTGTTCAGCGTGTAGAAGTGGATGCCCGGCACGCCGCGCGCCAGCAGCTCCATGCACTGCACCGTGGCGTGCGCGACGCCCAGCTGCACGACGGCATCCGGCTGATCCTTCACGCGCTCCATCTGCAGCGCCAGACGCATGGGCACCGTGGCGCCGCACATGCGCGTGAAGCGCTGGACCTGCTCGTAATTGGTGATGGGCATGATGCCGGGGACGATGGGGACATTGATGCCCACCCGTCGCGCCCGCTCCACGAAGTCGAAATAGAAGGCGTTGTCGAAGAAGAGCTG
Organism: Corallococcus exercitus; assembly: GCF_003611585.1. GTDB lineage: Bacteria > Myxococcota > Myxococcia > Myxococcales > Myxococcaceae > Corallococcus > Corallococcus exercitus. The sequence continues at coordinate 13,455 of NZ_RAVW01000090.1, read as the reverse complement.
CGTCACCACGAAGTCCATCCCCGCATCCACCTTGGCCTTCAGGTGTTGGAGGTCGTCCTCGCGCGACGCCGTCTCCACGTGGCCCTCCGGATAGCACGCACCCCCGATGCAGAAGTTGAAATCCTCTTCTCGGACGAATCGGACCAACTCCTCCGCGTAGCGGAAGCCCCCGGGCACCGGCTCGAACTTCGTCTGGCCCTGCGGCGGGTCCCCGCGAAGCAGGAGCACGTTCTCGATGCCTGCCGCGTCGAGCCGGCGCAGCACGTCACGAAGCTCGTCGCGGGTGTGTCCCACGCAGGTCAGGTGCGCCATCGCCTCGATGCCGGACTGCTTCTTGATGTGCGTGACCAGCTCCACCGTCCGGTCACGCGTGCTCCCGCCCGCCCCGTACGTCACCGACACGAACCCCGGCTCCAGCGGCGCAAGCTCCTCCACCGTGCGCAGGAGCGAGGCCACGCCCGCGTCCGTCTTGGGAGGAAAAAACTCGAAGGAGAAGCTGGGCTTCGAGGGATTGAGACAGTTGCGAATCTTCATGTCGGGAGGAGTTTAGTCCCTTCCGCGTCGGCCTTGATCGGAGAAGGTGCGCCGCTATAGTCCGCGCCGTTTCGCCACCCCCCTTTCCTGCCATGGAGAAGTCAATGACCCGGCGTACGCCCCTCAACGAGGCCCACCGCAAGCTGGGGGCCCGCATGGTCGACTTCGTGGGCTGGGACATGCCGGTGCAGTACTCGTCCGTCATCGCCGAGCACGAGGCCGTGCGCACCGCCGTCGGCCTGTTCGACGTCTCCCACATGGGGGAGATCGAGTTCGCCGGCCCCGGCGCGCTGGAGACCGTGAACCGGCTCATCTCCAACGACCTGTCCCGCTGCCAGGACGGCCAGGCCGTCTACGCGGGCCTGCTCAACGACCTGGGCGGCTTCGTGGACGACGTCGTCGCCTACCGCTTCAGCTCCGAGCGCATCCTCATCTGCGTCAACTCCAGCAACCGCGAGAAGGACTTCGCCTGGATGAAGGCGCGCGCGGAAGGGGTGGCCCCGGTGGACCGCGGGGACGACTACGCGCAGATCGCCGTGCAGGGCCCCAAGGCCGTGGGGCTGGTGCAGCGCCTGACGAAGGCGGACCTGTCCAAGGTGGGCACCTACCGCTTCACGGAAGGGGAGGTGGCCGGCGTGAAGTCCATCATCTCCCGCACGGGCTACACCGGCGAGGACGGCTTCGAGCTGTACTGCGCCACCGACGACGCCGTGAAGCTCTGGGACGCGCTCCTGGAGGCCGGGCAGCCGGACGGGGTGAAGCCCTGCGGCCTGGGCGCCCGTGACTCGCTGCGCACGGAGATGAAGTACGCGCTCTACGGCAACGACATCGACGACGCGCACACCGCCCTGGAAGCGGGCCTGGGGTGGATCGTCAAGCTGGACAAGGCGGGCGGCTTCATCGGCAAGGACGCGCTCGTGGCGCAGAAGGCCGCGGGGGTGCCGCGCAAGCTCGTGGGCTTCGAGCTCACCGGCGCCGGCATCCCGCGCCACGGCTACCCCATCCTCAAGGACGGCGTCCGCGTGGGCGAGGTGACCAGCGGCACGCAGGGCCCCACGGTGAAGAAGCCCATCGGCATGGGCTACGTGCCCGCGAACCTGGCCACCGAAGGCTCCACCTTCGACGTGGAGATCCGCGGCCGCGCCGTGCCCGCGGTCGTCGTGAAGACCCCCTTCCTCAAGAAGTCCTGATTCCCTCCCGTTCGCACCCGTTGCGAGGAGCCGCCTCCATGTCTGACAACATCCCGCAGGACCTGAAGTACACGAAGGAGCACGAGTGGGCCCGCATCACGGGCAAGACCATCGTGGTGGGCGTCACGGCCCACGCCCAGGAGTCGCTGGGTGACGTGGTCTACGTGGAGCTGCCCAAGCTGGGCGCCACCCTCACCGAGGGCAAGAACTTCGGCGTCATCGAGTCCACCAAGGCCGTGTCGGACCTCTTCGCGCCCATCTCCGGCACCGTGGTGAAGGTGAACGACGAGCTCACGGGTAACCCGTCCCTCATCAACTCCGACCCGTACGGTCAGGGGTGGATCGTGGAGGTCGAGCCCTCGGACGCCAGCCAGGTAGGCAAGCTCCTGGACGCCGCCGCCTACGCGCCGCTCACCAAGTAGTCACCGCGCGCGCAAGAAGTCGGGCGCCCCGGTTGTTAGAGACGCTCCATGGGGCGCCGAGCCCGCTCGGACGCCGACCTTCTTGACGCACCTCACGCGAGCCCTTCCGACCATGTCCCTCAACTGGAAGTACCAGGAGTCCTTCGCTGACCGGCACATCGGCCCGGAGACCCCTGAAGTGAAGCAGATGCTGTCCACGCTGGGTGTCACCTCGCTCGATGCCTTCATCGAGAGCGCCGTGCCCCCCGCCATCCGCTCCCAGGAGCCCCTGCGCCTGCCCGCCGGGCGTGGCGAGAACGAGGTGCTGGCGCAGCTGGAGGCCATCGCGGCGAAGAACCAGGTGTTCCGGTCCTTCATCGGCATGGGCTACAGCGACACCCACGTCCCCAACGTCATCCTGCGCAACATCTTCCAGAACCCGGGCTGGTACACCCAGTACACGCCCTACCAGGCGGAGATCGCCCAGGGCCGGCTGGAAGCGCTGCTCAACTTCCAGACGATGGTGACGGACCTCACCGGCATGGAGGTGGCCAACGCCTCCCTGCTCGACGAGGGCACCGCCGCGGCGGAGGCCATGGCGCTGGCCATGCACGCCAAGGGCGACGGCACGGGCGGCGCGTTCTTCGTCTCCGACGCCTGCCACCCGCAGACGGTGGACGTGGTGCGCACGCGCGCCATCCCCCTGGGCGTGGAGGTCGTCGTGGGCGACCACCGCACGGTGGACCTGGCCCAGAAGAAGTTCTTCGGCGCGCTGGTGCAGTACCCGGCCACGGACGGCGTGGTGCACGACTACCGCGCCTTCGGTGAGAAGGTGCACGCGGCGGGCGGCCTGTTTGTCGTCGCGGCGGACCTGCTCGGCCTCACGCTGCTCACGCCCCCGGGCGAGTTCGGCGCGGACGCGGTGGTGGGCAGCGCGCAGCGCTTCGGCGTGCCGCTGGGCTACGGCGGCCCGCACGCCGCCTTCTTCGCCACGAAGAACGCCTACACCCGCGTGATGCCGGGCCGCCTCATCGGCGTGTCCGAGGACGCGCAGGGCCGGCCCGCACTGCGCATGGCGCTGCAGACGCGCGAGCAGCACATCCGCCGTGAGAAGGCCACGAGCAACATCTGCACCGCGCAGGTGCTGCTGGCCGTGATGGCCGGCATGTACGCCGTCTACCACGGGCCGGAGGGGCTCAAGGCCATCGCGGAGCGCGTGCACGGGCTCACGGTGGTGCTGGCGCGGGGCCTCGCGAAGCTGGGCTTCAAGCCGAAGCACGACCAGTTCTTCGACACGCTGCGCGTGGAGCTGACGCCTCCCCAGGTCAGGGGCGTGCTGGCCGCCGCCGAAGCCTCGAAGATGAACTTCCGTCGCATCGACGAGAAGACGCTGGGCCTGGCGCTGGACGAGACGACGCGCGCCAAGGACGTGGAGGACATCCTCGCGGCCTTCATCCAGGGCGCGAACAAGTCCGCGGCCCCGGTGAACCTGGACGAGGTGGCCGCGAACCTGGAGAGCCCGCTCGCCCCCGAGCTGCGCCGCCAGAGCGCGTACCTCACGCACCCGGTCTTCAACCGCTACCACTCCGAGACGGAGATGCTGCGGTACGTGCGCCGGCTGGAGGCGAAGGACCTGTCCCTCACGCACTCCATGATTCCGCTGGGCAGCTGCACCATGAAGCTCAACGCCACCGCGGAGATGATCCCGGTGACGTGGCCCCAGTTCAGCAAGCTGCACCCCTTCGCGCCCACGTCGCAGGCGGCCGGCTACAAGGTCGTCTTCGAGCAGCTGGAGCACGCGCTGTCGCAAGTCACGGGCTTCGCCGGGTGCTCGCTGCAGCCCAACGCGGGCAGCCAGGGTGAGTACGCGGGCCTGCTCGTCATCCGCGCCTACCACCAGGCGCGCGGGCAGGGGCACCGCGACGTGTGCCTCATCCCGTCCTCCGCGCACGGCACCAACCCGGCCTCCGCGGTGATGGCGGGCTACCGGGTCGTCGTCACCAAGTGCGACGAGAACGGCAACATCGACTTGGCGGACCTGCGCGCCAAGGCGGACGAGCACAAGGACAAGCTCGCCGCGCTGATGGTGACGTACCCCTCCACGCACGGCGTGTTCGAGGAGGAGATCCGGGAGATCTGCTCCACCATCCACGAGCGCGGCGGCCAGGTCTACATGGACGGCGCCAACCTCAACGCGCAGGTGGGCCTCACCGCGCCGGGGCTGGTGGGCGCGGACGTCTGCCACATCAACCTGCACAAGACGTTCTGCATCCCGCACGGCGGTGGCGGCCCGGGCATGGGCCCCATCTGCGTGGCGCCCCACCTGGTGAAGTTCCTCCCCGGACACCCGGTCATCCAGACGGGCGGGGCGGAGGCCATCGGCGCCATCTCCGCGGCGCCGTGGGGCAGCGCCAGCATCCTGCTCATCTCCTGGATGTACGTGCAGATGATGGGCGGCGAGGGCCTGACGCAGGCCACGAAGCTGGCCATCCTCAACGCCAACTACATCGCGGAGCGGCTGCAGCCGCACTACCCGGTGCTGTACCGGGGCAAGCGCGGCCGGGTGGCCCACGAGTGCATCGTGGACCTGCGCCCGCTCAAGAAGACCGCGGGCGTGGAGGTGGAGGACGTGGCCAAGCGCCTCATGGACTACGGCTTCCACGCGCCCACCGTGTCGTTCCCGGTGGCGGGCACGCTGATGATTGAACCCACGGAGTCCGAGTCCAAGGCGGAGCTGGACCGCTTCTGCGACGCGATGATCGCCATCCGCCAGGAGATCCGCGACGTGGAGGAGGGCCGCGCGCCCAAGGACAACAACGTCCTGAAGAACGCGCCGCACACCGCGCGCACCCTCACCGCGCCGGAGTGGAACCGCCCGTACACCCGCGAGCAGGCCGTGTTCCCCACGGCGTGGGTGCGTGACAACAAGTTCTGGCCGTCCGTGGGACGCCTGAACAACGTGCTTGGGGACCGGAAGCTCGTGTGCTCGTGCCCTCCCATCGAGGACTACGACACGCCCGCGCAGAAGGTCGCTTAAGGCGGCGTCTTCGCCAGCAAGCAGTCACCGGGGCCGTCTTCCAGTTCATCGGAAGGCGGCCCTCGGTGTTTCTAGCGGGCCTTCGCGGGCTCCACGTGCACGACGACGTCCACCACCTGGGGGTAGGCGTCGTGCAGCGTCTCCTCCACCTTGTCCGCGACCTCGTGGGCCTGCGCGGTGGTGAGCTGCGGGTCGACTTCAATCTTCAGGTCCACGTAGACGCTCTCCTCCATGCCCCGGCTGCGCACGTCGTGGCACGAGCGCACGCCGGGCACCGCCAGCGTGCGCTGGGACACCTGTGCCGGGTCCAGGCGCGCGGTGTCGGAGAGGATGCCCACCGCCTGCCGGACGATGCCGTAGGCCACCCACGCCACGAACAGCATCACGGCCAGCGCCACCAGCCCGTCCGCGCGAGGAAAGCCCAGCGCCACGAGGCCAATGGAGATGAGCACCGCGATGGTCACGAACACGTCCGACAGCGTGTGCTGCGCGTCCGCGAGCAGCAGCGAGCTCTTGTACTTCTGCCCGTAGTGCCGCTCCACGCGGGTGACAGCCAGGTTGATGACGAGCGTGAGGACCATCACCGCCGCCATCGTCACGGACACCGTGGGGTGCTTGTCGTGCAGGAGCGAGTCGAACGCCATGCGCCCCAGCTCCAGCATGCCCACGCCAATCATCGCGCCGATGCCCAGCGACGCGAGCGCCTCGAACTTGCCGTGGCCGTAGGGGTGGTCCGCGTCCGCCGGCCGCGACGCGACGCCCATGGCGACGAGCCCCAGCACGTTGGATCCGCCGTCGATGAACGAGTGCAGCCCGTCCGCCGTCACCGACGCGGACTGGGCCATGAGGCCGAAGACGAGCTTCGCGACGGCCACCACCCAGTTGGCCACGAGGATGGCCAAGAGGACGAAGCGGACCTTCCGGTTGCGCTCCTGGAGCGCGGCGCTGCGGTCGACGAGGGGAGCTTCCACGGTGGGGCAGGGTAGTGCCTCATGCCGCCCATCGCGAGGGCTCCGTGGCGCCTACTGTCGGAACAGCCGCATCCGGGGGCCCCCGCCCATCTCCAGGAAGAAGCCGAACTGGAAGCGCACCGTCGCGTCCTGGCCCAGCAGGCCGGAGGGCGGGTTGGGGAAGGGCTGCGCGCGCTTGAAGGAGGCCACGGCCTCCATGTCCAGGAAGTCCAGGCCGCTGCTCTTCTCCACCTGGATGTCCTTCACCGCGCCGCGCTCGTCCAGGGTGATGGTGAGCAGCGTCTGGCGGTCGCGCCCGGAGTAGATGTTCCCCGTCGGGTCGCGCATGCGCAGCTGCTCGTTGGGGTTCCAGTGCATGCCCACGCTCTGCTTCACGCGGTTGAAGAAGCTGGCGTACTTCCACTCGCGCGTGTTGAGGAAGGTGCCGTCGCCCTCCTCCTGGTCCTGGAGCATGTCGTTGGGCGCCGCGCCCACCACCCGGTCCATCGCCGCCTGTGAAGGCATCAGCGTGGCCAGGCCCGGGGAGCCGGAGCGGCCCGTGGAGCCCTCCTGCTCGCTGTCCTCGCCCTCGCCGGGCTGGATGCGCAGGCGCTTCGCGTTGCCCTGGGTGGCCTCGCTCTCCGACTGGTTGTTCACCGCCATGCCCGGGCCGCGCTCGCGCGGATCCGTCTTCATGGCGATCTCCTGCTTGCGGCGCGTCTCCGGCATCTCGAAGACGGGCTTCTTGCCGCCCTGGGCCTGGGGCCGGTCGTCCGCGCCCTGGCCGTTGTTGCCCGACACGCGCGGGGGCTGCACCTGGTCCTGCGCCGCGCCCTCCTGCTTCTGGGGCGCCGTCCGCTGGGGCATGGCGTTGCGGTAGTTGGCCGTCTGGTCCCGCGCGCGGGTCTCCTTCTCCACCGTGTTGTTGTGCTCGGCCAGGTACTTCGCGTCCGGGGACTGCTGATCATTCCCCGGCGCCACGTCCACCACCTGGCCCTGGGGCTTCGTCTCGTCCGGCTTCTTCTCTTCCTTCGGCTCGCGCCGCTCCGTGGGGCGGGGCTTCGTCTGCTGCTGCGCCACCGCCCCCCGGTTCTTCGCCCACTGGTCCGACGTGAGCGGCCTCACCGCCACGGACGTGGGCCGCACGGGGCGCTTCTCATGCGGGAGGCTGCCCTGCACGGCGGACACCAGGAGCACGAAGCCCACGAAGGCGGCCTGGGCCAGGAGCGCCAGGATGCCCGCCACCAGGTAGCGCAGGGGGGCGCGCTCTTTCCGGGCGCGCCGCTGACGCCAGTCTGTCGAGGAACCCGTGCCCACGGCCTGATGATAAACCTCCGGACCGCTTCTTCAGTCCCGAACGTGCGGCCCGTAACACGCGGGACATCAAAGAGATTCACGAGCCAGGCGGCCGGTGCGCGCGAATTGTTCCCTGGACTTCAGTAGATGGGGGCCACCTCCGCCCCGTTGAAGTAGTAGCGCAGGATCTCCGGATAGCTCTGGCCCGCCTCCGCCCGGCCGATGGCGCCTGTCTGACACATGCCCACGCCGTGGCCCCAGCCGCCGCCCCGGAACAGCCATCCGGTGACCCGGCCCTCGGCGTCCCGCTCGGCCTCCACCGTGGCCATGCTGCTGTTGAGCATCCCGAAGAGCCGCCGGATGTTCAGCTCCCCGCGCACCTGGGTGGCCCCCTGGGTGCCGGACACGGTGAGCAGCCGGGCACGCCCGGACACCCCTCGCTCGGAGAGGGCGAGCCCCTGGACCGCGCCCACGCCCAGCTTCTCCGTGAGCGCGTCCACCTGGGCCTGCGTGAAGCGCTTCTCCCACCGGAACTTCGTCGGCTGCGCGAAGCTGGACAGCTTGCACGCGGCGGGCACGTCCGACGTCGCCAGCCACGCCTTGAGGTTCGACGGCCCGGGCACGTCCGGCGCGGACTCCAGCAGGTCCGGCCGGCCGCGCAGGCTGGGGTCGGGCGGGCCGCCCCACACCACGTCGTTGTCCTCGGTGTGGCCGCCGCACACGGCGCTGTAGACGGAGTCTACCAGCCGCCCGTCCTGGCTGAAGAGGGCCTGGCCCCGGGTGGCCTCCACCGCGGCGGTGGTGCTGGCCGCCTCTCCGGTGCGCCCCCGGTACACCGCGCAGTGCTGCTCCGAGCACAGCAGGTACGGATCCGCCAGGTGCTTGATGCCCACCTTCGCCAGCACCTCGCCCCGGGCGGTGACGGCCTGGGCCTTGAGCGCCTCCGGGTGCGCGCGGGCGAAGATTTCCGACGGCACCAGCCCCTTGAGCAGGTCCTCCAGGCCCACCACGTTCACCACCGCGAGCTTGCCGCTCCGGTCCGCCGCGAACTGGAGCGCGCCCCGGAAGCTGCGGTCCTCGAAGGCGTGGAAGTCGTAGCCCACGCCGTACTCCACCTGCCGCACGTCGAAGCCGCTGCCGTCCGGCGTCTCCGCGTCCAGCCGGTCCTGCGCCAGGCCCACCACGGCGTCGTTCTCGTCCTTCAGCTCCAGGATGGCGCTGGCCGGCTTGCGGACCTCCTCGAAGAGGGTGGTGCGCAGGCCGTAGCGGCGCAGCAGCTCCGCCTGCTGCTTCGCCGCGGCGGCGGGCGTCAGCGCCTCGTCCCCCAGGAGGAGGTAGCGCCGGTTGTCGATGACCTTCCCCGCGATGCCGTACACGGAGCCCAGCGTGTGCGTGCGCACCGCGACCCCGCGCGAGCGCCACGTCTCCTGCGCCTCCGCGAGCCCCGCCTTGTCCGCGAAGCGGAACTCGCCCAGCTGCAGCCGCGCGCTCCACTGCGCGGGCTCGCCCTGCGTTACCCGTACCGTCCAGCGCGAGCCCGCGGGAGCGTCCAGCATCTTGTCGCTGGGGCCCCCGAAGCGAAGGCGCATCCGGCCGCGCGGCGAGAACGTCACCACGTCGCGCCCCTCCATCAACTTGATGGGGAGGCGCGGCTCGCCGTTGCGGAAGTCCAGGCGCTTCAGGTCCTGCGGCCCGGGCAGGCCCGACGTGAGCGGATCCTCCAGGCCGCTGGAGGCGGCGGGGGGCTTCACGCCCGCGTCCGCGGAGGCGCTGACTGGAACGGAGACCTCCGGCTCGCCCAGCCCTCGGGTGCCAGGGACAGGGGAGGGCGCCGGCGTGGCGCAGGAGGCGAGCAGCAGGGCGGTCAGGAGCAGGACGGCTTTGGACACGGCGGCGGCACCGTAGCCGCCACGGGGCCGAGCGTCACGGTTCTCCCTCCCTGTGCAGCGCGTCTTGGCCTGGATGACCGGCAGTGAATAGAACGTCCGACGCCGCGCGTTGCCCCTGCTCATGCGAATTCTTGGAGGCAACGGATTGAAGACGCGAAACGCCCTGGTGGCCTCCCTGGCTGCCTGTACCCTGGCGCTTGGGCTGACCGCTTGTGGCGGCGGCGGTGGCTCTGGCGGAGGCACCGGCGGTGCTCCGAGCGGCAGCGGTTCCCAGCCCCCCGCGACGAAGACGGGTGCCACCCCCAAGGTCGAAAAGACGCCCACCACCCCCGGCCAGGCGCCGCCCATCGGCGTGCAGCCGGTGGAGAACACGCCCGCCGCGCAGATGCCGGCCCACGCGGACCATGCGCCCATCGCGGAGCCCGGTCCCCAGCCCGCCGTCAGCGCCAAGGCCATGACGGAAGCCCCCGCCACCACGCCCGCCCACGAGTGGGTCGTGTCTCCTGGTGGAGATGACGGCGCCCAGGGCACGGAGGCCGCGCCGCTGCGCACCATCGCCATGGCGGTGAGCAAGGCCGGTCCCGGCGACCGCATCCGCGTGCTCGCGGGCACCTACGCCGAACGGGTGGTGCTGGGCGACAACGCCAAGGCCGGCACGCCCGAAGCGAAGATCACGCTCCAGGGCGAGGGCCGCCCCAAGCTCACCCCGGGCAGCGGCGCGGGCGCCGCGGTGCAGGTGCGCCGCGCGAACTGGGTCATCGACGGGTTCGACATCGACGTGCAGCAGCAGCCCATCTTCGGCGTCACCTTCGAGGGCGACGTGCAGGGCACGGTGCTGGCCAACTCGGAGCTGCACGGCGGCACCGGCGGCGCGGGCATCACCATGTTCAACAACGCCCGTGGCCCCACCATCGAGAACAACAACATCCACGACTTCGTGCGCAACACCGGCAACAAGGACTCGCACGGCATCGTGATGCAGCCCGCGTCCTACGACGTGACGGTGCGCAACAACGACATCCACGACGTCTCCGGTGACTCCGTGCAGTGCCTGGGGCCCGAGGGCTTCAGCTCCCTGCCGCCCGCCACGGGCCTGCTGGTGGAGAACAACCACCTGTTCGGCAACCGGGAGAACGCCGTGGACATCAAGACGTGCCACGACGTCACCATCCGCAACAACCGGATGCACAAGTTCCAGGCGAACGACACGGCGAAGGGCGAGGCGCTCGTCGTCCACTACTCCGCCAACAACGTGCTGGTGGAGGACAACGAAATCTATGACGCCTCCAAGGGCGTCTCCGTGGGCGGCAACCACGAGGGCCCCGTGCCCCAGGCCGTCGTCGTGCGCCGCAACCGCGTGCACGACATCACCGACGCGGGCGGCGGCGAAGGCACCGGCATCCGCCTGGAGAACTCCAAGGGCACCGTCGTGGTGAACAACACCGTCACCCGCGCCAAGGCCGGCATCATCCTGGGCCACGGCACGGGCGGCCCCACGGAGTCGCTGCGCGTGGAGAACAACATCGTGGACGCCCCCGTCAGCGTGGACGTGGGCGGCCAGGCCCCCGGCCTCAAGATGGGCTCCAACCTCTACCCGTCCGGCACGCAGTTCATGAACAACGGCCAGCTTCAGGCCCTGGACGCCTTCAAGGCCGCCACGGGGGACACCACCTCCAACGGCGGTGACGTGACGGTGTCGGAGGTCTTCGCCCCGTCCGCCTCCGCCCAGGACAAGGGCCAGGACCAGGGCCAGCCCTTCTGCGGCGCCGGCCCGGACATCGGCGCGGTGGAGATGGGCTGCTAGGCCCGCCCCGGGAAAGTCCCCCCGGAAAAACAGAAGGCCCGATGCGGAGTTCCGCATCGGGCCTTTGTCTGTGAGGCGCCACCCGGATTCGAACCGGGGAATGAAGGTTTTGCAGACCTTTGCCTTACCACTTGGCTATGGCGCCGGAAGCGATTGGGGCCGGGGTTATACGCAGCCCCGTAGGAGCCGGTCAAGGAAGCAACACCATCCAGCCCCGCTTCTCGTCCCGGTACCATGTGGCGCGGGCTGTAGGACACCACCGAGCGAGGGAGCACACGATGCTGCAGGGCCATGGGGTCTTCCAGGAAGAGCACGAAGCCTTCCGCCGAACCGTCCGGGCGGTGGTAGACAAGGAGCTGCGCCCGTTCGCGGCCGAATGGGAGGCCCGCGAGGAGTTCCCCCGTGAGCTGTTCACCCGCTTTGGCGAGCTGGGCTTCCTGGGCCTGAAGTACCCGGAGGCCTACGGGGGGACGGCGGCCGGAGAGCTGTACGAGGCGGTGCTCCTGGAGGAGCTGGGCCGCTGTGGCTCCGGCGGCGTGGCCGCGGGGCTGGGAGGGCAGTTCACCATTGCCACCGGTCCCGTGCACCTGTTCGGCACGGAGGCCCAGAAGCAGCGCTGGCTGGCCCCCGCCATCCGGGGGGAGAAGGTGGGCGCCCTGGGCATCACCGAACCTGACGCCGGCTCCGACGTGGCGGGGCTGCGCACCACGGCCCGCCGCGACGGCGACCACTACGTCGTCAACGGCTCCAAGACGTACATCACCAATGGGGTGCGGGCGGACTTCGTGGTGCTGGCGGTGAAGACCGACCCGTCGCGCGGCCACAAGGGCCTGTCCATGCTGGTGGTGGAGCGGGGCACGCCGGGCTTCAGCGTGGGGCGCAAGCTCCAGAAGGTGGGCTGGCGCGCGTCCGACACCGCGGAGCTCTTCTTCGAGGACTGCCGCGTCCCGGCGGAGAACCTGCTGGGCGTGGAGAACCAGGGCTTCTCGCAGATCATGGGCAACTTCCAGTGGGAGCGACTGTCGCTCGCGCTGGGCGCGGTGGGCGCCATGGACGACATGCTGGAGACGGCGCTCGAGCACGTGAAGCAGCGCCGCGCCTTCGGGCAGACGCTGGCCGGCTTCCAGGTGGTGCGCCACAAGCTGGCGGACCTCTACACGGCCCGCGAATGCGCGCGTCAGCTCACCTACCACGCGCTGCGCCTGCACGTGGCCGGTGAGTACGCCGTCGCACAGACCTCCATGGCCAAGAAGGTCGCGACGGAGACGTGCTGCCGCGTGGCCGACGAGTGCCTCCAGCTCCACGGCGGCGCGGGCTACATGATGGAGTACGACATCCAGCGTCATTGGCGCGACGCGCGGCTGGGCCCCATTGGCGGCGGCACCAGCGAGGTGATGAACGAGATCATCGCCAAGCAGCTGGGGCTCTGAGCCCCGGGGACCTCCCTGGAGCAGGCGGGCAGGCGGGCGGGAAGAGGGGAAAAACCCGTCCGGTTCATGTTCGATGGAGTCTGTCGCCTCGGGGAGGTCCCGGTGGAGCCCACCATCATTTGCGATGAGTTGTTCATGCGTCTGGGGGACGAGGATGTGCTCGTCCTGGATTGCCGCGACGCGATGGACTGGGAGCGGTTCGAGATCCACATCCCCGGCGCGCTGCGCATGACGGCCTCGGAGATTGCCCGGGACCTGGCGATGCTGCCGGACGACGAACTCATCGTCCTGTGCGGCACCACCCAGGACTGCATGGACATCCGCCGCATCTGCCGCGTGTTGCGCCTGAGGGGGCGCAATGCCGTCTGCCTCGCGGGCGGGCTCCACGCCTGGGTGACGGGGGGCTACCCCACGGAACGCCACGCGCGCGCCCCCTCCCACGCCCACCGTTGAGCGGCGGATGCAGCGCGTCGTGAAACGGTGTAAGGAGCGCCCTGCCGCCCCCACCGGAGACTCCCCACGATGGCCAAGCTTCGCGCCGTGCTCATTGGCGCCACCGGACTCGCGGGTCAGCAGTTCATCGCTGCCCTGAAGGACCACCCGTTCATTGAGCTCACCGGGCTCGCCGCCTCGCCGCGCTCCGCTGGAAAAACGTACGCGGACGCCCTGCGCGCCTCCAACGGCATGCTGGCCTGGTTCGTCCCGGAGCCGCTGCCGGAGGCCATCGCTCGCATGACCGTGGTCAGCGGCGACGCGGTCCAGGCGAAGGACTACGACATCGCCTTCTCCGCCGTGGAGGCGGACGTCGCGCGTGATTTGGAGCCGCGCCTGGCCCGGGACATCCCGGTGTTCTCCGCCGCGAGCGCCTTCCGCTACGACGCGGACGTGCCCCTGCTCATCCCCCCCGTCAACGCCGCCCACGCC
>NZ_RAVW01000908.1 GCF_003611585.1 Corallococcus exercitus | reverse complement strand
AGGCAGATCGAAGTCCTCGACTCTCGAACTCCCGCACTCGGCGCCAAGGTCGTCGCCAGGGCTTGGATGGATCCCGCTTACAAGGAACGGCTCCTGGAAAACGGACGCACCGCCTGCGAAGAACTGGGCATCACATTCTACGACGATACCCAACTGATCGTGCTCGAGAACACGGTGGACGTCCACAATCTGATCGTCTGCACCTTGTGCTCCTGCTATCCCCGGCCCGTCCTTGGTCTGCCACCAGACTGGTACAAACTGAAGCCGTACCGAGCTCGCGCCGTCCATGAACCGAGAGCGGTGCTGGAGGAGTTCGGCACTCACATCCCGGACGACGTTGAGATCCGCGTCAGCGACTCCACGGCTGTCATCCGATACCTAGTCCTGCCTTTGCGCCCTGCTGGAACAGAAGCTCTGAGCGAAGA
>NZ_RAVW01000907.1 GCF_003611585.1 Corallococcus exercitus | reverse complement strand
CCCCACCCCGCCACCGCCTCGCGCGCCACCGGACGCTCCCAGTAGACGGAAGGCACGCCCAGGCTGCCCGCTCCGGCCAGGGGATCCACTCCGGCCAGCGGCATCATCCCGGCGACCCATCGAGGGCCCTCAGCGGGACTGAGCGGCGTCATCAGCCATTCTCCTGCACCTCGGGGGATGCGAGTGACATCACCTTCGATTGTCTTCTAAGCGATCTCGGCTATACATGCACCAAGGAGTTCAAAACCGCTTGAACTCCATGGAACACGAATTCCAGTAACTCCAGCAAGGGAGCCGCAGTGGGAGCCCAGCAACCAGACGACCCAGCCGGGCGGCGTGACCCGGGTGCACACCGCGTCCTACGCGCAGCGCATCCCTCGGGCACCCGCATCAAGGTGGGGGGCGTGGAGGTGGGCGGGCCCGGCT
>NZ_RAVW01000906.1 GCF_003611585.1 Corallococcus exercitus | reverse complement strand
GGCGAGTAGGGCGCAAAGTGGCGGATTTCTTTATGGATTTCCTCGGGGCCAGCGAAGGGTTAAACGCGAAAGCGCAAAACCGTGGGCTGTTGCAAGCGGTTGATGATTTCACTGCCGAAGCACAACTGGATAAAGCAGAGCGACAGAACGTGCGCCAGCAGGGTTATAGCTACTGTAATGAGCAGCTGCAGGCAGGCGAAGAGATTGAACTGGAATCGCTGTCGAAAGAGCTGGCAGGCGTCAGCGAAGTGAGCTTCACGGAGTTTGCGGCTGAAAAAGGCTACGAACTGGAAGAGAGCTTCCCGGCAGACCGTAGCACACTGCGTCAGTTGACGAAGTTTGCCGGTAGCGGCGGTGGCTTGACTATTAACTTTGATGCGATGCTGTTAGGTGAACGCATCTTCTGGGATCCAGCAACCGATACCC
>NZ_RAVW01000905.1 GCF_003611585.1 Corallococcus exercitus | reverse complement strand
CTACCTGGCAACGATGTTAATCGCCTTTGGCTCGGTCGTGCCTTTCATTATCTACGCTGAAGTTAAGCGCAAAATGAAGCAAGTCTTTGTCTTTTGCGTCGGGTTGATCGTGGTCGCGGAAATTGTGTTGTGGAACGCACAAACGCAGTTCTGGCAACTGGTGGTCGGCGTGCAGCTTTTCTTTGTGGCGTTTAATTTGATGGAAGCCCTTCTGCCTTTACTTATCAGTAAAGAATCGCCAGCAGGTTACAAAGGTACGGCGATGGGTGTTTACTCCACCAGCCAGTTTCTTGGCGTGGCGATTGGCGGTTCGCTGGGCGGCTGGATTGACGGCATGTTTGACGGTCAGGGAGTATTTCTCGCTGGCGCAATGCTGGCCGCAGTGTGGCTGGCAGTCGCCAGTACCATGAAAGAACCACCGTATGTC
>NZ_RAVW01000904.1 GCF_003611585.1 Corallococcus exercitus | reverse complement strand
CCCCGCCTCCGACCACCGCCACGGTGCCCCCGGCCGAGCCCTCCCGCGCGCCGGCCGCGGAGGCCATCGACGCGGAGCTCGAAGGGCAGCGCCGCGAAGCCGCACTCGCCGCGCCTCCGTCCACCGGACCGGCCACCCCCGCCACGAAGCCCACGGCGGACACCGCCCCGGCGCCGGCCGCCGAGGAATCGGCGAAGGCCATGGGCTCGCTCCAGGTGAAGGCCAACCCGTACGCCACCGTCTTCCTGGGCGGGAAGCGGCTCGGGGACGTGCAGGGCCGCGCGACCTACAAGGTGCCGGCCGGCACCCACACCCTGACCTTCCGGCACCCGTCCGGTGAGAAGACGTTCACCGTCGTCGTCCCCGCCAACGGCACCGTGATGCAGGAGTTCCGCGCGTCCCGCGGCCGCTGAAGCCCCGCCGTTCCCC
>NZ_RAVW01000903.1 GCF_003611585.1 Corallococcus exercitus | reverse complement strand
GGATGACAGGGATCAGCGGATCGTCCGCAGGGGCTGCCGCCATGCGCGGGCCGGCAAAACGCAGGAGCATGCCGCCGTTCGATATCCAGCGCGTCAAAGGCTCGTAGGTCTCCTCCGGCAGCCGGCCGATATCGGCCATGATGATGATGGAGGGATTGCTGGCGAGAAGTTTTGGTATTGCGACCGAAAGATCGGAATCGGCAGGTTGGATCAGATCCGCATAGGGCTGCAGTGCCCGCTGGATATAATAAAGCGGCGAGAGCAGCGGCTGGAACTCATCCCCTCCTTCACCCGACAGCAAGACGACGCGGCGGCGCTTGAATGCGTCGTCGAGAAGGTGGACGGCGCCTGCCGTCGCGCCATTGTCGACGCTTACGCGCGCGAAATCGTTGCGCATCTCGAAGGGGGCGCTGATCGAACTGGTCGCGACGC
>NZ_RAVW01000902.1 GCF_003611585.1 Corallococcus exercitus | reverse complement strand
GTGCCGCACGTTATGACGTTTTGGCAAAATGGTGGGCGGATGTCGTTAAACCGACCAGGACCCGCCTGTATATCGGTATCGCCTTCTATAAAGTGGGTGAACCTTCAAAAATAGAGCCAGACTGGATGATTAACGGCGGCGTACCGGAACTGAAAAAGCAGCTCGATCTTAACGATGCCGTGCCAGAAATTAGCGGCACAATCTTGTTCCGTGAGGACTATCTGAATAAGCCACAGACTCAACAAGCGGTCAGCTATCTGCAAAGTCGTTGGGGCAGTTAAACTCCCATTCTTACTTTGTAACAAGCCGGTGCTTTCCCCCCGGCTTGTTAGCCTCTTGAAATATCCCACTAGTAATCATGCTTACTTAAGTCAAATTAACTACGCAATTAACCACACTTAGTTAAACAGTCATAAATCCCCTAATAAAAATG
>NZ_RAVW01000901.1 GCF_003611585.1 Corallococcus exercitus | reverse complement strand
GGGCCAGGCTGGCATTCACGTCGGGGCCGTGCACCGTCACGCCGTGGCGACGCGCATCGGCCACCAGGGACTGCGGCGAGTAGAAGCCCATGGGTTGCGCGCGCAGCAGTGCTGCGCAGAACGCCGCGGGATGGTGCAGCTTGAACCACGACGAGTAGAACACCAGCGAGGCGAAGCTCAGCGAATGACTTTCCGGGAAACCGAAATTGGCGAACGCCTCCAGTTTCTCGTAGATCCGGTCGGCCACCACGCCGGTGATGCCGTGACGTTCGCGCATCCCGTCGTAGAACCTGCTGCGCAGTCGCCGCATCTTCGCGGTCGAGCGTTTGGACCCCATGGCCCGGCGCAACTGGTCGGCCTCGGCCGCACTGAAACCCGCGCAGTCGACCGCGAGTTGCATGAGTTGCTCCTGGAACAGCGGCACACCCAGTGTC
>NZ_RAVW01000900.1 GCF_003611585.1 Corallococcus exercitus | reverse complement strand
GAGTTCTACTGATCACATCATCGGCGTCCTTGCCGCCTGAGAGCGCCATGATCTTCAGATTGACCCCCAAGCGCGAGAGAAGGCCAGATGTCAGATGGGTGTCCGCCAGCTTACGTGTCGCGGATTGGCCCGCCTGATCATTATCGAGACACAGAAGAACCGTCTTAATCCCCTGTTGAGAAAGCAAGATTAACTGCTTGTCTGTCAGGGCCGTTCCCATTTGTGCCACAGTGTCAAAAATTCCGTTTTGACGCGTTTTAATGACATCGTGGTACCCTTCTACCACAACAGCGGTTCGCGCCTCACCTTGCGCGTTTTTTACGCGAGAGTTGGCTAGTCCATAGAGCAGAGACGACTTATCAAATACATCAGACTGCGGACTGTTGATATATTTGGGAAAATCATCCCCCATCGCACGCGCCCCAAACCCTCTGAC
>NZ_RAVW01000008.1 GCF_003611585.1 Corallococcus exercitus | reverse complement strand
GGGGAGGCACTGCGGACAGCAGCGCGGCTAGATGGCGCCGCCGCTGCAGTCCTCATAGGGGGACGTCGCGCCGTCCTCGGAACACAGCCGGTGGGCCGAGTTGTAGAGGTCCTGCCAGACCGTTCCCGGCCCCGATGCGACGAGCGAATAGGTGGTGTTGGAGAAGTTCGACGTGGCGAAGCCCATGACGTCCGGGCCTCCGTGGACCAGCTCCAGCAACTCCGAGACATCCTTGCGCGTGAAACGCATCGGGGACCTCCGTGCGGCGGGTGGAACGGCGGGTGGGAAGGCGCGGCGCTAGTAGCAGCCGAACGTGGAGCGGTCCTCGGCGGTGACGGTGCCGCCGTCCTCGCAGGTCCACTGGTACGTCCAGGAGTTCTGCCAGACGGCGCCGCCGCCGAAGGAGGGGACCATCGTCCAGGTGGCGCCGGCGAAGGTCGAGGTGCCGTGGCCCTGGACATCCGGGCTGCCCTGCACCGAGCTCAACAAGTCACTGACGTTCTTGCGCGTGTAACGCATGGGTGTGCTCCGGGTGTGGCGTGGAGGGAGGCGGCGCGGAAGGCGCTAGTAGCAGCCGATCTGGGACGCGTCCTCGAAGACGGTCTGGCCGCCGTCCTCGCACATCCGGTGATTCGGATTGTAGATGTCCTGGAGGATGTTGCCGCCCGCCGACGGGGTGATGTTGTACGTGTAGCTGCCGATGGTGGACGTCCAGAAGCCCACCACGTCGGGGGTGCCCTTCACGGTGTCGAGCAGCTCGGAAACGTTCTTGCGCGTGTACCGCATGGTGATGCTCCTGGGATGAGGGGGGATCCGGCGGAGTCCGGAATCCTAGGAAGGGACCGGGGAGCGAGCAAGCCAGGGGAGGGAGGGGTCCCTGGAAGTGTCAGGAAACACGCCTGTATTCGTGTTTCACGGTCCCGCCGGACCCAGGGCCCGGCAGCCTGGGTCGCATGCCCACGTTCAGCCAGGGCTCGAGCGCGAGCTGGACGCCGCAAGCCACGACGGTGACGAGCGCCGCGGTGAAGCCTGGCGCCTTCCACGCGCCGACGACGGCCGCCGCGGCGATGACCCAGGGGCGGATCAGCGTGAACGGCCCCAGGACCACCACGCTCGCGAGCGTCCGCGCATCCGCCTCCGCTGCCGCCCAGACGCCCATGCCCACCAGGGTCAGGGTGGCGTACGGCAGGAGCACCCAAAGAATCGCCTGCGCGCAGATGAGCAGCTGCGCGAACAGCCCCGGTGAGAACAGGCAGGCCCCGGCGATGCCGGCACCCACCAGCGCGGTCGTGAAGATCCCCCGCCCCATCCCCCGGCGAATCGCATGCCGGTAGAAGTCGGCCTTGAAGATGCGGGCATCCCGGCCCGCGGCGACCCGGAAGCCGCAGAACGAGGCATCCGTGATGGCCAGCAGCGCGAGCAGCACGGGAAGGACCGCGTTCATCGGTCAGGCCCCAGCCGTGCGCGCAGCGGACCCAGGTGGCGCATAAGCGGTTCCCACAGCTCCGCGCGCGCCCCGAGCGTGGCGGTCATCGGACGAAGCGCGGCGCCAAGGAGGTTCCGGGCACCGTCCAGGGACGCGCAGGTGAACCCTGTCGCCGTCCGGGCCGCCGACAGCAGCGTCTGCGTGGGATGGACACGCCGCGCGGAGACGACGCCATCGTGGCGCGCGAGCGGCTCCCGCATGCGGGCCTGGTGGAACATCCACGAACCCCAGGGCGAGAGCACCGAGTGCTGGATGTCGTAGTGCACGAAGGCGTGCCCCTGCCGCTGGCCGGCGAAGAACGCGTTCAGGTCGTTTCCACGAAAGTGATGCAGGACGCCCGTGGAGATGAAGACGTGGCCGGGCTGCTCCAGCTGGAACGCGTTCGCGACCTTGAGCTCGCAGGAGAGGGACTCCTCTTCCGCGAGCCGCCGGGCGCTTTCAATCAGCGTCACGTTCATGTCGCAGCCGATGAGCTCCACGTCCCGCCCCAGCCGCCCGTGCGCCGCGAGCGAGCGGACGACGTAGCCCAGCCCACAGCCGACGTCGACGATGCGCAGTGGAGGCTTCACGCCTGCGTCGCGCAGCGCCTGCAGCAGGGGCAGCAGCACGCAGCGGATGCGGTCCGCCTGCAGGAACTCCTCGCTCAGCCGCTGCAACTCGATGTGCGAGCGCAGCAGGGCCAGGTTGCAGGCCTCGGCGTCGAGCGTGTCATTGGACGCGGGGAGCCGCCGCACGAACCGCGCGGCGGACCGCTGCCCGTTCGCCTCGAGCCGGGCCACGACCGCCGAGCGGGACACCGGCCGGGGCTGGAGCGTCGCGACGTCGTAGTCGACGATGAGGTCTGAGATTTCCAGCAGGTCGGAGGGCATTCCAGCGCGGTCACGGGTGTGACCGGTGGAGTGTACCGCATCGGGTGTGGGGACACCGGGGCGCGTGCCCGCCCCGGCGCCCGCCCTGCCTACTCGTGCGCTCCGGTCAGCCCCGGCGGGCAGCTGAAGGTGGCCGGCACGGACCACAGCTCGCGCTCGTTGGTGGCGTCATAGGCGGTGAAGAAGATGCGACTGCCCACGCGGGTGAACGAGTCCGGATAGGCGACGTCCGCCAGCCGGCCCTGTGTCGCCACGGAGCCCCGGGTGAAGTAGGGGAAGGCGGGCCCGTCTTCGTCCGGCGCGCCGCCGAACAGGACCTGGCCCGTGCCGGTGGCGAACAGGGGGTAGCGGTAGCCGTACTCCACATAGCGGTTGTCGAAGAGCTCGCGGGTCCCTGCGGCGGTCCCATTCGTCGCCCACAGCGACACGGCCCGGGCCACGGGGGCGTCGCTCTGGATGACCAGGGAGAAGTAGATGTCGCCGCCGGAGACCACCGCCGTCCGCACGGCGGGATACGCGTACTCCTCGGACCCATAGGGGTTGGGCAGGGTGGTGATGCGCGTCTTGCCGTCGCCGCTCAATGAGAGCCGTTCAATGCGCAGCCGCTTCGTCACCGGGCTGTCCACGGACGTCAGATAGACGGACGTGCCCAGCGTCCCGAGCAGGTTCACGGGATGGCCGAAGGAGTCCAGGCGGACGGTCCCCGCCGCGGTGCCATTCGTCTTCCACACTTCGTGGTTGGGGCCGTCATCCAGGATGAACAGCGGCGTCTCACCCGGGCGGCTCACGTCCCTGACGTAGGTGGACCCCGCGTCCAGCTGCTTGACGGAGGTGGTCCCGGCCAGCGTGCCGTCGGTGCGCCACAGCGTGGTGCCCGTCTCCTCGGAGAAGAAGAAGAGCAGCGCGTTGCCGACCTTCAGCTTGTAGTAGCTCAAGCCGGTGAAGGCGCGGAAGTTCCGCACCCGCAGCGTGCCCGCGGACGTCCCGTCGGACCGCCACAGCTCCGGCCTCGACTCGTTCGCCGACACCGGCACCCAGCGGAAGAACACCAGGCGGCCATTGAGCTCATAGGCCGGCTCCAGGACGGAGTCGGCCGCGCCGGGAGTGATGTCCTTGACCAGCCGGGTCCCGCCCTCCGTTCCATCGCTGATCCACAGCTCCATGCCGGTGGCCGGGGTGCGCGTCTGGAAGAAGAGCCTGTTGCCCACCGCGACGAGGTTCGTCGGCTGGTAGACGCCGGGCGGCCCCGGAAACGTCTTCACCGGGACGGTCCCTGCCTCCGTGCCGTCACTGCGCCACAGGACCGAACCCGTGTCGAAGGTGGAGGTGACGAAGTAGAGCGTCCCCTGGACGTTGGTGAGCTCCCCCGCGAAGCCGCCGGAGTCCGGAGGCAGGAGGGTGGCCACCCGGGACGCCACCCCGGGAGGGCACGCCTGGGCGCTCACCTCGCGGGAGTCCTCCTCCGTGGCGGTGGGGACCGCCTCCCCTGACCCTTCATCGCCCTGCGAAGCCCCACAGCCCACCCCTGCCAGCGCCAACCCCAGCAGGCAACCCCAAGTACTTACATGCATGCCTTCTCCTTCCGGCCCTCGGCGGTCGGAGGGTGGGGCGCAAGGCATTGCGCTTCAAGGGGCACCTCGAGGAGGTAGGAGTGTTCCGGTGCTTTTCGCCTGTTCTTCTCAATCCCTACCGTTGCCGAGGCAGTCCGAGCAGATAGGTGATGGTCATTCCCTGCGCGCGATGGACCCCGGTGTGCCAGCGGTAGCCATTGGCGTCCAGCCCCTCCGTCAGCTCCTCCAGGTCCTCCGGCGCGTACGTCCGCAGCGACGACACCACGCCATCCCAGAGGATGAGCAGGGGGATGATGGGCACCAGGTAGGTGAGCAGCAGCCGCCACCAGCGCACCGGGCGGATGAGCGGGGTGAAGCCCCACACCAGGGGGATGATGAGCAGCAGCTGGATGAGGACGTAGGGCATGGAGCGCTGCGTGAGCTCGAAGGCGGCGATGGGGACTCCGCGCGTGGCGGCGTCCGCGAGGAGCGCGCGCGCCTGCTTCGGGCGGAAGTGATGCAGCGCCTCGAAGAGGGTGCGCAGCCCCGTCAGCTCCTCCGGGATGCGGGTGACGTCCACCGGGGTGTCGCGGTACCGGGCGCCCTCGGGCAGCTCCGGCACCGGGGTGGGGTGGAGGTCCGTGAGCACGACCTCGGCCTCGGGATGCACCTTGCGCAGCACCGGGAGCAGCGTGCGCCAGGGGCCGCCCGTGCCGGAGCACAGGTCGATGATCCGGTTCGTCCCGGTCATGCGCAACAGCTCCCCCAGCTGCGGGGCCACGGCGTCGTAGGGCCGCGTCCGGTCCAGCACGACGTGCAGGTAGTCGACCTCGCCACGGCGCAACGGCGCGGGCAGCCACGGCTGGTCGAGGAACTCGAAGAGGTGGAGGCGGGGGAGCAGTCGCATCGCGAGGAGGATAGTGCCTCCTCGCGATGCCAGTGAATTTCGCGCGGCCTATCTCGCGAAGGCGGACCGCTCGCGCGCCATGCCAACCAGCAGGGCCACCACCGCGACGGGGCCCACCACCTTCAGGACCTTGCCGGTGTGGTAGCCCCAGGAGTCCACCCGGTCGGCGAACATCTTGAGCAGCCAGTGGCTGGGGTAGTGGTCCGGCTTCCGGTACGCGGCGCGCCGGATGAGGCCGGAGACGCCGTGGAGCGGGGTGGCGGTGCCGAACACCGGTGGCATCTGCTTGTTGGGACGTCCGTGCATGGGCACCGCGGACGGGCCCTGCTGGGGCTCCGGTGGGAAGCGCGCGTTGGGCATCGGCCGCGGCTCCTTCATCATCGGGACGCCGGGCCGGCGCGCGGGGTCCAGGTCGACGCCCCAATAGGACGGGCGCTCGGAGCGCTGCATTGCCTGATATGCGGAGTGCCGCTCCACCTCCTGCTGCGTGGCGAGCTTGGGCTGCTCGGTGTTCGTGTCGGGCGTGGGGTTCATCACACGGCTCCTCTCAGTGCAGGTGTTCTCCGTTGGGGAAGAGGGCGACCTTGATGCAGCCGTCCTGCTTCTGCGCGAACGTGTGGTAGCCCTCGGGCGCTTGCTCCAGCGGCAGGCGGTGGGTGAAGACGCGCGAGGGCTGGATGCGCCCGGCGCGCACGTGCTCCAGCAGGTGCGGCATGTAGCGCTTCACGCTCGCCTGGCCGGTGCGCATCGTCTGCGCCTTGTTCATGTACGTGCCCAGGTCCACGCCCACCGCCGGAGGCCCGTACGCGCCGATGAGCGAGATGACGCCGCCCTTGCGCGTCGCGTGGATGGCGAAGTTGACGGCCACCGGGGAGCCGGCCTCCGCCTTCATGAGCACGCCCATCGTGCGGTGCACCGGCGAGCCCGCCGCTTCACAGCCCACGGCCTCCACCGTCGCGTCCGCGCCGCGTCCCTCCGTCATCCCCTTCACCGTGGTGACCAGGTCCACGTCGTTGAAGTTGAGCGTCTCCACGCCCAGCCACTGCCGCGCGAACTCCAGGCGGTAGTCCTCCTTGTCCACCGCGATGACCCGGCCGGCGCCCATGGCCCAGGCGCTCCACATGGCGAAGAGGCCCACCGGCCCGCAGCCGAGCACCAGCACCGTCTCCCCGCCCTTCAGGTCACACATCTCCGCGCCCTGATAGCCGGTGGAGAAGGCGTCGGTGATGGGCAGCGCGTCCAGGTCCGAGACCTCCTCGGGCACCTTCTCCGCGTCCACGCCGATGAAGGGCACGCGCACGTACTGGGCCTGCCCGCCGTCGTAGCCTCCGAACGAGTGGGAATAGCCGTAGATGCCCGTGCCCGCGTCCGTCGCCGGGTTGGTGCTGTCACAGCAGGACGTGAGGCCGCGCTGACAGAAGTAGCAGCCGCCGCAGAAGATCTGGAAGGGCAGCATCAAGCGGTCGCCCTTCTTCAATCCCTGGCTGCGGGCCGTAGGGCCCAGCTCCTCCACCACGCCCACGAACTCATGGCCGAAGGTGAAGCCGATGCGGGTGTCCGGCACCAGCCCGTGGAGCAGGTGAAGGTCCGAGCCGCAGATGGCCGCGGACGTCACCCGGACGATGCCGTCCTGGGGATGTTCGATGCGAGGGTCGGGCTTGTTCCGCACCGCGACCCGGTAGGGACCTTCGTAGGTAAGTGCGCGCATGCCTTGACGCTAAGCATCGCGACCGGGCGGACCATGGACCTGGGTCCAGGAAGGGCCCGTGCGGGGGAGGACCTTCCTGGCTGCCCGGCGCCCAGGCTTGAGCCACTGGCCTGCCCTCCTACTTGCTCACCGCGATGGATTTGCGGAAGAGCGCCAGGCTGTAGACGAAGAACCCCATGCCCACCGCGCCCACCATCAGGAACTGGCGCCAGACGGCCGTCAGCCCTCCGCCGCGGTAGATGATGACCTGCGAGAAGCTGACGAAGTGCCGGGCCGGCAGGAGGTACGTGACGTACTGCAGCCACTTCGGCTGGCTCTCCACGGGCGTGCTCCCGCCCGAAAGCAGCATCAGCACCAGCACCACCAGGATGATGAGCAGCGCGAACTGCGCCATCGAGCGGGAGATGGTCCCCAGGAAGATGCCGAGCGCCGTGGCGAAGAACAGGTAGAGCACGACGCCCGCGAACCACAGCACCACCGAGCCGGCGAACGGCACCTTCAGCACCATGTGCACGACCAGGAGGAGCGACGCCGCGGTCGCCACCAGAATCACCAGCCCGTTGGCCCAGACCTTCGCCATCGCGATCTCGAACGAGGTCAGCGGCATCACGAGCAGGTGCTCCAGCGTTCCGTGTTCGCGTTCGCGGATGACCGCCGCGCCCGTCAGCACGACGGTGAGCAGGGTGATCTGGTTGATGATGGCCACCACGCTCTTGAACCAGGAAGAGACCCCGTTGGGGTTGAAGAGCTTGCGGACGACCAGGTTGACGGGCTTCGCCCCCGTCTCCTCCGTGCGCTTCATGAAGGAGGAGATGCGGTCGTTGATGATGTTCTTGATGTAGCCGGAGCCGATGCCCGCCTGCTGCATGGCGGTCGCGTCGATGTTCACCTGGATGTCCGGGTTGCGCCCCGCGCGGAGGTCGTGCTCGAAGCGGGGCGGAATCACGACGACGAACATGAACCGGCCCCTGTCCATGTCCGCCTGGACCTCATCCGGGGAGATGATCTCCGGCTGCTTGAAGCGGGGCGGATAGAAGGCGTTGATCAACTCCTTGGACAACGCGGACCCGTCCTCGTCGGCGAAGGCAATCGAGGCGTTGTTCACCTCGCTCGAGGTCCCCGTGGCCTGGACATAGATTGCCAGCGTGAAGGCATAGACGACGAAGACGACCAGGACCGCGTCGCTCACCAGGCTGCGAAG
Source organism: Corallococcus exercitus (assembly GCF_003611585.1). Lineage (GTDB taxonomy): Bacteria > Myxococcota > Myxococcia > Myxococcales > Myxococcaceae > Corallococcus > Corallococcus exercitus. The sequence continues at coordinate 45,391 of NZ_RAVW01000008.1, read as the reverse complement.
CTCCTTGAGCCCGAGCCATATGATGTTGAGCAGCGAGTTCACCTCTATTTCTCCTGCTTTCTCAAGCCGATGACGCTGATACCCAGGAGGACGGGGACGCACACGGCCAGGAAGGCCACGTCCCTCAGGATGAGCCCCGCCCCCAGCCCCTTGGTGAAGGCGCCCAGGCTGGCGTGCATGTAATAGGTGGCCGGCCAGATGGAACCGACGACACCGGCCCCGCCCTGCAGCGTGGAGACCGGCTGCAACAAGCCGGAGAACTGGATGGTCGGCACGATGGTCAGGATGGCCGTGACGAAGACCGCCGCCACCTGGCTTCCGGTGAAGGTGGACGTCACCATCCCAATGCCTGTCGTCGCCGCGACGTAGAACAGCGTGCAGAGGATCAACGTCAGGAAGCTGCCCTTGATGGGAACACCGAAGACCACCAGCGCCAGGGCGGTCAGGATGAAGAAGTTGACCATCCCGATGGCCACGTAGGGCAGCTGCTTCCCAAGCAGGTACTCCAGCCTCCCCGTGGGCGTGACATAGAAGTTGATGATCGACCCCAGCTCCTTCTCACGCACGATGCTGACCGTCATGAGGATCGCGGGGATCAGCAGCAGCAGCAGCGCCGGGACACTCGGCACGATGGAGTAGACGCTCTCGAAGGTTGGATTGTAGAGGTAGCGCTCTTCGATGTTGGCCGTGTCCTTCCGGGCGCTGGCCGAAGAGAAGCCGCTCGCGGGATCCCTCAGCATCCGGTTGTGGACCGCCTGGGCATATTGCTCGACGGTGTCGCCACGGAAGGTCATGGCGCCGTCCACCTGCGCCAGCACCTCCGGTCCTGCGCCCCGGCGGAAGTCCAGACCGAAGCGAGGCGGAATCTCCAGCACCATCGAGACATCGTCCGACTGGAGCCTGCGGAGCGCCTCGTCCGAGGAGTCGGCCGGCGGAGTCAGGGCGAAATAGGGTTTCGCCGCGCTGAACTGTTCCAGATACGCGCGGCTCTCGGGCGACTGGTCCATGTCCAGCGCGGCGAAGCGGATGTTCTCGACGTCGGTCGTGATGCCGAAGCCGAAGACGAGCATCAGCAGCGCCGAGCCGATGAAGGCAAACGCCAGCCGGACCTTGTCGCGGAGGATCTGGATGGCCTCGTTGTGGCTGTATGCGAGCAACCGGCCGAGTCGCAGCCGGAGGCCGGCCCGGTCCACCCGATGCGCGGGCGGGGGCGGAGGCGGGGCGGCCTCGGGCGCGGGAGTCGCGTCCTTGGCCGTCGTGTCCTTGGCCGCCGCGTCCTTGCTCTCGGTGCGTGCCTTTTCGGCGATGGCGTCCTCCATGTAGCCGATGAAGGCGGTCTCCAGGCTGTCCGCGTTGCGCGCCTCGATGAGCTTCTGGGGGCTGTCCGCCGCCAGCACCCTTCCCGCGTTCATGAGGGAGATGCGGTCGCAGCGCATCCCCTCGTTCATGAAGTGCGTGGTCACGAAGATGGTGACGCCCTGCTTGCGCGACAGGTCGATGAGCAGCTCCCAGAAGCTGTCCCGGGCGACGGGATCGACCCCCGACGTGGGCTCGTCCAGGATGAGGATCTGCGGCCCGTGCAGCACGGCGACGGCCAGCGACAGCCGCTGGCGCAGGCCCATGGGCAGGTCCCCGGCCAGCGCCTCCAGGTGCGCGCCCAGGCCGAAGCGCTCGACCAGTTCGTCGATGCGCGCCTTCGCCTTGTCTGGCGGCAGGTGGTAGAGCCGCGCGTGCAGGACCAGGTTCTGCTGGACGCTCAGCTCGCCGTAGAGCGAGAACGCCTGCGTCATGTAGCCCAGGTTCTTGCGCACCTCCATGCTGCCGGCATCCACGGCGCTGCCGAAGAGCTTCGCCGTCCCTTCCGTGGGCGGCAGCAGGCCGGTCAGCATCTTCATGGTCGTGGACTTGCCGCAGCCGTTGGAGCCCAGGAACCCGAAGATTTCCCCGCGCTCAATCGACAGGGTGACGTGGTCCACGGCGGTGAAGGTCCCGAAGCGGCGGGTCAGCCCATGGGCCTCGATGGCCAGCTCCGCCTTGCCCGGCGCGCGGGGCGGGATGACGATCTCCTTGTGGCCCCGGCGCTTTTCCTCGGGCAGCAGCGCGATGAAGCATTGCTCCAGGTTCTGGGTCCCCGAGCGCTCCATCAGCTCCGCGGGCGTCCCCGTCGCCAGCACGCGCCCCGCGTCCATGGCGACGATCCAGTCCCACTGCTGCGCCTCGTCCATGTAGGCCGTGGAGATGATGACGCTCATGCCGGGGCGCCCGCCGCGGATGTCGTCGATGAGGCTCCAGAACTGCCGCCGGGAGAGCGGGTCGACGCCGGTGGTGGGCTCGTCGAGGATGAGCAGGTCGGGGTCGTGCACCAGCGCGCCGCACAGCCCCACCTTCTGCTTCATGCCGCCGGAGAGCTTGCCGGCGGGGCGCTCCGCGAACTTGCCCAGGCCGGTGGCCGCGAGCAGCTCCGGGACGCGCGCCTTGCGCTCCTCGGGCGACAACCCGAAGAGCCGGGCCATGAAGTCGACGTTGTCGTAGACGCTGAGCTCCAGATAGAGGTTCTTCCCCAGCCCCTGGGGCATGTACGCGATGCGCGGCCCCACGGCGCGCCGGTGCCGGGCGTCCGCGATGTCCCCGTCCAGGACCGTCACCCGTCCCTGCTGCATCTTCTTGGAGCCGGCGACCAGGGCCATCAGCGTCGACTTGCCGACGCCGTCTGGCCCCACGATGCCCACCATGATGCCGCTGGGAACGTCGAGCGAGATGCCGTCGAGCGCGACGACCTTGCCGTAGCGGTGGGTCACGTCCTGGATGGAGACCACCGGCCTGCTGGAGGCGCCAGCCGGCGATTCTGTGGACACGGCTGAGACCATGGCGGAGCCCTCCCGGTGCCCGGCTAACGGGACGCGGATTGCTCCGTGATGACGTTCCGCAACTGGGCGGGCCACTCCACGGAGGGGTCCACCTTGACGTAGCCGACGCCCCGGATGCCTGTCTTGATGCGCTCGACGTAGCGGCTGGCCAGCTGCCGGGGAACCTGGAGCTTCACGCGGAACACCAGCTTCTCCCGCTCGCTCTTGGTTTCAACCTGCTTGGGCGTGAACTGCGCTTCCGGGGACACGAAGGACACATACCCGGGGATGGAGCGGTTGGGCTCGAAGTCGACGGTGAGGCGCGCCTCGGAGCCAATCTTCACCTTGGCGGCCTCGCTGGCCGGGAGGAAGATCTCCATGTAGACGTCCTCCAGGTTCACGAGCGTGAGCGCCGGTCCGCCGGGCGCGAGCACCTCGCCGGGTTCGGCCAGGCGGTAGAGGACTCTTCCCGTCACCGGAGACCTGAGCGTCGCATCCGCGATGCGCGTCTGGATGGTCTGGGCATTCGCTCGCGCGACCTCGATCTCCTGCTTGGAGGTCTTCAGCGTGGCTTCCGCTTCCGCCAGGGTGGCCCGGGTGGTCTCCAGCTGGCTCGTGCGAACGTCCACGTCCCGCTGCGAGCCGGCCCCCTGCTTCACCAACCTGCGGGCGCGCTCGGCCTCGATGGTGGCGAGCTCTATCTCACTCTTCTGCCTGACGATGCCCGCCTGGGCCACCGCCATCTTCTCCTGCGTGGCCGCGAGGTTCGCGTTGGCCTCCGCCAGGCTCGACTCCAGCGTGGTCGTGTCCAACTGCACCAGCACCTGACCTGGTTTGACGAGGTCGCCTTCGTTGACAAGGATTTGCTTCACCCGCAGGGGTTCCTTGGCGGCGACATCCGCCAGCTTCGACTCCAGGCGGCCATTGCCCGAGACGATTCCCTCCGGCAGCTCGGATTGCTTCCCCTTCCAGTAGCGGAAGCCAATGAACGCGAGGATCGCGATGGCGACCAACCCGAGGATCCACTTCATCTTTCCTTCCGGAAGCTTGGGCATGGCGGACTCCCTATTGCTTTCCCGGTTGCGAAAGCGTCTTGGCTTCCTGCGCCCGCGGCTTGGACAACATGTCCCCCCAGTTGGTCCGCTGCTCCATCTCGGTCTGCATGGGTTCGGGCACGACGGGCTGGTCGCGGCGGACCTCCCAGCCTCCGCCCAGCGCCTTGTAGAGGGCGACCAGGTTCGTGGCGATGGAGGAGCTTGTCTGGGCCAGGTTGTTCTGCTGTTCCAGGAGTGAGCGTTGCGCGTCCAGCACGCGCTGGTAGTCCACGGCGCCTTCCCGGTACTGCACCACCGCGAGCTCCACCGACCGCTGCGCGGCCTTCACGGCGGCCTGCTGGAACGCCATGGCCTTCTGGGCACTGACGAAGCCCGCCAGGGAGTCCTCCACCTCCTGGCCCGCCTTGAGCACCGTGTTGCGGTAGTTGACCAGCAATTGCTGGAACCGCGCGTCCTCCACCCGCACCCCGTTCTTCAGGCGGCCGTAGTTGAGGAAGGGAAAGACGATGCGGGGGCCCACGGAGTAGACGAGGCTGCCCAGGGAGAAGAGGTTGCCGGAGGCCGAGCCGGCGGTGCTCGCCTGCAGCCCGATCGTCCCGAAGAGGGAGAAGCTTGGATAGAGCTCCGCCTCGGCGATGCCGATTCGCGCGCACTGCGCGGCGGCGAAGAGTTCCGCGCTGCGGACATCCGGGCGCCGCCGAAGGATTTCCGCCGGCATTCCGACCGCCACCGTCGCGGGCGCCACGGGAATCCGCTTGGGACCCGCCAGCAAGGCCTCCACGGCGCCCGTGGGCTGGCCCAGGAGCGTGCTCAGGGCGTTGCGAGCCTGGTCCAGCCCGCCCTCCAGCTGGGGGATGGTGGCCCGGGTGCTCTCCAGCAGGGTCGCGGCCTGCGTCACGTCGAGCTCCGACGTGGCACCATTGCTGAAGCGCGACTCGGCGATCCGGAAGCCCTCCTCCTGGATCCTGGCGTTCTCCTGCGCCTGCTCGATGAGCACCTCGTACGTCCGCACCAGGACATAGGTCCGCGCGACCTCCGCGGTGAGCGACACGAGAGAGGACTGGTAGTCCGCCACGGACGCGAGCAGGTTGGCGGTTCCCGACTCCACTCCCCGCCGGTACTTGCCCCAGAAGTCCACCTCCCACAGCGCGTCGAAGCCCAGCTGGTATTCCAGGTAGTGGCGGTCGAGGTCGCCGAGGTTGGCCAGGTCGAGCAGGTTGGACGCGGCGGCGTTCTCACTGCGTCCCACCGCGGCGGCGCTGCCGGTGGCCACCTGCACCTGCGGATACTGCCGGCCGGTGAGGATGGCCAGCTGGGCGCGCGCCTCCACGATCCTCAGCCCCGAGATCTGCAACGGCAGGTTCTGCCGGTAGGCAAGCTCGACGAGCCGGTCGAGCGACGGATCCCCAAACGACTTCCACCATTGGGAGTCGACCTCGGCCTGCTTCTTGAGCCGGGGGTCGTCCTGGGTGCGCCACTCCTTGGCGACCGCGGCCTCGGGCCTCTTGAAGTTGGGACCTACCGTGCACCCAGAGAGCGCTGATAGGACGCCGAGCAGCGGTAATGCGCCGACGATGGGGCCGAACCCCGGCTTCATCCCCCGCATGGTGTTGTCCGTCCCCCTCATCCGAGACACCTCGATGGATGGGAGGGTCCGCACTGCGCGGAAGGCATGGAAGTACGAGCGGCCCGGATGCCCCGCGGGACAGTCCGCGATGTCCTTTCAGCAATGCAAGACACCGGCCTGGGGGCGACGTGGATGTCGCCGGCCCCACAAGGCTGGCGTCTTCCGCCGGACGCCTTCGGCTGGCGGACGCGTCTCCCCAGGGTACGCATTGCGCATGTCGTCGGGTCGCACGACCCTGAGGCCATGGCCCAGGACACCCATTCGGAGCCCCTGAAGCGCAAGGACTACGACAAGGAGCTTCGCAAGCTCCAGGCCCGGCTCTGCCAGCTCCAGGACTGGGTCAAGCAGGAGGGGATGCGCGTCATCGTGGTCTTCGAAGGGCGGGACGCCGCGGGGAAGGGGGGAACGATTCGCGCCATCACGGAGCGGGTGAGCCCCCGGGTGTTTCGCGTGGTGGCCCTCCCGGCGCCTTCAAGCCGGGAGCAATCACAGATGTACCTGCAGCGGTACGTGCCGCATTTCCCCGCTGCGGGTGAGATCGTGATCTTCGACCGCAGCTGGTACAACCGGGCCGGCGTGGAGCCCGTGATGGGCTTCTGCACTCCCGAGGAGCACGAGCGCTTCCTGGTCGGTTGTCCCGTCTTCGAGAAGTACATGATCGAGAGCGGAATCCTCCTGCTGAAGATCTGGCTCGAGGTCGGCAAGGCGGAGCAGGAGCGGCGGTTCGCGGCGCGCATCGACGACCCCCTCCGGCAATGGAAGCTCAGCCCGATGGACCTCAAGTCCTGGACCCGCTGGTACGACTACTCCCGGGCGCGGGACCAGATGCTGGCCGCGACGGACACACCGCATGCGCCCTGGCACATCCTGCGCTCCGACAACAAGAAGAAGGCGCGGCTCAACTGCATCCGCTTCCTGCTGGAGAAGATTCCCCACGAGCAGGTGAAGCGTCCCAAGGTGAAGCTGCCCCGTCGCTCCAAGCAGGGCGCGTACGACGACGACGCCTCGCTCCGGGGGAAGAACTTCATCCCCGAGAGGTACTGACCTCCTGCCCGAGGAGGGCGGCGGGGTCCGCCACCACGAGGTCCGCGCCGTGGCGGCGCAGCTCCGCGGGCTGGCCCAGCCGGTCAACGCCAATGACATAGGCGAAGTGGGCGGCCCGTGCGGCCGCGACGCCGGCGGGCGTGTCCTCGAAGACGACCGCTTCCTCGGTGTCGACGCCCAGGGAACGGGTCGCCGCGAGGTAGAGCTCGGGGGGCATCGTGGCGTCGAGCCGCGCGTCGAAGAGGTCCAGGAGGCCGGCCGACTGGAGCATCCCAGCGCCGTGCCTGCTCGCGGAGACGGCCGCGGTCTTGAGTCCCATGGCGCGCGCCGCCTGGACGTAGCGGACCGTTCCCTCATACGTCTCCACGCGCTCCTGCTGGAGCAGCTCGGTCAGGAGCCCGGACTTGCGGTCGTTCAGCGCGTGGACCGTGTTCTCCGGCAGCTCGATGCCGCGAGCGTCGAGGAACGCGTAAAGGCCTTCCTGGGACAGCTTGCCGTCGAAGTAGCGGCTGTAGTCGCGCACCAGGTCGAAGGGGATGAAGGGCTGCCCGGAGGAGCGCGCGCGCTGCCGCAGGTAGTAGTCGCAGAGCTGTTTCCAGGCCCGGGCGTGGAGGCTGGCGGTCTGGGTGAGGACGCCGTCGAGGCCAAAGAGGCAGGCGCGCGTGCGGGGTGGAAGCCCCAGCTTCGTCCGCGCGAGGGGTGGCTGGCCCAGGATGAAGGTGTCGACCGCGTGGGCGAAGCCCTCCTCATCGTTGCTGCGCGTGACGTGGCGTGCGAACCGTTGGACCTCCGGGCTGGCGTTGCCCATGGCGATGCCCATGCCCGCGGTGTTCAGCATGGGCAGGTCATTGGCCATGTCCCCGATGGCCGCGATCTGCTCGAGCGGAAGCCCGAGGAGGCGCGCGGCCTCGCGCACGACCATTCCCTTGTTTGCTTCGGGGTGCGTGACGTCGACGTAGTAGGGCGTGGAGCGCGCCGCGGAGGCCTCCGTTCCCAGCCGCAGGGCGAGTTCGGCCTCACACCGCGCGACCCGCGCCGTGTCCTCGCTCACCCCGACGAGCTTGATGGCGGCGTCGAGCACGCCGTGCAGGTCCGCGATGACGACCGGGTCGAACCCGACGTTGCTCTTCTCCCTCGCCACGCGGAAGGCGTCGGGGGCGCGGAGGAACCAATCCGCCCCCTGGTATACCCAGACATCCAGGCCCGCCTGGAGCATGAAGTCGACGGCCTGTCTGGCAATGGCGGGCGGCAGGGTCCGCTGGGCCAGCACCGTCGTGAGATCGGGTTTGACGTACACGCCGCCGTTGAACGCGGCCAGGGGGGCGGTGAGCTTCAGCGGGGCCACCAGCCCTGCCATTCCGCGCGGCGGACGCCCGCTCGTGAGGGTGAACAGGATGCCGCTGTCGCGCAGCCGGGCAACGGCGTCGCAGGTTCGCGCGGTGAGGATCTTGTCCCGCGTCACCATGGTCCCGTCGACATCCGCGATGAGCAACTTGAGGGTCATGGTTGTCTCCAGCGCCCGCCCGCTCGCCGGCGCGACCGCGCACCGGGCGTCGCCAGTGACAGCGGGGTCCAGCGTCAAGATGGCAATCGCGACGTGGGTCGCACCATCCGTCCGGCGCTCAAAGGCAGCCCCGTTGCCGAGCGCCCCCTCGCGGGTTGTCGGCGCGTCAGGACGCACTCAGTTTCACCCTCAGGAAGACGGGAGGAACACATGCCGACGATGCCAGGGCTCGGTGAAACCGCGCGAGCCATCATCGCTGATGGAATGGGCATCCTGGCGGCGGACGAGACGGTTTCCACGATCACCAAGCGCCTGACCGCGCGCGAGATCGAGTCGACCGCGGACAGCCGCCGCGCCTATCGGGAGCTGCTCTTCAGTACGCCCGGCATCGCCGAGTTCATCGGAGGTGTCATCCTGCAGGACGAGACGATCCGGCAGGACAGCGCGGCGGGCACTCCGCTGATCAAGCTGCTGTCGGACCGCGGCATCATCCCCGGCATCAAGGTCGACGCCGGCGTCCACCCCCTGGCCGGCGCGCCGGGAGAGTCCGTCACGGAGGGGCTCGACGGGCTCCGCGAGCGGCTCGAGGAGTACCGCGAGCTCGGTGCGCGCTTCGCCAAGTGGCGCGCGGTCTTCGTCATCCGCGCCGGGATGCCCAGCGCGACGTGCATCCACGCGAACGCGCACGCGCTCGCGCGTTACGCCGCGCTCTGTCAGGAGCAGGGCCTGGTGCCCATCGTGGAACCGGAAGTCCTGATGGATGGCGCGCATGCGCTCGAGCGATGTGAGGACGTGACGGGGCGCGTGCTGCAAGCGGTCTTCAATGAGCTCTTCGCCGCGCGGGTGTCCCTGGAAGGGATGCTGCTCAAGCCGAACATGGTCACCGCGGGCCACGGCTTCGCGAGACAGGCTTCGGTGGACGAGGTGGCGGAGGCGACGTTGCGCGTCCTGACACGCCATGTGCCGCCCGCGGTCCCCGGGGTCGTCTTCCTGTCCGGCGGGCAGGACGCGGTCCTGGCCACGGAGCACCTCAACGCCATCAATGCGCTGGAAGGCCCGAAGCCCTGGACGCTGAGCTTCTCCTACGGACGCGCGCTGCAGGACGAGGCGCTCGAAGCCTGGGGAGGTCGGAGCGAGCAGGTGCCCGCCGCCCAGCGGGCGTTCCACCACCGCGCCTGGTGCGACAGCGCGGCGACCCTGGGCACGTACAGCGCGGAAATGGAAGGCGAGGCGGGTTTCGCCCGGGCCATGGAGCCGTCCGCCATTCACAGCCAGGCTGACTCCACACTCCACACCCATCACTGAGAGGCATGTCATGGCACACCCCGAAGGGACGGAAGCGTCGGAGTATGGGCCGCCCTTGTCAGCAAGGGAGCACGGCCATGGGCCCTCGGCTCCCGGCCGTGAGCGGACCCGGGGCGGGGGACCGCTCACCGCCAGGGAAGTGGAGCTGATGAACGCGTACTGGCGCGCGTGCAACTACCTGGCGGTGGGGATGATCTACCTCCAGGACAACCCGCTGCTGCACCGGCCCCTGGTTCCGAAGGACGTGAAGCACCGGCTGCTGGGCCACTGGGGCGCGAGCCCGGCGCTCTCGTTCACCTGGGTCCACCTGAACCGGCTCATCGTGGAGCAGAACCTGGACGTCATCTTCGTGGCCGGGCCGGGCCACGGCGCCCCGGGCGTGCTCGGGCCGGCGTACCTGGAGGGCACCTATTCGGAGGTCTATCCGGACAAGAGCCAGGACGCGGAGGGGATGCGGAAGTTCTTCAAGCAGTTCTCCTTCCCCGGCCACATCGGCAGCCACGTCACCCCGGAGACGCCGGGCTCCATCCACGAAGGCGGCGAGCTGGGCTACAGCCTCTCCCACGCGTACGGCATGGCCTTCGACAACCCGGACCTCATCGTCGCCTGCGTCGTGGGTGACGGCGAGGCGGAGACGGGGCCGCTCGCGACGGCCTGGCATTCCAACAAGTTCATCAACCCCGTGCGGGATGGCGCCGTGCTGCCCATCCTGAACCTCAACGGGTACAAGATCGCCAACCCGACCATCCTCGCCCGCATCAGCCCGGAGGAGCTGGAGGCCCTGTTCGTCGGCTACGGCTACAAGCCCTACTTCGTCGAGGGCAGCGACCCGGCCCAGATGCACCAGAAGATGGCGGAGACCCTGGAGCAGGCCGTCGCGGAGATCCGCGCCCTGCAGAAGACGGCGCGGCTGACGGACACCCCGACGCGCCCCCGCTGGCCCATGATCGTCCTGCGCTCGCCCAAGGGCTGGACCGGTCCGAAGGAGCTGGACGGGCACAAGCTGGAGGGCTCCTGGCGCTCACACCAGGTCCCCTTTGGCGCCGTGCGCGAAAACCCGGCGCACCTGAAGGCGCTCGAGGACTGGATGCGCAGCTACCGGCCCGAGGAGCTGTTCGACGCGGAGGGACGGCTGATGCCGGAGCTCCGGTCGCTCGCGCCCAAGGGGCACCGGCGGATGAGCGCGAACCCCCACGCCAACGGCGGCCTGCTCCGCAAGGCGCTCAAGCTGCCGGACTTCCGCGACTACGCGGTCAAGGTCGGCACGCGCGGCACCACGCTGCATGAGAACACGAAGCCGCTCGGCGAGTTCCTGCGCGACATCATGCGCGACAATCCGACGTCCTTCCGCGTCTTCGGTCCGGACGAGACCGCCTCCAACCGGCTCCAGGCCCTCTACGAGGTGAGCGGGAAGACCTGGATGGCCAACCTGTTGCCGGAGGACGCGGACGGGGGCTACCTCGCGCGGGACGGCCGCGTCATGGAGATGCTGTCGGAGCACACGCTGCTGGGCTGGCTGGAAGGGTATCTGCTCACGGGGCGGCACGGCTTCTTCCACACGTACGAGGCGTTCGCCCACGTCGTCGACTCCATGTTCAACCAGCACGCCAAGTGGTTGGACATCAGCAAGAACCACGTGAGCTGGCGGGCGCCCGTCGCCTCGGAGAACATCCTGCTGTCCTCGACGGTATGGCGTCAGGACCACAACGGGTTCTCACATCAGGACCCGGGCTTCATCGACCTGGTGACGAACAAGTCCGGCTCGGTCACGCGCATCTACCTGCCGCCGGACGCCAACACGCTGCTGGTGGTGGCGGACCAGTGCCTGCGCAGCACCGACTGCGTCAACGTCATCGTCGCGGACAAGCAGAAGCACCTGCAGTTCACCAGCATCGACGAGGCCGTCTCCCACTGCGCCAAGGGGCTTGGCATCTGGAAGCGGGCCAGCACGGACGAGGACGCGGAGCCGGACGTCATCATGGCCTGCTGCGGCGACGTCGCGACGCAGGAGGCCCTGGCCGCCGCTTCCATCCTCCGCGCGCGCGCACCGAACCTGAAGCTGCGCTTCATCAACGTCGTCGACCTGTTCAAGCTGCAGTCGTCGGCGGACCACCCGCACGGGTCCACCCAACGTGAGTTCCAGAGCCTGTTCCCGCCGGGCAAGCCCATCATCTTCAGCTTCCACGGCTATGCCTCGCTCATCCACAAGCTCGCGTATCGCTTCATCGACCACGAAGACCTGCACGTGCATGGCTACCGGGAGAAGGGGAACATCAACACGCCCTTCGAGCTGGCGATCCTGAACGAGACGTCCCGCTTCCACCTGGTCATCGACGTCATCGACCGCGTGCCGGGGCTGTCCGTGAAGGCGGGGCACCTGAAGGAGGAGATGAAGAACGCCATCCTCGACAACCTGGCTTACGCGCACGAGCACGGCCGGGACCGGCCTGAGATCGCCGACTGGACCTGGCCGGACTGAAGGACCGCTCACGCATGGCGCGGCGGGGCGCCATGCGTGAGCCTTTGCGCTACTGCCCCAGGACGACGCGGAAGATCCGCTCGTTGCTGTTGTTGGGGATGCTGTCCTTGTCGCCCTGGTTGGTGGTGGTCATCCACAGGTTGCCGTCGGGGGTCGGCTCGACGGTACGCAGCCGGCCGTAGGTGCCCACGAAGAACTGCTGCACGTTGGTCAGGCTGGAGCCGCTGATGACCTCACGGTAGAGGCGCGTGCCGCGGGCGCAGGCCACGTAGAGGACGTCGCGCACCACCGCGATGCCGGAGCAGGAGCCCTCCGCCGTGGGGTAGGTCTGCTTCGGCGCGATGTACCCGGCCGTCGCGCAGCCGGAACCGCCCTGGGACACGGTGCCTTCGCAGTTCGGCCAGCCGTAGTTGCCGCCCTTCTGGATGAGGTTGGTCTCGTCCATCACGGAGTTGCCGAACTCCTGCTCCCAGAGGCGCCCCTGCGAGTCGAACGCCAGCCCCTGCGGGTTGCGGTGGCCGTAGCTCCACACGTAGTTGCCGAAGGGGTTGTCGGACGGAATGGTGCCGTCCGTGTTGAGCCGCAGCACCTTGCCGGCCAGGTTGTTGAGGTCCTGCGCGTACGCGCCGTTCTGCGCATCGCCGGTGGACGCGTAGAGCTTGCCGTCCGGCCCGAAGCGCAGGCGTCCGCCGTTGTGGAACTTGTTGCGGCCGATGCCCTGGAGCAGCACCTGGAGCGACGCCGTGTTCAGGGCGCCGTTCTCATACCGCAGGCGCACGATGCGGTTGTCGGTGGGGGAGGTGTGCATCACGTACAGCCACCGGTCCGTGGAGAAGGTGGGGGAGAGGGCCAGCCCCATCAGCCCGCCCTCGCCGTCGGTGCTCTGCACGTTGGGGACGGTGCCCACGGACGTCTTCTGTCCCGTCGCCGGATCCAGCCGGACGATGTCCTGCGCGTCCCGGCGGCCGTAGAGCACCGTGCCGTCCGGCAGGTTCACCAGGCCCCACGGGATGTCCGTGTCGGTGGCGACCTGGGTGACGGAGCAGACGGGGTTCGCGCAGGCCTGGCCGGTGGTGACCGTCGCGGCCAGGCTCTGGGCGGACGCGTTGCCCTGGGCGTCGCGGGCGAGCACGGCGTAGCTGTAGGCCGTGTTCGGGGACAGGCCGCTGTCGACGAAGGTCGTCCCGGGCGGCGAGCCGGTCGCGGTGCCAATCTTCACGCCTCCGCGGAACACGTCGTAGGCGGTCACGCCCACATTGTCGGTGGACGCGCTCCACGTCACGGTCACGCTGGTGCCGGAGGCGGTGGCGGTGACGCCGGTCGGAACGGTGGGCGCCTGCGTGTCCGCCTGGCACGGCGGCGGGGTGATCGAGAGCGTGGCGCTGCCCTGGGAGACATTGCCCGCCGCGTCCCGAGCATTCACATACAGGCCCCAGGTCGCGCCGGGGACCACGGTCAGCCCGGTGGACACGACCGCGCCGGAGACGGACTTCATGAGCTGGCCGTCGTGGTAGACGTCATAGAAGGCGACGCCCTCGTTGTCCGTGGACGGGGACCAGGAGAGCGTGGCCGTGTTGCACGTCACGTTGGACAGCGCGAGCCCCGTGGGCACGGTGGGGGGCTGGGCGTCGGGAGGCAGCGACCACTGCTGGTTCGTCTGGCCGTTGCAATTCCAGACGACGACCTTCGAGCTGTTGGCGGTGGCCTGGCCGGACACGTCGAGGCACAGCGCGGACGCAGTGTGGACGACCGCGCCGTTGGCGTTGCGGACCCACCGCTGATTCGCCGTCCCATCGCAGACGACGCTGACGGCCCGGGCTCCGGCGCTGGCGGTCTCCGGCTGGATGCACCGGGCGCCGTCGAACACGCGCAGCTCACCTTCGGGCGTGAACAGGAACCGTTGGTTCGCCTGCCCGTGGCAGTCATAGATATGGAGCTCCTGTCCCGGCGTCTGGCTGTTCTGCGCCACGTCGAGGCAGCGGCCGGACTGCACACCGATGAGCCGGGTGCCCGCGGTCACCGCGGCGTCCTGTGTCTGGAGTTCGGGGTCGTTCTCCGGCTTTCCTTCACAACCCACGACGGCGACCAGGAGTCCGGCCACCAGATGACGAATGTGCATTGAGAGGCTCCTTTGCATTCCTCTTCTTTCACGGAATTCAAGGAGAGCCTCAAGTGAACTCTTTGGGACGCATTCGCAGGTGTCCACCGGGCCACGTCCCCGGCGGATCCTCTCGATCACTGAGAGGTCAGGAGCCCTCCCCCTCTTCCATGGGGACGGGCTCCCGGGCCGAGCAGGCTCACTACGTGTGGCAGACCAGATACTGAGACGTGGTGGAGGCGGTGTTCACCGCGCACCACAGTGACTTGCTGGACGTGTTCCCCCATGTGTCCTTGGCGGTGACCGTGAACGGCAGCTCCGTCTGGATGGTGGTCGTGCCAGGGATGTTCCACAGCACGGACCAGGGGGCCTGGGTCAGCGTGGTGGTGAAAGCGGGCGTCACCAGCCCGCCGGTGAGGGTGACGGACTGGATGCCGCGGGGGTCGTTCACGGGCTCCGCTGAGACGAGGTACGCGCGGCGCGAGCCGTAGACCGTGAGGTTGATGGTGGGACCGGTGTTGTCCGCCGTCACCGTGCGCGTCTCCGGCGAACTGGAGACGCCGTTGATGTCCGTGCACTGGAACAGCAGCGAGGAGTCGCCGTCCGCCCGGCCCGAGGTGTCGACCACGAACTCGTAGGGCGCGGTGGTGTCCGTCTGGGTGATGACGCCGCCCTCACGCAGCTCCACGTGGTGCACCCCTTCCGTGTCCGTGCACTGCACGGTGAACTTCGGCTTCTTCGGCACGGTGTCGTCCCGGGTGATGCCCGTGATGACCGGCGGGGTGAGGTCCTTGACGAACGCCGTCTGGAAGTTCGTCGTATTGCCGCACAGGTCGCTGACGATGGCCTGGAACGTGTGCGCCCCCGCGGCCATCGCCTCCCCGAAGTCCAGCACGTAGGACGGCGTCGTGGGCTGCGCCACCAGGGTCGCGTCCACATACAGCGCATACGGATACACGAGGCCGCAGCCATCCGCCGCGCTGAAGGTCAGCCGCACCAGCGCGCCCAGCTGGGTCTTGGCGAAGCTCACCGCCGGAGACCTGCGGTCGAGCGGGGCCCCCTGGGACACGGTCGTCTTGTTGCCGAAGGCGTCCGTCACCTCCGCGATGAGGTTGTGGACCAGCGGATCCGTGGGCGTGTAGCTGGCCTGGTACGTGGTGGCGGCGTTCGTCCGCGTGGCGAACACGATGCCGTCCACCTTGAAGTCCACGCGCGCCACCGGGGAGGCGTCGCTCACCGAGACATTCACCGGGAACGGAGGCTCGTCCCCCGTGCCCACCGTCATCGTCACGCTGGGGGGCGTGTTGTCCACCTTCAAGGTGTCGTGGCGGACGGTGACGTTCATGTATTCGTCGTAGACCCGGATGACCAGGTCGTGGGTGCCATCGGTCCAGGTGGAGGTGTCCAGCGCCTGTTCGTAGGGGGGAACGAAGATGCCGTACATGAACTGGCTGCCGTCGAGGAAGTCCACGGTGCGGATGCCGGAGGTGTCCCTTGGGATGACGGTGTAGAAGGGCTGCTTCGGCGTACCGGAGCGGAGGAAGGAGAAGTCGGGTGGGGTCTTGTCCAACACGACCGTCACCGTCCTCGTGGCCAGGTTCTGCCAGTAGTCCCACGCCTGCAATTGGACCGTGTGGCTTCCACCGGCCAGCGCGGTGCCCGGGAGGGTCTGCGTGAACTGCCAGCCGGCCAGCGACTTGATCTGCGTGCCGCCGTCCAGCACCAGCCGCGGCGCGGTGGTGTACTGCCCCGGCACCTCGGCGTCGGTGATGGTGCCGGTGCACTCGATGTCCTCGAGCACCTGCCGGCAGCTCAGCGTCGTCTGCGGCGGCACGGAGTCCGGCTTGTAGCCGACGTTGATGGCCGCGAACGCGCGGGCCACGGCCAGCATCCGGGGGCCTCCCTGCACGCCGTCCCGTGTGGTCGCCGCCGCGAGCGCCGCCTGGCGGGCATCGAGGTAGTCCGAGCCCAGGGGCATCAGCTGCACCGCGAGCGCCCAGATGCGCAGCGCCTCCGCGGCCCCCACGCCGCTGAACCCTTCGGGCACCAGGGAGGAGTACCACGGGCTCTGGGGCTGGGAGCTGGCGCCATAGGCCAGCAGCAGGAACATCCGGCTCAGGGGGCCCGCGGAGAAGTGCTCGTCCGCGAAGCCGATGGAGTCGAACCACTCCGGATACATGGGCGACAGGAGGTTGCGGGACACGACGCCCGTCTCCTCGGCGACGGTGAGGTTCGAGGTCTTCACCGTCACCCCATCGATGTTCGTCGACGTGGACGACACCCGCTTCGCGTCGCGCAGCAGCTCCGTGACGAAGCCGAAGATGTCTCCCGTTCCCTCGTTCAGTCCGGCCTGCTCCGAGCCACTGGATGGAACGTCCGAGGGATCTCCGGCCAGCTCCCGGGCGAAGAAGTCATGGGCCAGCTCGTGGCCCACGACGTCGGTGGTCGTGAACGGGGTCCTGGGACTGGCATTGAGGGAGCGATAGCCGAACCGGATGGCGGGTTCGGTCTTGTCGGGGTCGTAGTAGGCGTTCTCCGCTGGGATGTGCACCCGGACGCGGAAGGCCGTGCCGTTGCCCGCCGGGCCCGCGCGCCCCAGGAAGGTCTCGTAGACGGACCAGGCCAGGCCCACGGCGTGGTAGGCGTCCACCGCCGCGGTCTCTCCGTTGGTCCCGAGCGGGCCCCCTCCGCTGTAGCGGAGCCCGTCGCCAAAAATCAGGTCCGCGCTCTGGTAGAGCTCGTAGGTGCCACTCCTTGGCGACTGGGGAACGTACGCCTCGTAGTCGTTGTTGTGCGAATCCCGCAGCCGGTTGACCTGAGCGTAGGTTTCATAGAACGCGACGAACGAGATCGGTCCCGCGTAGTAGCCCGTGCCCCGGGCCTTCTTGAACTGCCCCGCCAGGCCCGTGTGTTCGAGCGGCTCCAGACGCAACACCTCGCCGGAGCGGGCATCCACCTGCGCGCTCCACCGCCGCCGCGCGTCCCCGCCCGTGGAGAGCTTCAGCCGGTAGATGAGCCGCAGGCCCGTCACCACCCGCTCGAAGTCCTCGGCGTTCCGGAGGCCGGCGACGCGCGGCGCTGCGTCCTTGCGCAGCTGGCGCGCCTCGGTGGGCAGGAGCACGAGCCGCGCGGATTCCACCTTCGCGCTGGAGTCCCTCATCGCCGCGAGCGCGGCGTCCCGGGCCTGGGCCTCGGTGAGCCGGGCCTCCGTCTCCACGGCCCCGGTGGGCTGGAAGCGGACGTTGGAGAAGAGGGGCTGGTCCAGCACCGTCTTCGCTTCCAACCCCCAGATGGGCACGCCCCGGAAGTGGAGCGCCTGCCGCCGCCCCTGCGCGTCCGGTACCAATGACACATCCCGCGGGTCGAAGCCGCGCTCCGCCACGAGCTGCTCGGCCCGCGTCCGGGCCGGAGCCTTTTCGGGCTCCGAGGCGTCTTCCGACGACGTGGGACCACAGCTCAGACACAACAAGGCAAGGCTGCCCCGCAGCCATGAACTCAATCGCATGGAACTTCCCCCTCTGCCGGACTCGTGAAGACATCCAGCACCCGTGATTGCATGATTTACTGATTTATTGCAATCCCACCCACGGCGCGCGGCGACGGTCCCTCAGACGGAGGCGAAGAGGTCCCGGGCCACCAGCAGCATCGCGTCGGCTTCGCGGAGCGCGAAGGTCGTGTCCGTGAGACGGGCGGATTCGATGCGGTCCAGCCGCAGGATGCGGACGGCGTCACGGAGGTGGTCCCAGACGAGCAGGTACCAGGCGGGCCACGCCAGCATCAGGTAATGGGGCTCGACGACCCGCGTCGTCCGTTCTCGCGCGGACCGGTAGACGACCTCGAGGGTGCGCTGCTCGAAGAAGCCGTCCTGCACGAGCCCCAGGACGGCCGGACGCGGATTCTCCCAGGTGTCCGAGACCCGCTGCGACGCGAGCGGGCCGTGGAGGATGCGGCGGCGCAGACGGTTGATCCGGATCCGTTCCTCCGGAGGGAAGGCCATCGCGAGCTTCTGTCGCAGGCCCTTGAGGCTCGACAGGAGCAGGGGAGAGCGCATGCGCTCACCAATCGCCAGCGCCAGGAGCAGGTCGAGCGCCTCGCGGTGGTTGAGCTGGAGCCGCCCCAGCCCGACGCGGGCCGGCACCCGAACGCCGCCGCCGCGGCCCCGCTCGGCTTCAATGGGAACGCCGCGAGCCGCGAGCCGTGCCATGTCCCTGCGCAGGGTGCGCAGGCTGACGCCCAGTTCCGCGGCAAGTCCAGGGCCGTTCCAGCTCCGCTGGGAGGCAAGCAGGCCCAGGAGCCGGTCCAGGCGCTCGCTGACGCTCTCGTGGGTCTCTTTCATCAAAGGTGTCACAGGCTGTCACCATTCCGCGGACAGTCAAGGCACTGCGAACCACCGCAGCCACTCAACGCAGACGGGAGTCACGATGAAGATCGCACTGGTGGGAGCCACGGGAAACGTCGCGGGGCGTGCCCTGGAGACGCTTGTCCATGCGGGAGCGCAGGCGGTCGCACTGGTCCGCCACCCGGAGAAGCTGCCGGAGTCCCTCCGCTCCCGGGTCCAGGTGGAGCAGGGGGCCCTGGAGGATGGCGCCTTCGTGGCCCGTGCGACCCGTGGCGCCGACGCCTTGCTCTGGCTGACGCCGACGACCTTCGGCGCCCAGGACTTCAGGGCCTACACCCTGGACCTGGCACGCAACGCGGTGCGGGCCATCCAGGAGAACACGCTTCAGCGCGTGGTCTTCGTGTCGAGCCACGGCGCGGACCGTCCAGGCCTGGGCCATGTCTCCTTCGCGGGCGAGGTGGAGAAGCTGCTCGAGGCAGCCGCGCCGCACACCGTGTCGCTGCGGTCCGCGGGCTTCATGGAGAACCTCCTCGCGTCGGTGGAGACGGTGAAGGACGGACGGCTCTTCACCCTGCTCCCTCCTGACAAGAAGTACCCCCTGGTGGCCACGCGCGATGTCGGGGACGTGGCCGCCCGGTGGCTGCTGGACTCCACCTGGACGGGCCACCACCACCGGGGCGTGCACGGGCCCGAGGACCTGAGCGCGAACGAGCTGGCGGGCATCCTGGGGCGCGTGCTCGGAAGGCCCGTGCGGTGCCAGCAGGCTCCGGCCGAAACCCTCCGCCACGACTTCATGATGCGTGGGATGAGCCCCTCCGTCGCCGAAGCCTACGCCCAGATGTTCCGGGGCTTCGGCCAGCAGGACTACCGGCCCACGGAGCCACGCACCGGGGAGACGACGACGCCCACGACCTTCGAGTCGTTCGCGCGCGAGAGCCTGGCGCCCCGGATCCGCGCTACTTCTTCGCGCCCCGGCCCTTGAGCACCTTCTGGCCCAGGGTGAAGAGCACCACCAGCACGGCCCCCGCGCCCAGGCCCACCGCGGCGTTGAGCAGCATGGGGGCGAGCCCGCCCAGGACGCTGCCCACGCCGGGCACGCGTCCGGCCCAGGCGGTGAAGGACTCCTCCGCGTGGTGCAGGGTGGAGACGCCGTGCACGAGGATGCCGCCGCCCACCAGGAACATGGCCGCCGTCCCCGCCACGGAGAGGAACTTCATCAGCCACGGCGCCGCGCGGAGGATGCTCGCGCCCAGGCCTCGCGCGAAGCCTCCGCCCTTGCGGCTGAGGTAGAGCCCCGCGTCGTCCAGCTTCACGATGCCCGCGACAAGCCCGTACACGCCCACCGTCATGATGAGGGCGATGCCCACCATCACCGTGACGCGGGTGGCGAAGTCCGCCGTCGCCACCGTGCCCAGCGTGATGGCGATGATCTCCGCGGAGAGGATGAAGTCAGTGCGCACCGCGCCCTTGATCTTGTCCTTCTCCAGCGCCACCGGATCCACGTTCGGGTTCGTCAGCACCTCGCGCAGCTCGGCGTGGTGCGCGTCATCCTCTTCCTTGCTGTGCAGGAACTTGTGCGCCAGCTTCTCGAAGCCCTCGAAGCAGAGGAACGCGCCGCCCACCATCAGCAGCGGCGTCACCAGCCAGGGCGCCAGCGCGCTGATGGCCAGCGCCGCCGGCACCAGGATGGCCTTGTTGACGAACGAGCCCTTCGCCACCGCCCACACCACGGGCAGCTCGCGGTCCGCGTTCACGCCCGTGACCTGCTCCGCGTTGAGCGCCAGGTCGTCTCCCAGCACGCCCGCCGTCTTCTTCGCCGCCACCTTCGTCAGGATGGAGACGTCATCCAGGATGGTGGCGATGTCGTCGATGAGCGCAATCAGGCTGCTGCCTGCCATGGAGGTCTTCCGGTAGGAGAAGGGTGAAGTCGTTTACGGGCCTGCGGGATTAGCACAGCTGGGGGGGCCGTGCTCCAGCGACCGGAGGTCAGCCTTCCGGGGGCACGTCCAGCGGCAGCACCGTGGTGAAGGTGGCGCCGCCGCCCTCCGTGCGTTCCAGGTGGATGCTGCCCCCGTGGGCCTCCGCGATGTGGCGGGCCATCCACAGGCCCACCCCGAAGCCGCCGTGGTGGTTCGCGGGGACCGCGCGCTCGAAGCGCCCGAAGACGCGCTCCTGGTCCTCCTGGCCGACCCCGTCGCCATGGTCCCGGACCGCCAGGCTCACCCGGCCCGCCGCGCGCGCCACGCGGACCTCCACGGGCCTGCCCGTCCCGAACTTGAGGGCGTTGTCCACGAGGCTGTCCAGCAGCTGCTCCAGCCTCGCGCGGTCGAAGCGCCCCACCACCGGCAGGGGCGCCTCCAGGGTGAGGACGCAGTCCGCGCGAAGGGCCCTCTCCCGCGACCGCGCCACGACGCTGGCCGCGAGCCGCGCCAGGTCCACCTCCTCGCGTGAGAGGTCCAGCGGTCCGGTGACGAACTCCGACACGTCGACCAGCTGCTCCACCAGGCGCGCCAGGCGCTGGAGGTGCTTCTCCGTCGTCCGCGCCTTGCCCCGGGTGGCCTCCGGCGTCACGTCCGCGTCCGGGACGTCCAGGCTCCGCACCAGGGACTGGACGTTGAGCGACAGGGCGCTCACGGGCGTGCGCAGCTCGTGGCTGACCAGCCGGAGGAACTCGTCCCGCGTCCGCAGGGACTCGCGCAGCGAATCCTTCTCCACCTCGTTGCGGGCCACCTCCCGGCGCACGCGGGCCATGTCCAGCTGGGTGCGCACCCGCACCAGCAGCTCGCGCGCGGAGAAGGGCTTGACCAGGTAGTCATCCGCGCCGCTCTTCAGGCCCTCCACCGTGGCCTCGTCGCCCGCGCGCGCGGACAGCAGGATGATGGGGATGGCGCGCGTGCGCTCGTCGGCGCGCAGCGCGCGCACCAGGCCGAATCCGTCCAGCACCGGCATCATCACGTCGGAGAGGATGAGGTCCGGCGGCCGGACGCGCGCCTGCTCCAGCGCCTCCTGCCCGTTCCGGGCGGTCTCCACGTGCGGGAAGCCGTGCTTGAGCAACCCCGTGACGTAGGCGCGCAGGTCCGCGTTGTCGTCCACGAGCAGGATGCGGGAGCGCGCGAGTTCCGGAGGGGCTTCCGGCGAAAGGGGCTCGGGCGTGAGGTCGTCGCCGAGGGCGTCCGGGGCGATGCCGTCCGTGGCCCAGCGGCGCGCCTCCTCGACGAAGAGGGCGGCGCCCGTGGGCACCGGGCCGGGCCGCAGGGTGCGCTCGACGCGCTCCGGGGGCAGGTGGGCCGTCCCCCGGGGCAGCCGCACGGTGAAGGTGGTGCCCTGGCCCAGCTGGCTCGTCACTCCGACGCCGCCCCCGTGCAGCTTCACCAGCTCCTGCACCAGCGCCAGGCCAATGCCCGTCCCCTCGTGGCTGCGGCCCTGGGTGACGCGGACGCGGTAGAAGCGCTCGAAGACGCGCGGGAGTTCCTGCTCGGGGATGCCCACCCCCGTGTCCTGGACGCGCAGGACGGCCTGCGCGTCCTCCCACCGCAGGCTCACGCGGATCTCCCCGTGGTACGTGTACTTCACCGCGTTGGAGAGCAGGTTGAGGACAACCTTCTCCCACATCTCCGGGTCCACGTAGACGGGCTCGGGCAGGGGCGGGCAGTCCACCTCCAGCCGCAGGCCCGCGCTCTCCACCGCGGACTGGAAGGCGCTCGCGAGGCTCGTGGTGAAGGCGGCCAGGTCCACGGGCGCGTAGCGGGCCTGGGCCCGTCCCGCCTCCATGCGGGAGAAGTCCAGCAGCGTGTTGACCATCTTGAAGAGCCGCAGGGCGTTGCGGCGCACCAGCTCCAGCGGCTCTCCCTCCAGCGCCTTTGGCGTCTTCGTCAGCGCGTCCTCGACGGGCCCGAGGATGAGCGTGAGCGGCGTGCGGAACTCGTGGCTGACATTGCTGAAGAACGCCGTCTTCGCCGCGTCCAGCCGGGCCAGCTCCTCCGCCCGCTGCTTCTCCTCTTCGTAGGCGCGGGCGCTGGAGATGCTGGCGGCCAGCTGCCGCGCCAGCAGTTGCAGGAAGCCCCGGTACTCGTCGTCCAGCGCGCGCAGCGGGCTCAGGCCCGCCACCAGCACCGCCAGGGTGTCGGTGTCCGCGCCCATGGGCACCGGGAGGAGGAGCGCGCGCGTCGTGGGCTCGGGCCAGGGGCCGCCGGGAAGGGGGCCGAAGCGCTGGGCCAGGTCCTCCAGCAGGACCTCCTGCCGCGTCCCCGTGACGCTCGCCAGGGGCCAGGACGGCGTGTCGCCCGCCGCCAGCGTCACGGGCGCGGCGGCCGTCCCGCGCTCCAGGCCCGCGCAGCTGACCAGGCGCGCCTGATCCGCCTTCACCCGGTAGAGCAGCGCGAAGGGCACGTCGTGCGCCGCCTGCGCGAGGACGGCCTCCAGCGAGCGGAAGATGCCCTCGACCGTCTTGTCCAGCGCCGTGCGGATGGACAGCTCCCGGAGGATGGCCAGCCGGCGGTCCCCCACCACCTGCCGCGTCGTCTCGCTCGCGATGGCGAACATGCCGACGATCTCTCCCGACTCGCCGATGGTCGGGTTGTAGGACCAGGTGAAGTAGGACTCCTCCCGCAGGCCGCCGGGGCGGCGTGCGAAGTTGACGTTCCCGTCCACGATGTAGATGGGCTCACCCGTGTCCTGGGCGCGCTGGATCAACGGGCCCAGCTGTCCCCACTCCTCGACCAGCGCCTCGCTGCCGCGCGCGCCCAGCGTCTGGGGATGCTTCGCGCCCAGGATGGGCCGGAACGGGTCGTTGTAGAGCATCCGCAGCTCGGGACCCCAGAAGAGGATGATGGGGTAGGGCGAGCGCAGCATCGTGCTGACGGACGTGCGCAGGGACTGGGGCCACTGCTCGGGCGTGCCCAGCGAGTTGGTGGACCAGTCGTGGGCCCGCATCATGGCGCCCATGTCGCCGCCCTGCTGGAGGAAGGGCTCCTCCGAGGCCGGTCGCGCGGACGGCGTGGACTCCGGGGCGGGAGCGCGCGGGGCCGGTGCTGCGGCGGCCCGGGGCCGCTGTTCGCGCGGAAGGGTGATGTGGAAGGCGGTGCCCCGGCCCTGCTCGCTCTCCACCCAGACGTGTCCGCCGTGGCTCTCCACGATGCCCTTCGTGATGGAGAGACCCAGGCCATGACCGTCGCGCCGCCGCTGCGACGCGTGCCAGTAGCGGTCGAAGAGGTGCGGCTGCACGCTGGCGGGGATGCCCGGGCC
The DNA here is from genome assembly GCF_003611585.1 of Corallococcus exercitus. Classification (GTDB taxonomy): domain Bacteria; phylum Myxococcota; class Myxococcia; order Myxococcales; family Myxococcaceae; genus Corallococcus; species Corallococcus exercitus. The sequence continues at coordinate 21,850 of NZ_RAVW01000008.1, read as the reverse complement.
GGTGTCCGCCACGGTGAAGCGCAGGTCGTCCGTGCCGGGCTCGCTCCCCACCCGCAGCAGGAGGCTGCCCCCGGCGGGGGTGAACTTCAGCGCGTTGGACAGCAGGTTCCCGAGCGCCTGGAGGAGGCGCTCCCGGTCGCACCACAGGGTGAGCCCGGGCTCCTGCTCCACGACGAGGCCCAGGCCCTTCTGCGCCGCCTGGGGCTCGAAGAGCTCCCGGGCATCGCGCAGCAGCGCCTCCACCGGCTGCGGGCGGACTTCGATGGCGAGCGTGCCCGTGTCGATGCTCGCCAGGTCGAGCAGGTCCTCGATGAGCCGGTTCATCCGGTCCACGGAGCGGCGGATGGCGTCGGCCTGCTTGCGCGCGCGCGCGGTCGCCTCGGATTCGGGCGGCAGCCGCTGGAGCAGCTCCGTGGCGGCGCGGATGGCGGTCAGGGGCGAGCGCAGGTCATGGCTGACGACGGCGAGCGTCTCCTCGCGCAGGCGCGTGGCGCGGCGGGACTCCTCCAGCAGCCGCTCGGCCTCCGCCACGTGCGCGCGCTCCGCGAGCAGTGCCTCCTGACGCAGCCGCGCGACCGTGAGCTGGGCGTTGACGCGGGCGATGAGCTCGTTCGCGGAGAAGGGCTTGACCAGGTAGTCGTCCGCGCCGCTGTCGAGCCCCGCGATGGTGGCCTCCTCGCCCGCGCGCGCGGACAGCAGGATGATGGGGATGGCGCGCGTGCGCTCGTCGGTGCGCAGGGCCTGGACCAGCTGCAGGCCATTCACCCCCGGCATCATCACGTCGGAGAGGATGAGGTCGGGCGGCCGGGCGAGCGCGGCGGCGAGCGCGGCCCCTCCCTCGTTCACCGCCTCCACGCTCCACCGGGGCTCCAGCAGCCGGGTGAGGTAGACGCGCATGTCCGCGTTGTCGTCCACCACCAGGATGCGGGTGTCCGCGTGGGCGGTGGACCGCGGCGCGACGGGCTCGGGCCCGCTCCACTGGGAGAGCTCCGCGAGGAACGCACCGGGGCCGATGCCGGTGGACGGGAGCGCCGGCTCCTTCGCGCCCGGCTTCTGGGGCAGGTGCGCGGAGCCTGTGGGCAGCAGGACGTGGAAGGTGCTCCCCTGGCCGAGCGTGCTGGTCACCGTCACGCGTCCGCCGTGCAGGTGCACCAGCTCCTGCACCAGCGCCAGGCCGATGCCGGTGCCCTCGTGGCTGCGCCCCCGGGCGCCCTCCACGCGGTGGAAGCGCTCGAAGACGCGGGGCAGCTCCTCCTCCGGGATGCCAATGCCCGTGTCCTGGACGGTGAGCTCCACCTGCTCGCCGAGCCACTTCAGCGCGAGGCGGATCTCCCCCGTGAAGGTGAACTTGAAGGCGTTGGAGAGGAGGTTGAGGACAACCTTCTCCCACAGGGAGGGGTCCACGTAGACGGGCTCTGGAAGCGCCGGACAGTCCACGCGCAGCGTGAGCCCGGCGGCGGTCGCCGCGGAGTCGAAGTTGCTCGCGAGGTCCACGGTGAGCGCGGAGAGGTCCGTGGGGACGAAGGACACCCGGGCGCGCCCCGCCTCCAGGCGCGCGAAGTCGAGCAGCGTGTTGACCAGCTTCTGCAGGCGCAGGCCGTTGCGGCGCACCAGCTCCTGGCGCTCGCGCTGCGCCGGAGGCAGGGGCTGCCGCGCATCCGCGAGCCCGTCCTCGATGGGGCCCAGCATCAGGGTCAGCGGCGTGCGGAACTCGTGGCTCACGTTGCTGAAGAAGGCCGTCTTCGCGCGGTCCAGCTCCGCCAGGGCCTCCGCCCGCTTCTTCTCCTCCTCGTAGGCGCGGGCGTTGCCGAGCGCCGTGGCGATGTGGTCCGCCACCAGCCCCAGGAACCCGCGGTAGTCGTCGTCCGGGGCGCGCCTCGCGCTCACGCCCGCCACGAGGAAGCCATAGGGGTGCTCGGCGCCGGCCCGCGTGATGGGGAAGAGCCACGCCGTGCGGGGAGACTCCGGCCACCTCCCGCCGGGCAGCGGCCCGAAGCGCGCCTGCACGTCCGGGACGAACCTCGGCCCCTGGGCTTCGGTCGCCTCCGCGAAGGGCCACGCGGCGCTGGCCGCGTCCGTGCCGAAGAGCGCGGCGGGCGTGGCGGTGTCCTGCCCCCAGCCCGTCATCGCCACCAGCTCCAGGCCCGGGCCCGCGTCGCCCTGGCGGTACAGCAGGGCGAAGGGGATGTCGAAGCCGTTGGTCTCCAGCGCGGCCGCCGCTTCACGCCAGGCGTCCTGTTCGCGCTTCACCGCGCCCACCCGTGCCGCCAGGTCCCGCAGCGTCCGCAGCCGCCGCTCGCCCAGCACCCGGCCGGTGGTCTCCGTGAGGGTGACCAGCACGCCCCCGACGCCGCCGGACTCATCCCGGATGGGGCTGTAGGAGTAGGTGAAGTAGCACTCCTCGAGGTAGCCGTTGCGGTCCAGCGGCAGCATCCAGTCCACGGAGCCGACCGCCGTGCCCTGTCTCACGCCCTCGAACATCGGGCCGATGATGTGCCAGCTCTCCGCGAACGTGCTCTGCGCGCTGTGGCCCATGGCGGCCGGGTGCTTCGTCGCGCCCAGCACCGGCCGGTAGCCGTCGTTGTAGAACTGGACCAACTGGGGCCCCCACGCGATGTACATGGGGAAGCGCGACTCCAGCAGGATGCTCACCGCCGTGCGCAGGGACTGGGGCCACGTCCCGGGCGCTCCCACGGGGGTCCGCGTCCAGTCGATGGAGCGCATGAGCGCGCCCATCTCGCCTCCGCCTTCGAGCACCGCCACTGCTTCGCGGCGGTGCACTTCCGACGTCTCGGGGTCGCTGGGGGCCGTCGCGCTCGTGCGGGTCGAGGAGCTCATCGAGAGCGTTCGTTAGCACACGCGAAAATGGGCCGAGCGGAGCGTGTGAAACGAAGGTTGTCCCCTCGACGCAGGTTCCGGAAGGCGACCGTCCGGAAGCCCTCGCTGACGGCGGCTGCTCGCGTGCCCTCCATCAGGGCGAGCGGGCGTCCAGCGTCTCCGCCGGGGACACGGCGGGCACCGCTCCAGCGCCTAGGTGCGCGGGGTTCCCCGGCGCGCGGCGTCAACGCTCCAGATGCCCGAGCCGCGCGTGGCGATGTAGAGGAACACGAAGCAGTAGAGCGCCGCGAGCTCGCCCTGGTTCACGAGGGGGATGACGTTGCCCCCGTGGGACGCCACGTGCCCCAGGAAGAAGGCGACCGCCATCGTGCCGCTGGCGATGAACGCCGCGGGGCCGGCGAACAGCCCGAGCGCGACGAGTGCGCCGCCCAGGAACTCGATGGTTCCCGCGCCGTAGACGACGAACGGCGGCGCCCCCGGGGGCACACCGCCGAACAGGCCGAAGAGCTTCTGCAGACCGTGCTGCATGAACATCAGTCCGGTCGCGATCCGGAGCAGCGCGTAGATGCGTTCAGCGTGGGGCCGCAGGAAACCCATGACGTCCTCCGAGCGTAAAGACGCGCGCAGTGTACGGCGGCCCCGCCCGGGGCAAGCGCACCCGGGGCGCGTGCCCGGTGATGGGGATGCCCGGCGTCAGTACGTGAACAGATGCCTTGGGCCACGGCTGGCCGCGCCGGGCTGCCCATGACCTGGAGGCACATGCGTCAGGAGTTGGCGGCCAGCAGCTGGTTCCGCGCGATGTCGATGATTTCGAGCAGGGCGATGCTGCGCTCGAGCGGATGCAGCGGGGACTCCCTGTGTCCCTCCGCGATGTGACGTGCGACCGCCACGGCCTGCCAGGCCAGACCCTCGCTGCCGTGGAGGCCGGAGGGGTCGGTCCAGCGCAGCCGCTGATCCGACCGCGCCGCCTTCAGCGTGAAGCCGCCGGGCGTGAAGAAGCGTGAGTCGAGCTGGAGTCGCGCGTGTGTCCCCGCGATGACGGCCTCCTGGGGCGTCTCCGCGAAGAGGGTGGTGTGCAGCAGTGCCTGGGCACCCCGTGGGTAGGTGAGGACGAGCGCTGCCTGCCCATCCACCCCGGTCTGGGTGAGGGAGCCCATGGCGTGCACGTGCGGGGGCGGGCCCAGCGCGAAGTGCGCGAGCCAGATGGGATAGATGCCGATGTCGAGCAGGGCGCCCCCGCCGAGCGCGGGGTTGAAGACGCGGCCTTCGGGGTCGAAGTCGAAGCGGCCCCCGAAGTCCGCGGTGACGAGCCGGATGTCCCCCAGCACCCCGTCGCGCAGGAGCCGTTCGATGAGCAGCGTCTGGGGGAGGAAGCGAGACCACAGGGCCTCCATGGCGAAGACGCCCGCGGCGCGAGCGGCCCGGGCGATGTCGCGGGCCTCGGCGGCGCTGAGCGCGAGCGGCTTCTCCACGAGGACGTGCTTGCCGGCGGAGATGGCGAGCAGGGCCTGGCGCTTGTGCTCGCTGTGGGGAGACGCCACGTAGACGATGTCGACGTCAGGGTCGGCGACGAGCTGTTCGTAGGACCCGTGGACGCGCGAGATGCCGTATTGCGAGGCGAAGCGTGAGGCGCGCTCGGGGTCGCGCGAGGCGACCGCGTGGACGCGCTGGTCGGTGTGTTGATGCAGCGCCCAGACGAAGCCCCCCGCGATCCGGCCGGGCGCGAGCACGCCCCAGCGCAGTACGGGACCTCCGCGCAAGGGGATGGCTTCGACGGCGGGGAGGGCGGTCGGGAAGGAGCTCACGGCGCTGAATCTAGCCGTCAGGCTCGGGTCCCCGTCACACCCGTCGGCGCAGCGGCTCCCGGGCGGAAAGCCAGGACGCGGGAATGGAGGAGTGCCCCGCGCTGAGGGCGACGATTCCCCCCACGATGGCGCAGGTGGTGTCCCGGTCTCCGAAGCCGGCCACGGTGCACCAGAGGGCCTCCTCGAAGGAGCCGAGGTGTCTTGCCGCGCACCACACGGCGAAGGGCACGGTGTCCTCGGAGATGACCTTCTGCCCGCTGCCCAGCGTGCGCGCCGCGGAGGAGGGACTGGCCTCCAGCGGCCAGGCCCGGGCCTTCTCCAATCCCTGACGCGTGGCTCCGGAGGGCGTGCAGTCCAGCACCGTGTCGAAGAGCTCCATCGCGGAGCCGCGGGCTTGCTGCCACTGGCAGGCCCACGCGGCGGCGACCGCGATGGCGATGGCGCCCGCCTGTCCCTCCGGGTGCAGGTGGGTCACCTCCGCGGACGCGCGCGCTTCCGCCACCACCCGGGTCAGGTCTCCCGCGAAGTACGCCCCCAGGGGCGCCACGCGCATGGCCGCGCCGTTGCCCATGGAGCCCTGGCCCTCGAAGACCTCCGCGGACACTTCACGCCAGGGCAGCCCGAGCCCCAGCTTCCACAGGATGTCGTGCGCGGTGGCGCCATAGCCGCGGTTCTTGTCGCGGCGGTAGCGCTTCGCGAGGAGGTCCGCGAGCGCGTCCTGGTGGACGTGGCCGTGGTCCTCCAGCACCTGGACCAGGGACAGCGTCATCTCCGTATCGTCGGTGTATGTCCATGGCGAGCGGGGCAGCAGCCGCTGCTCCACCCAGGGCTGCACGCGCTCGTGCGGGCCGAAGAACCGCTCGCCAAAGGCATCACCGACGGACACGCCGTCCAGCGAGACGAGGGCGCGAGCCATCCGCGCCGCGGCGTCCATCGGCTTGCGTGGGGGAGCGCTCACGCTCAGAGCAGCTTCGACATGATCTGCTGCTCGCGCTGCTCCAGCTTGATGGAGTCGAGCGTCCAGCCGATGAGCTCGTCGGCGGCGGACACGTCGAAACCGAAAGCGCTGGCGGCATCCTTCACGGCCTTGCGCTCCTCGTTCGCGATCTCCCCGTCGGCGCACGCCACCTCGACGAGCATGCGCAGCAGGGAGACACGCAGCTCCCGGACTTCAATCTTCCGGACGATGTCCGTGAGGTTGCCGGGCTTCTGGAACTCCGCTTCGATGATCGCGGCGACCTGCTCGTCACGGGGCGACAGCCCCATGCCCCTCACCACGTCATCGAGCTGCTGACGCTCGTCCTCGGTGACGCGGCCATCGCTCGCCGCCACGTTGGCCATGGCCTGGACGAACGCCAGGAGCTGCTCCTCGGGATATTCGCGCGACATGTCGTCTCCAGGTGGGACAGGGCTGCTGGGGAACCCAGGTTAATGGGCGCCCGCGCGGAGCGAAAACGGATTTCGTCCGGACATGGGGGAAGAAGGGCAGCGCGTGGAGAGGAGTATGGTCCTCTCCATGAGCCGGAAGAAGGCACAGCTCCTAACGCGGGATCAGTATGGATGTCACGTCGCCACGATGCGCACGGCGGAGCTCATTCAGGACCAGCTCTCCGGAAGGGGAGGGGGAGGCGGCTGGGTACTGCGGTTGGAGGACTCCAGTAACGCGCCTTGGGACGACCTCACGGAGGAACACCCGGGGGAGACGGGAGTGCCCCGTCGGATCGTCTGGCAGATCAAACGCCAATTCGAGCTCCTGAAGGACACGGACTTCAAGAAGCTTGTGCAGGAGTTGTTCGTCCACCCTGCACTCGAGGGACGCCTGGCCCTGTACCACTTGGTGGAAGTGCGGAAAATGGGCCAACTCGGAGTCCTCGCGGAACTGGGCAACCGACTCTTGAAGCCCGGCCTGAACCCCGACGACGAACTAGAGCTGAGCCAGCGGGAGCGCAAGTGGCTCCAGATCCTCCAGAAGCTGACGGGCGGCACTGAACGAGAGGTCCTGGCCTTCATCCGGCGCCTCGACGTGCGTTCGCTAGGCCGCGAGCAGGATATGGAGCGGGTCGCGAAGGCCTTCCTCCAGACACACTTCGAGAACCCTGACGCCGTCCACTCGAAGCTCATGGCGTTCTTCGCGAAGTCTGCGGACGGCGCCATCGCCATCACCTACGAACTCTTGCAAGCGCAGGTCCTGAAGGATGAGCCCCGGCGTCTCGTTTCGGGAACGCCTTCCCTTGCAACGGCGCGCGCTGCCTACCTGCAAGCCGTCGTCGACAACTACCAGCGGCAGCTGACGCTTCGCCGGCTTTCAGGGCGTGGAGGCGCGGACTCTGGCGGGCCGAAGCTCGCCGGCGTATTCGCGATGCCCGCGCTTCATGGGGCCCTGGGAGGACACTTCCTTCCCGAGGCCCTTCGCAATTCGGAACCCATGGGGGAAGTCCTTCCTGGCGAGAACGTGGAGGACAGCCCTCTCTCCGATGGCATCTCCGCACGCGTGCACGACGTCCAGCTCGTGGAGTCGCTGACGGCGGACGCGCGTCTGGTGGATTGCCCTCGCTTCCTCGTGGAGGGCGAGGTCGGCACCGGAAAGAGCACGCTCCTAGAGCACTTGGCCTTTGTCCTGGCGGAGCGGGCACGGAGCGACGCGGGCGCGCCCATCCCTGTAAAGATTGATGCCCGGTTGCTCGCGGAGGACCTTGCCACGGCCGTGCAGCGGATGTTCCCAGCGCTCGATGCACGGGTGCTCGAGTCGCATTCCGCAGGCTTCATCTACTTGGTGGACGGCCTGGACGAGGTCGGGCAACGCTCTGCATCCGCCGTGCAGGGCCAGCTCTATCAACTGGACGGCAAGGCGTCGACCCGAGCGATGGTGCTCGCCGGACGCCCTCTGGCGGGTTACGTCCAGCCTCCGCCCGGTTTCAACAGACTTCAGGTCGTCCCCTGGAGCCGGGCCCAGGTGCAGGCGTTTCTCAGTCGATGGCGCGAGGTGGATCCACACGCGATCGAAGCCCTGGACCTCGAACACCGATGGGAGGCCCTGGCGCCCATGCTCACCCAGCCGCTGACGGCAACCTTTGCCCTGATGCTCGCCCGGGAGGAACCTGAAGCGCTGCGCAGTCGGTCGTCGCTCTTCCAGGGCATAGCCGAGAAGCTGTTCCACGACTGGGCGCGCCAGCGGAGTGTCGACGGCCGCGATGCGCCCATGAAGTGGAGCATGATGGCCCGGTCTTTCCAGCGCATGGCACTGAAGAGCCTCCGTTCGGAGCGGGAATTCGTCTCCCGGAGCGACCTCCGCCAGTTCCTTGGACGGGATGCCGCTGATGCGGTCCTGGAATGGATCGACGCCGCCCATCTCCACTTCGGGCTTCTGGTCTGGCAGCCAGATCAAACTTATCGGTTCGTCTTTAAGGGCCTCGCGGAGCACTTGGCGGGCGCGGCGCTCCTGCAGGAAGGCGACGAAGCGATGCGAAAAGCTGCTCACCGGCGATGGGGGCTTGAGCCGGTCAGACATGCCATCGGCCTCGGGGCCGAAAAAAAAGGGAGGGCATGGGCCATCGAGTTCATCCGGTCCCTCCTAACCGACTCGAAGGCCCCCCATCCCCAGCTACGCTTGCTCTTGGTCTCGGCCTACGCGACCCTGGATCTGGGAGCAGAGGGTGCTGTCCTGGCGGAACCTGTCGCGGAAGCGCTGTGCGAAGAGCTCACCCTGGAAACGTCCTCCTGGCGCGCGGGGGTGTTCGCCAATGTCAGCCGCGAGCTCCTTCGGCAGGATGGTCCCCCAGGCAAAGCCCTGCTCGCGAAGCTGCTGCCTCGTCTCCGGGCCGAAGGCCGCCTCGCGGATTGGTACGCAGCCCAGATGGAGACCGCTCCCTCCTTCTGGCTGCGGTTGCTATCGCAGAAAGATCCCGAGGTTCGCTGCGTCGCGATTGGAAAGCTCACGGCTAAGGTCGATGAACCACTTGTGCGCGGGGCCCTCAGCGAGCAACTGCTTGATGGGACCCGGCCCCACTTCGCGCGGGTTCCGGCCTATCAGGCGGGACTTGCCTTGCGTCAGGCGAAGCGCGACGACGACTTCGCGGCGAGGCTTCCAGACATCGCCTACTTGGCTGCGCATGGGGGCCAGCTCCAGGGAGGAGCGGCAGCGTTGGCGCTCAAGCCGGGCGAAGTGCTTCCGGCAGTCCTTGTGACTGCGTTCAAGCTGATGGCTCAGGGAGGATGGGTCTATCGGGAAGTGTTAAATGAACTCGCGGCCACTGACGAAGGCCGGGCCGCCCTTGAGCTTCATTGGCCTGATTGGAATGCCGAACGGCACTCTCGTCCGCAGGAGATTGAGGCCCCCAAGGGTGAGCCGCGAATGGCCTATGGGAGCAAAGAGGCTCCGCTGTCAGCAGCGACCTCGCGGCAGCTCTCACGGATCGTGTCCCCTGAGTTGGTGGGCAGGCGACTCGGCTTGACGTTGAGCCGGGAGTTCCTGGCGGGCCCGCGCCGCGCGCAATGGGTCTGCGAGGAGGCTTGGGATTTCCCCGAGGCAGCCGTGGCTTGGCTTGAGTCCAAGGAGCGGGGAACCTTGACTCAGGCGTCCGAGTTCCTTCTAGGCGAGGCGGCGTTGCGCCACCCTTCCTTGCGGAAGGCCCTGCTGGAACTCTGGGCGCGCAGCCATGAGGAACGTGACCGGCAGCTGTTTCCTGGGAACGCTCTTTCTCAGCTCGTCGGCTCCGGAGATGAAGAAGCCGCACGGGTCTTCGCGGAGTGGCTGGATGTTACCCACTGGTTGAAGATGGCCTACCATCGGCTCTTCCTCTGGCCTGCGGCCCTTCAGCACCCGAACGTCAGGCCCGTCGCCATTCAAAAGGCCCTCGAGACGTGGACTGAGTTCGAGGTGGGGAGCGTCGATGCGAACGGGAAACGCACCACCTTGTGGAGCGGGGTCATGGCCAGTGTGCTGGGCGCGCTGAGACCTGCCTGGGAAGGGCATGCGCAAATGGAGGACAAGCTCCTCCAACTGGCCCGTGAGGGGAGCGTGCAACAGCTGACCCACGTGCTGCTCGTCTATTACGCGAAGCCGCGCCCACCGGAGTTGGCGGAGATCCTCGTTCAGCGGTTCGAAACGTTGCAGGAAGAAGACCACGCAGTGGAGCCCTCATACATCGCCACGTGCATCAATTGGGCCCAGCACGCCGGGCTCCAGAAGCGGCTGCGACCGTCGCTGGAGCGAATCGTCACTTGGTATTCCTGGCCCCGGTATGTAGCCGCCTCGGTCCTGGTGGAGAGCAGTCCTTCAGAGCAAGCACGGCAGCTGTCTCAGAGAACCGCCGAGCACTGGCCGGAGCAATGGGATGGTTATTCACTGAGCCGGTCGGTCCTGTTGATCCTGCAGCGTGCCAATCCCGAGGCCTGGATCCAGCGGCTCATGACGCTCCTCAAGGACGAGGCACTGTCTGCCCGGGCGGTCTTCGAGCTTGCCCGTTGCTTCACGAGGTACCCGGAGCACTCGCAGCGAAAACTGCTTCTTGAGAACGTCCACCGTCGATTGATTCAAGGAGCTCCGCCCCGCTGGCTCCAGCGGGGAGTAGACTCTGAGGACAGCATCAGCTTCGAGGACCTGTTCCACCAGATCTTGTTCGAGTCCGACGACCTAGACTGACGCTTTCCAGGTGATGTCGTAGACCTCCCTGAGGGAGGAAGGGGAACGAAGCCCAGCTTGAGAGCCTTCAAGATGCCGTGTCTGGCAGCCCAAGGGCTGATTGCTGCCAGCACTCCTACATGCTTCAGTCCGGCACGGAATCCAAAGGCGCGGCGCAGCGACTGTCGTCGCAGGCAGCGGCGGGAAGCACCTGGGGGGCAGGTCGCTGCACACCGGACACCGGGCCCGCCTGGGCCTCGAGCAGCAGGGTCTGCAACTCAGCGCCCAGCAGCAGGTCGTCGTGAACACCGAAGAGCTGCCGGCGAAGACGTCCCTGCGCGTCAATGAGGACCGTCGTCGGCGTTCCCCGCATGGCGTACGCGCTCATGGTCCGCGGGATGGGATCGCCGCCTTCGCCCGGTGCGTCCACGCCCACCGGGAACTTCACCCGGTATTCGTGGAGGAACGCCCGAAGCGACTCGAGCTTCATGGCCTCGTGGTGCTCGAAGACCGTGTGCAGCCCGACCACGGCGAGCGGCGCGCCCGCGAAGAGCTCCGCGACGCGCTGTGCCTGCGGGATGCCCCGGGCGACGCAGCCGGGGCAGAGCATCTGGAAGGCGTGGAGGAGGATGACCTTGCCGCGAAGCCGCTCCAGGGTGAGCGGCTCCGGCGTGTTGAGCCAGGTGGTCGTCCGCCACGCGGGCGCGAGGCGCGGCGTCATCAGAAGTCCCCGTCCTTGACGTACGGGTGGGCCCAGAGCGTCACCTGCAACAGGCAGGACTTCACCCACGCCGCGTACATCTTCTCGACGTCCTCCGCGGAATGGCCCTGCTCGGCCAGGAAGGGGCGCAGGGTGAAGGTGACCGGGAAGATGAGCGCGAACAGGTTCCGGAACGGCACGACGTCCGTCGAGGGCGCTCCGTCGGTCTTGTTCTTCTTCACCCGGTGGTGGCGCAGGCCGATCTCGTGCTGGTAGTCGAGCCAGGCCTGGTCGTACCGGGCACTCGACGTGTCGAGGATCCACTGGCCGAAGCGCTTGCGGACCGGGGTGAGGTAGTCACCCAGGGGCTTGCCGTCTGTCTTTCCACTGAACGAGGCGAGCAGGTGCGGCTGGCTCCCGACGAACCCGTACCAGACGTCGAGGATGGCCTCGACGCGTCCCTTCACGATGTCGTGCGACATGCGGAGGAACTTCACGTCCTCTTCGCCGAACAGGACGCTGGCCTTCATCTGTTCGAAGTCGGTGAGGGACACCGGCGAGCGCGAAACGGACGGGGTGCCATGGGTGTAGCCGGGGATGGGGTTCATCGCTGCTTCTCCTTCGTGGAGCAAAGCTCCGCTGTCGCCGTCGGCCGGAATGGCCGCGGAATCCGTGTTCACTCGTGCTTGAAGCGAAGTGGCGTCAGTCGCGACGCAGGAACTGCTCCCAGACCTCTCGCCGCGCCGACTCCGGCGCGCGCTCGTGTTCCGGGCAGTCGAGCCGCAGTTGATCACTGGAGATCGGCGCGTCCACGAAGGCACAGTGATGCGGCGACGCGCCTGGGCGCACGTTCGGGCGGAAGTGCGTACAGGTCACGCACATGCCGGTGACCGGAACGAGCCCCTGCTCCTGAAGCATCCGGATCATCTTCACGATGCCGGAGAAGAACGCGCGCTGCTCCTCCGGGGAGAGGTCCGCGACCGCGTCCGCCATGAACTCGGGCCACGAACGCGCGCGGGCACCGAGCGCGGCGCCCGTCGCCGTGGGCGTCAGGAGGCTGGCGCGCGGGTGTCGCGGATCCGGGGACCTGGTCACGAGCGCCTTCTCGACGAGGACGCGGACCGAATCGCTGATGGTGGGAAGCGTCACGCCGAGGCGCTCGCTCAGCTCCGTACCGGAGAGGGGCCCATGCGCGACCAGCGCGGCGAGGATCTGCCCCTGCGTGGCGGACAGGCCCGCCCCGTTCGCCTGCTGCCACGACTGCTGCTTCATCGCGAGCCCGAGCTTGTGCAGCCCGGTCGCGATGCGCGCGGACAGCGACTCGCTGTTCGCGTCGAAGTACCCCGGTAGCTTCCCAGTCATGGCCAAGATCTAAGTTAGGACTCCTAACTAGTCAAGCCTGCCTGAGCCCCGGGCCGCCTTCCCAATGGCCGCGGGGCCTACGGCGCCTGGATGACGTCGGTGAGGCGCAGGTGGCGCGGCTGGGCCTGCACCCGCTCGAACCAGGCGCGGATGGCGGGGTAGCGGCTCAAATCAAAGCGGCCCTCCTCCGCCACGTGCGTGTACGCGTACAGCGAGATGTCCGCGAGGCTGTAGTGCTCGCCCGCGAAGAAGGGCCGCTTGCGCAGCTCCCCCTCCATGACGTCGAGCGCGGCGTAGCCCTTCTGGATGCGCTCCTCCAGCTCCTTCTCCTTGCCGGCGGGGATGCCGAAGAAGGCGATCCACGCCCGGGCCACGGCGACGTAGGGCTCGTGGCTGTACTGCTCGAAGAACATCCACTGGAGCATCCGCGCCCGCTCCAGCCGGTCGGTAGGGATGAAGGGTGTGCCCTCGGCGAAGTACCAGAGGATGGCGTTGGACTCGGCGAGGAAGACCCCGGGCTCCAGCTCCACGGTGGGGGTCCGGGCAATGGGGTTCATCGCCTTGAACTCCGGCGTGCGCGTCTCTCCCGCGGAGAGATTCACCTCCCGCGTCTCGAACGGAATCTCGAGCTGATGCAGCAGCAGACGGACCTTGTAGCAATTCCCAGAGGCGTGGAACTGGTGGAGCTTGATCATGGGCGGCTAGTCTATTCCCATGAGAGCCCTCGCGCTGATGACTCTTCTGCTGGGAAGCACTGCCTGCCGGACACCTCAGCCGGAAGGGGGCTCCGCGGCGAAGGCGGGCCTGTCCGTCGCGACGTGTGAGCTGCCTTCGAGCCCCGCCGAAGTCATCTCGCTGACCGAGGCCCCCATCCCCGGCGAGCTGCATGAACGCTTCGACCTGCCTGACGGTCCGGAGTGGTGGGCCCCCGCGCCCGAGGACGCGGAGCGACAGCGCTACCGGGAGGCGCTGGTGGCCCGGCTCGGAGCTGGCGGGGTGGAGATGCGTGCGCTGCTGGAGCGTTCACGCGAGCTGTTCACGGCCCTGGCGCTGCCCCTGCGACGCGAGGCGGAGAACAGCACGCGCGTCCTCGAAGGTGGCGCCGGTACGGTGGGCCCGGCTTCCTGTCTGGAGTGGAGGCTCTTCCAGCGGCAGGCCTGGCGCTTCCCGATGCTGGAGCACCCCACCGAGTTCAGCGCGTACGTCCTGCGCGGCCAGGGACGGCTGCACGTCTACTTCTCCGGCGCGGACCGCGTGGGCGCGAAGCTCCGGTCCGAGGTGACGGAGCGCGTGGCCGCGGACGTCGCTCGTGGCTTCGTGCTCGTCGCGCACGCGCACAACCACAACTTCATGTTCGACCGCGTGCCGGGAGACCGGCAGTGGACCACGCCGGAGACCGTGAACGACGTGGGCGGCGGGGTGGCCCCCAGCCTCACCGACGTGCAGGCGTATCGCGGCATGCACGAAGCCCTGGGGCTCCAGGGCGCGTGGGTGACCAACGGCTTGGAGACGGGCCGCTACACCGCCGGGGACTTCACGCGCCTCTCCGCGTGGGAGGGCTGAGACAGCAGCCAGGCAGGCTCGACCCCGCCTTTGCACCCTCCGCGTGGCCTCTTCATCTTCCAGGGAGGCTGGACTGGAGCGGGAGGCGACACGTGCTGCAAGAAACCAGGACCACCCCCTTGCAGGACGTGGGGCGCGGGCTGTTGGGCTCGTTCATGGTCGCGGCCGGCACGGGGCATCTCTCCTTCGCGCGAGGGCCCTTCCAGGCGCAGGTTCCTGACTGGGTCCCGATGGATAAGGACACCGTGGTCCTGCTCTCCGGAGTCGTGGAGATAGGGCTCGGGCTGACCCTGCTCTTCAACAAGCGGCACCGGGCCCTCGTCGGGCTGGGACTGGCGGTCTTCTTCGCGGCGGTCTTTCCCGGCAACCTGCATCAGTACGCGAAGCACCTCTCCGCGTTCGGCCTCGATACGGACACCAAGCGGCTGGTCCGGCTGTTCTTCCAGCCCGTGCTGATGGGCTGGGCGCTGTGGTCCACCGGCGGCAGGAAGGCGTGGCGGTAGGCGGCGGGTCCACGGACATCCGGCCGTCGTTGAAAGGCATTGTACCAATCTCCGGCGAATTCCCGGCGATGATTCCTGAAATTCCAATCACCATCGCCTGCTCCTCGGTGAGGAGTACAGTGCCGCCCTTTCGCGAGAGGGAGGTACGCGTATGGGTTGCTACGTGTTGGGGCTCCAGGAGATAGGCCAGACGCAGGTCGCGCTCGTTGGCGGCAAGGGTGCGCATCTGGGGGAGCTTTCGCGGATGGACGGCATCCGCGTACCGGCTGGCTTTTGCGTGACGACGGAAGCCTTCCAGCGGGTCCTCGCGGAAGCGCCGGCGATCGATGCTCAGCTTGAACAGCTGTCGCGCCTGAAGCAGGACGACCGGGAGCAGCTCCGCGCGCTCAGCGCCGAACTCCGCCGGACCCTTGAAGGGGCTTCCATGCCTGACGCTCTGGCGGCGGAGATCACCCGCCAGCTCGTCCAGCTCGGCGAACAAGCCGCCTACGCCGTCCGGTCGAGCGCGACGGCGGAGGATCTGCCGACAGCCTCCTTCGCGGGCCAGCAGGACACGTACCTGAACGTCGTGGGACCGGCGGCGATCCTCCAGCACGTCAGCCGGTGCTGGGCCTCGCTCTTCACCGAGCGGGCCGTGCTCTACCGGCTGCGGAACGGCTTCGACCACCGGAAGGTCCGCATGGCGGTGGTCGTGCAGCGGATGGTCTTCCCGCAGGCGGCCGGAATCCTGTTCACGGCCGACCCCATCACCTCGCACCGGAAGATCGCCTCCGTGGAGGCCAGCTTCGGCCTCGGCGAGGCGCTGGTCTCCGGCCGGGTGAACGCGGACGTCTACAAGGTGCGGGACGGCGCGGTCATCGACAAGGCGGTCGGCACCAAACAGCTCGCCATCCTCGCCTCGTCAGCGGGCGGAACGCGGGAACAGGCCATCGAGCCGGAGCGGCAGCAACAGCCCGCGCTGACGGATGCGCAGGTCGTGCGGCTCGTGCAGCTGGGGCGGCGGATGGAAGCGCACTTCGGCTGCCCCCAGGACATCGAATGGTGCCTGGTCGACGATGACTTCCACTTCGTCCAGAGCCGGCCCATCACCACGCTGTTCCCCATCCCCGTGGCTGGCGACCCGGAGACCCACGTCTATCTCTCCGTCGGCCATCAGCAGATGATGACCGACGCCTTGAAGCCGCTGGGGCTCTCCCTGTTCCAGCTGACGGCCATGCGGCCGATGTACGAGGCCGGCGGGAGGCTGTTCGTCGACGTCACCCAGAACCTGGCGACGCCAGCGGGCCGCGCGGGCCTCCTGGGGCTCGCGGGGAAGTCCGACCCGCTGACCGGGGACGCGCTTCGAACCGTCATCGGACGCAGCGACTTCATCCGGCCACTCCCGGACGAAGGGCCTCGCGCGGCGCCAGCTGGCGGCGCCCCGGCCCCGCTCGAAACCGACCCGGCCATCGTCGACGAGCTGATCCGCCGCAGCGAGGCCTCCCTCGCCGTCTTGAAGCGCGACATCCAGACGAAGTCCGGAACGGCGCTGCTCGACTTCATCCTGGCGGACCTCCAGGAGCTGAAGCGGCTCTTGTTCGAGCCGCGAAGCTTCCAGGTGATCATGGCGGGGATGGAGGCCACCTGGTGGCTCAACGACCAGCTGCAAGCGTGGCTGGGTGAGAAGAACGCGGCCGACACGCTCACGCAGTCCGTCCCAAACAACATCACGTCGGAGATGGGGCTGGCGCTCCTGGACGTCGCGGACGTCATCCGACCGTATCCGGAGGTGGTGGCCTTTCTGCGGGGCGTGAAGGACGACGGCTTCCTGGACGAACTGCCCGGGCTGGCTGGCGGGCGGGAAGCGAGGGACGCCATCCAGGCCTATCTCGACAGGTACGGCATGCGCTGCGTCGGCGAGATCGACATCACGAGGCCGCGTTGGAGCGAACGCCCCACCACGCTCGTGCCCCTCATCCTCGGCAACATCCAGAACTTCGAGCCGGGCGCCAGCAAGCGGCGCTTCGAGCAGGGGCGGCAGGAGGCCTGGAAGAAGGAGCAGGACGTGCTGGAGCGCCTGCGGGCCTTGCCCGACGGGGCAGGGAAGGCCGAGGAGACGAAGCGGATGATCGACCGGGTCCGGACCTTCGTTGGCTATCGGGAGTATCCGAAGTACGGAAAGATCAACCGCTACTTCGTCTACAAGCAGGCCTTGATGAAGGAAGCCGAGCGCCTGGTGCGGGCTCGCGTGGTGCAGGAGAAGGAAGACATCTTCTACCTCACGTTCCAGGAGCTCCAGGACGTCGTGCGCACGAACCAGGTGGATGCGCAGCTCATCCGCCAGCGCAAGGACACGTTCAGGTCATATCAAGCGCTCACGCCGCCCCGGGTGCTCACGTCGGATGGCGAGGTCATCACCGGCGCGTACCGGCGCGACAACCTGCCCGCTGGAGCGCTGGTGGGCCTGGCGGTCTCCGCCGGAACCATCGAGGGGCGAGCCCGCGTCATCCTGGACATGGCGGAGGCCCATCCCGAGCCGGGCGACATCCTGGTCACCGCCTACACGGACCCCAGCTGGACGCCTGTGTTCGTCTCGGTCAAGGGACTGGTGACGGAGGTCGGAGGCCTGATGAGCCACGGCTCGGTGATAGCGCGGGAGTACGGCCTGCCGGCCGTCGTGGGAGTGGAGCACGCCACCCGGCGGATCCGGGATGGACAGCGGATCCGCGTGCATGGAACGGACGGCTACGTCGAGCTCCTGTAGGCAGGTGCGAAGGGGCGGATGATGGAGAGGACACGGCGAGTGGACTGGGAAGCCCGAGGCGCCGGGTCCGCGTTCACGCCCCGGGAGGAGCTGCCCGGGGCGTAGCGCTCAGCGCCGCGCGAGCCGGGTCTCGGCCGCCTTGAGCACGTGCTCCTTGAGCAGGTAGCCGAAGCCCGCGTTGCGCAGTCGGACGATGAGCTCGTCCCGGGTCGTCTTGAGCTGCTCGGCGGTGCGCTCCAGGCTCCAGCCCCCCTGCGCGAGCTGCTTGAGCAGGTAGGCCCGGCGCGTCTGCGCCGCCGAGAGCCGGTAGGTCTTGAGGTACTCGACCGTGCCGTCGCCGCGCAGGATGGCCTCGCCCATGTGGTTCTCCTCCGAAGGCGACAGGCCCGTGATGAAGCGCTGGAGGTGGAAGGGACCGGCCTCGTAGACGGGGGAGGTGACCACCTCGGCGCCGATGACGCCCTCCGCCATGAAGCCCATGAAGTCCGCCCAGTCCGCGCGCATGCGCTCGATGGCGGTCCGCAGGTCCTTCATCGAGTTCACCCGCGCATCCTCCACGCCCAGCCCCAGCACGGGCGCGTCTCCCAGGAAGCCGTACTGCACGAGCAGGTCCCCGTAGAAGTCCTCGAGCAGGGCCCGGTGCAGGGCGCGGTAGTCGTCGGGGTGCGAGACGATGGCGCAGGAGAGCAGCGCGTCCGCCTGGAAGATGAGCATGCCCACCTGGCGCTCGTGCAGCTCGAAGATGCGCAGCGCCTCCGCGAAGGCCGCGCTGGCCCAGCCCGAGTAAGCCCACTCGCCCCGGGGGTTGAGCCCCTGGGAGAGGGCCTCCTGGGAGTACTCGCTCCACGCCACCTCCGGCCCGCCGAAGTACAGCGCGAGGAAGCCCTCCATCGTCAGGTGCATGGGCAGCAGCCGCAGCCGGTTCTTGTCCTCGCGGTGCACCATGCGGTGCAGCACCCGCGTCGAGGAGAAGGGCCCGTGCTTGAGGCTCTTGCCCTCCTTGCCCTCGGGCTTGCGCAGCCGGGTCTCGGGCGTCACCGCCGCGCCCTTGTCGTCCCAGTCCACCACCAGGCCATGGGGGACGTAGGACGTGTAGTGGAGTCCGGGCTCCATCAGCCCACCCTGGAGCGACACGACGCCCACGTCCTCGTCGTAGCTCCTGCGGGTGATGCGCAGGTCTCCGGGGATGTCATCGCGCAGCACGGGCACCAGGCGGATGCTCCCCCAGACCTGCGAGGGCGCGAGCCGCAGCCCCGTGAGCGGCAGCCGCCGCACCACGCTCTTGCCGCCCTCCTTCATGCCACCTCCTCGTCGAGCGACTCTTCCGGTGACTCGGTCCCGGAGCGGCTGCCAGGCGTGTGCTCAAGCATCCGCCGCACGCGCGCCGCCAGGTAGTCCTCGAGCTCCGCCAGGGGAGAGGCCCCCTCGGCGAAGCGCGCGAAGCCGAGCACCGTGGGCAGGTCCTCCGCGTCCCGCACGCCCACGGTGGGCACGTGCGTCCCGATGCCCCGGGGCGCGTACAGCTCCGAGGCGAACACGGGGTTGGCGTGGATGATGGTGGTGCGGCGGGCGGGGTCCAGCTTCGTGCGAAACAGGCGGGTGACCTCGGCCACGGCGTTGGGCGGATCGTTGTCGTAGCCATCCGACACGACGACCACCAGCTCGGGCATCCAGTCCAGCGCGTCCAGCAGCGGGGTGGCGAGGTCCGTCTGTCCTCGGGCGCGCGAGAGCAGGGGATGCTCGGGAGGGTGCATCCAGAACGCGCGGTATTCGCGCGCCGTGGCGGCCAGCAGGTAGTGCGCCGCGAGCGCCATCCCGAGGGGCCGGCGGCGCTTCTCGCTCGAGCCCGAGGCGGAGTAGCTGTTGTCCAGCACGGCGGCCACCCGGCCCAGGGGCACCGAGGCCCGCCGCAGACTGTTCACCGCCGCCCGCTCGAGCGCCGTGTTCAGCTCCGCCAGCCGCTCCCGTCGCACCTCCAGCGGGAGGGAGAGCACGTAGAGCGCCAGCCGGGTGAGCGGCGTGCGCCCCAGGTCGAGGGCGATGGCCCCTTGGGCGCGCGTGGCCGAGCTCTGCAAGCGCAGCCGCTCGCCGGCGGTGAGGCGCGGCTCGATCTTCTTCAGGAAGACATCCCGGGACAGCTGGTGCTTCGCGGCGAGCCCCTCGGCGACGGTGTAGGGCAGCTCGAAGAGGGCGGAGGCGTCGTAGTGGGCCTTGCGGAACGTCTCCAGCAGGGGGGCCTGGAACACGCGCTTGCGCCAGCCGTGGAAGAGGAAGGGGTTGAGCTCCCCGGGAAGCTTGAGGTGGCCGTGCGCCACGGCGGCGCGCAGCTTGGAGCGGTACTTCACCGCGTCGAAGTGCAGGTCCGCGCGCCCCTTCAGGAACTCGCGCACGATGGCGCGGGAGCGGCGGTTGTTGATGCGCCGCTCGCGCAGCACGTCCAGCACCCGGTAGGCCCGCTGGGGCGGCAGGGCCCGGAGCGCCGCCGCGATGAGCGCGCCTTCCTCGTGCCGGTCCGCGGACGGGGTCTGCTTTCCGCTCGCCAGCAGGTTGAGGATGATCTGCGCCTGGTTGAAGTGGTTGATGCCCGCGGCCAGCGTGCGCGTGTAGAGGCGGCGGTAGTTCCCGAGGATGTAGGCGTGCAGGAACTCGATGGACACCGCCTGCCCGCGCCCGTCGTTGTAGAACTCGCGCTGTCCGGTGCACGAGAAGCACGCGTTGACGAACATGACCAGGTCCTCACGGGCGACCTGCTCGGCACGTGCTCCGGCGATGTCCATCCGGGGATTCACCCTTCCTGAAGAGGCAGCGCCGCTCGGGGAAGGCGGACACGATCAGCTAGTCAAGCTCCAAAGGCTCGTTTCGGAAATCGCATCACAGTCCCGCGAGCGGCACCCCTCACCGTAGCATGACGCGGCGGCCGGGCACGGACTGACACGCGGGGGCTATTCGACCTCGCCGCGGGCCTCGGTCCAGAGCGCTCAAGCGGTCCAGGAGCCCTGCCAGAAGCAGGCGCGTGGTGCGTTCACTGTGAGAATGGATGCGATGCGTAACGTGATGCGTTTGCCAATGCCTTGGTAGCGTCTCGTCCGAGGTCCTTTCCATGCTTCGAAGGAGAGCGTGATGAGCTTCTTGAGCCGGTGGTTTGGCAAGCGTCCCTCCGCCGAACCCGAACCCATTCCCGTCACCTCCATCGACCAGGAGTACGCATACATTCGCTCGCACCCCTGCCGTTGTGGTGGGGTCTGGCAGTCGCTGGAGCGTTCGACGAAGCCGGGGTCGGAGGCGGCATTGCACCTCAAGCTCGAAGTGCATGAGATGCACTGCGGCAAGTGCGGTGCACGCCAGACCTTCCGCTTCCTGTTGGACACTTCGCACCCGGATTACATTCGCGCGCTGCAGGAGACGGAGCAGGAGTTGCTGGGCGAGCCGCCCGCCACGACCGCCCCGCCCTCCACGGTGCCTCCGGGACACCGGATCGAGCGGATCCCCGTGCCCGAGGACATGGAGCCCGACCTCTCCTCTGTGGGTGACAGCGTCTGTGTCGCCACGCTGGGGCATGGAAGTGACAAGCCCGTGGAGGAACTGGAGGACATGCTGCGCGCGCTCGGGCCACAGGCCTGGGATGCGCAGCGCCCCGCACGGCTCCTTCATCCGGGGGAGCCGTTCTCTCGGATCTTCGCCCCCGCCAATCCACACGTCAGGACCGTTCCCCGACTGCTGTTCTGGATATTCAACACGCACAGCCTGAGCACCTGGATGGCGGAGCCCACGCGCTTGCAAGTGCTGCTGCGCCACCTCTACCGGCTGGAGCACGCCACGGAGCCCGTCACCCAGTTCGTCTGCTTCGAGCACAACTGCGGGCCGCGTGCGGCCGTCATGGCGCGGTTGCTGGCTGGACTGGGCCTGCCTGTCCGGGCACTGGACCCCCGGCTGCCCCTCTGCTTGAAGGTTCACCGCCCCGAAGGCATCGCGCTCATCGCGCTGACGAATGACCCCCTCCCATTGAATGGCGACGTGGACGTCTTCCTCGCGACCGTGAACGCGATGAGGGCCGAGGCCGAGGCCCAGGGAGATGCGTCGCGGCTGCTCGAACTCGAAGCGCGGGAGCGCGACTACCTGGCTAAAGTGCTCCAGCCGCTCCAGGCCCAGGTGCGGCCCGGGCCGCTGCTGCGAGCCCCGCGCCTGCACCGGTTGCTGAAAGCCGTCGTGGCCCGGCGTGAGCCGACGGACCTGCAGGCGCTCGACGAGGCGCTGCTCGGGCTCGCACAGCCGCTGTTGATGCTCATGAGGTCGGATGGCAAGGAGGTCTTCTCGGCGAAGGTTCCTGGCGTTGGCACCGCGCTGCGGGTCCACACGGACATGCTCTCGTTGCAGATGGCTGTGAAGGACCTCGGACTGGCCGAGACCGACCTTCGCATCGTCGGCGTCGCGGTCCGCGAGGTCTTCGATTGGGGCGGGAGGGAGAACCTCGCGGTGGTGCTCAATGTCTATCTGTCACGCCAGGCCACGGAGGTGTTCTGGCTGCCAGACGCAGCGAAGCGAATGGCGCAGGGGCAACCCACCTCGGCCGCGCGGCTCTCGGGCGTCCACTAGGGGCTGTCCCTGATCTCAGGCCGGAAAATCAACCTGGTGGATCAAACACCGGCATTGGACCCGGCTTCGGAAGGCATCAGGAGGTTGCCAGCCAGCGTCAGGCATGATCAACGCTGGCTGTGC
>NZ_RAVW01000089.1 GCF_003611585.1 Corallococcus exercitus | reverse complement strand
CCCCACGCCCCCGCAGACGCCGGCCGTGAAGCCGCCGCCCTCGCCCGCGGAGGCGGAGTCCATCGCCCAGGCGGACATGGAGCTGGGGCTGTTGGCGGAGTTCCCGGACGCGGACGCGCAGAGCGGCATCGCGTCCGCCATGCTGCATGCGCACTCGGACGCGCCCGCGTCGCAGAACCGCATCGTGGAGCGGCTGAAGCAGGACGGCCGCCTGGAGACGCTCTTCGGCGAGGTCTTCCGAGAGGACAACCCGTACGTGGAGCAGCCGCACAAGAAGGCCATCGTGCAGGCGCTCGACACCGCGCTCTCTCGCGGCACGGTGACCAGCGACGACCTGCGCGCCTTCTCCCGTGGCACCTACGCCCAGGAGTGGCAGCAGATTGGCGCCGCGCTGGGTGACGCCCGGAAGTAGCCGGGCTCCGCCTACCGCTTCACGCTTCTTCACGCGCATGCCGGTTGCGCCGGAACGCGTGCGCGCCAGGATGGGCTTCCCATGGTGGAAAGCCCGTTGCGCATCATCCTGTTCATCCTCCTCGTCAGCGTCGCGTCGGTCTACGTCCACGTCTACCTGTACCGGCGCCTCTTCCGCGACACGTCCACGAACCGGACCTGGCGCACCGCCGGCAAGGTGCTGCTGACGGCGCTGTGCCTGCCGCTGCTCTTGTCCTGGGTGGTCACGCGCATCGTGCCCTCCGCGTTCATCGTCGCCGTGGCCGCGTGGACGTGGATGGGCGTGGCCGTGTACCTGCTGCTCGCGCTGGCGCTGCTGGGCGGGGTGCGCTGGCTCGTGGCGCGAACGCGCGGCCACCGGGGCGTCGCCACGCCGCTCGCCACGCCCGCGCCGGACCCCGCCACTCCGCCGTCCCTGGCGGACCTGGCCGTCACCGTGCCGCCCCCTCCGGCCGCCGCGCCGCCGGTGGATGAAGACCGCCGCCGGTTCCTCGCGCGAGCCACCGCGGGCGGCGCGGTGCTCGCGGCGGGCGGCCTCACGGGCTACGGCATGTGGAGCGCGTTCCATCCGCCCGTGGTCAACGAGGTCGCGGTGCGGCTGCCCGGCCTGCCCAGGTCCATGGACGGCTTCACCATCGTCCACATGAGCGACATCCACGTGGGCCCCATCATCCAGCGGCGCTTCATGGACGAGCTGGTGCGGCGGGCCAACGCGCTCAAGCCGGACCTCGTCGCCATCACCGGCGACCTGGTGGACGGCACGGTGCCCGACCTGCGCCACTCCGTCGCCGCGCTCCAGAACCTCCAGGCCCGCGCGGGCACGCACTTCATCACCGGCAACCACGAGTACTACTGGAACGCGAGCACCTGGGCGGACGCGCTCACCGGCCTGGGCGTCACCGTGTTGCGCAATCGTCACGTGACCATCGGTGACGCGGGCGGAGCATTCGACCTGGTGGGCGTGGACGACTGGTCCATGCGCAACGGCCCCAAGGGCTACAACCTGGACGCCGCGCTCGCGGGCCGCGACCCCGGCCGCGCGGCGGTGCTGCTCGCGCACCAGCCCTCCAACTGGGACGTCGCCGCGAAGGCGGGCATGGGGCTTCAGCTGTCCGGGCACACCCACGGCGGGCAGTTCTTCCCGTTCACCATCGCCGTCTCCGCCATCTGGAAGCACGACGCCGGCCTCTTCCAGCAGGGCGACAGCTCCCTCTACGTCAGCCGTGGCACCGGCTTCTGGGGCCCGCCCCTGCGCGTCGCCGCGCCTTCGGAAATCGTTAAGGTGACGCTACTGGCAGTGTGAGGTGTAGATTTACCCGTAAATGGGCAAGGAACCAGCGAAGCGGGAAATCAAACAGGAGCGGGCCGCGCGAACGCGGGTCGAAATCCTGGAGGCCGCCATCACGTTGTTCGCCCGGCGGGGCTACCTGTCGACGACGATGTCGGACCTGGCGAAAGCCATCCGGATGACGCCCGGCGCGCTGTACTGGCACTTCCCCACCAAGGAGGACCTGCTGCTGGCGGCCATCGAGGAGCTGCACAACCGCTACCTGATGGAGTTCGCGCCGCTGCTCGCCGAGCGCCGCGTCCTGTCCGGACGGGAGCAGCTGGTCTTCGTCGTCTCGCGCACGTCGCAGTTCCTGCGCTACCACCGCGAGTACGGCATCTTCTTCGGGATGCTGTCCGCGGAGTCCGCGGACTCCAACGACCGCGTGGCGGAGGCCCTGCGCGAGAAGATCTCCCTCTACGTGGCGGTGCTGGCGGGGATGATCCGCTACGGCCAGAAGCGGCAGGAGTTCCGCCAGGAGGTGGATCCGGTGCACATGGCCCACACGATGATGGGCGGCTACCTGGGCATCCTCCTGCACCACAACCTGTTCCGCGCCGTCGTGAACTACGACCCGCTGATGGCGTCGTTGGATCAGATCCTCTCCGGCGGCCTCCACGTGCGCGGCCCCCTGGGCTGACACGCTGAACCCACCGGGCCGGACGGCCCGGAACGAAAGACGCCCGGTCCCCCGCGTGAGGGGACCGGGCGTTTTCATTTCCGGAAGGAAGCTTCAGCGCCCCGCGCCCCCACGGTGAGGGGAGCGGGGCGTGGGCCTGGGACTACGGCCGCTCGATGGGGCTCTGCGAGTTCTGCGGCTGGCGCACCGTGCGGGGCAGGAAGTCCGACGCGTTGTTGTCGGAGTCGTAGCCGTTGCCCGCCTTCTCATCCGCACCGCCCACGCCCATGGTCGCGGCGGTGGACGACGCCCGGGCCTTGCGCTCGATGCTGCCACCCTTGCCCGCGGGCGCGGGGGCCGCGGCGCCTTCCACCACGGTGCGGCCGTTGCCGAAGCCCACCGTGTCCACCACGCCCGTGAGGACCGTGGGGTCCACCGTCATGTCCGCCGTGCCCAGGCGGACGTTGCCCGTGTTGCCGGAGATGTCCGTGTTGCCCCACGTATGGTCCGCGGGAACCGTGGACGTGGAGTAGCCGGTGGCCGCGACCAGGTAGTAGCCGTGGGCCTTGATGGTCGCACCAGGCAGCGTGGCCAGCACCGTGAAGTTCGTCGTCGTGCTGGTGGTGCTCGCCGTGCGGTAGAGCAGCTTCCAGCCGGTGATGTTCACGTCGAAGTTCGTCGGGTTGTACAGCTCGATGTAGTCGTCCGCGTTCACGTCGACGCCCTGGCCGGCGATCTCACTGATGACGACGTGGCCCTGCTCCTCGGCCACCGTGACCTCCGCCTGCTTCGTCACGCCCTGGTAGGACGCGGTGAACTGGCCGGTGCCCGGCGTCTGCGTGGCGGTGAAGACGACGGTGCCGGTCGTCTGACCCTCCGGCACCGTCACCGTCGAGGCCGACAGCGAGCCCAGCCCCGTGTCCGAGAACGCCACGTCCACGACCGCGCCACCCGCGGGGGCCTTGCGGGTCAGCGTGACGGTGAACGTCTGCGTCCCGCCCACAACCACCGTCGCCGTGTCCGGCGTGACGCTGGCGAGCTTCGCGGGCGGAGGCAGCACGGTCAGCGGCACCGAGCGCGTGATGCCGTTGAGCGAGGCGGACACCGTGCCGGCCCCCTCCCCTTCCGCGTCGGCGGTGAACGTCACCGTCGCCGTCGTCTCACCCGCGGCCACCGTCACCGACGTGGCGGACAACGCGCCATAGGGCGTGGCCGGAGCGGCCAGCGCCAGCAGCACCTGCACGGGCTGCGTCGGAGCGGACTCCAGCGTCACCGTGAACACCTGCTGCGCGCCCGCGTTCACCGTGGCGGTGGACGGGGTGAGGGACGCCAGCCGGGGCACGTCCGTGATGGCGTTCACCGTGGCGCTGAACGTGCCCAGCGTCACCGTGCCAGAGCCGGTGCTGGCCTCCTCCAAGGTCAGGTCGAAGGTGGCCGTCAGCGCGTCCGTCGTCACGTTCCGGGCCGTGATGGTGCCGAAGCCCGCGGGCGTCACCACGGGGTCCAGCGTGGTGCCCGCCGGGACCGGCCGGTCGAACGTCACCGTGAAGCGCGCGGTGCCGCCCGGCGCCACGCCCACCGTCGCCGGGGTGAGGTCCGTGATGGTGGCCGCCTCGTCCGTGGCCAGCACGCGCAGCGCGGCCGTCTGGGAGGAGCCGCCCAGCGTCGCGGTGAGGGTCACCGAGGCCGCCGGCGCCTTCGCCTCCAGCGCCACCGTGGCGCTCGTCTGACCGGCGGGGATGACCACCTTCCCGTCCTTCGCGGTCAGCGCCGCCGGGTCGCTCGACGTGATGTTCACGGTGACGTCCAGCGGGTAGCCGAACGCCAGCGTCACCTTCAGGGCCTGCGGGAGGGCCTGGGTGCCGCCCACGCGCACGAAGCCGCCGGACGTGAACGCCGTCAGCGCCGGAAGCGGGAGGGCCATGTCGGCCCCGCTCCGGGGCAGCAGCTTGTGGTCGCCGAAGGTGTACGTGAGCACGCCGCGCAGCGCGATGTACTCGGTGCCCAGCACCTGCGTGGGGTAGGTGAAGGCCTGGTCATCCACCATCAGGCCCGAGGACGCCGGGTTGCCGGCCTTGTTCTCGTCCACGATGAACTCGCGGTTGGTGTTCTCCAGGCGGGTGTTGAAGACGTTGCGGACCTCCACCAGCGCGCCCTCCAGCGCCTTCGCCCGGGGGCCATTGGTGCGGATGTCCTCCGTGCGCACCACCTCCGGAGCCGGCAGCGGGTTGCCCACGCTGTTCTTCGTCACCGTGGAGTCAATCACCTCCAGCAGGCCGAAGTACTCCTTCAGCGTGCCCTCCACGCGGATGTTGTCCCCCACCGCCACGCCAGACTTGAGGCTGTACGTGTAGAGGCCGGAGTCCTCCACGCCCTTGCCCGCCGGGTAGTGGGCCACCTGCACCCAGTAGCCGCGGTCCGACTTCGTCGCATCCACCGCGGTCACCACCACGTCGTCCAGCAACACCTTCGTGCCCACCAGGGACTGGTTGCCGAAGCGGGGCGTCGCCTTCACGTCGTAGACGGTGGCGGGGCACGCGGCGCCGCCGGGGTTCGGCACCGGGCACGGGTCGCACGCGTCACCCACGCCGTCCTTGTCCGCGTCCTTCTGGTCCACGTTGGCCACGAGCGGGCAGTTGTCACCGGGGGCCGTGATGCCGTCGTAGTCGAAATCGGACGGGTCCTCGACGGAGCACGAGGCCGCGTCCGCCGGGCAGCCGTCGCACGCGTCGCCCTTGCCGTCCTTGTCCGTGTCCTTCTGGTCCGCGTTGGCCACGAAGGGGCAGTTGTCGCGCCAGGTGGCCACGCCGTCGTGGTCGTCGTCCTCGCCGCGGAAGGCTTGGCACGCGGTGGTGCCCGCCTCCAGGGGGCACGGGTCGCACGCGTCACCCACGCCGTCGCCGTCCGTGTCCAGCTGCCGCCCGTTGTCCATGGGGCGCACGGGGTTGAAGATGGTGGGGCAGTTGTCGCTCGCGGCCGGGATGCCGTCCGCGTCCGCGTCCTCCGCGCTCGCCACGCCCGCGTAGACGGTGGAGCCGTTGACGGCGGCCACCGGGAAGGTGGTGTTCACCGCGCTGCGCGAAGGCTCGCAGGTGGGCTCGTTGTCGGGGGTGCCGCACGCGAACAGCGGGTAGAGGTTCTTGGTGTCGGGGGATGCCTGGAACTCCGCCAGCGTCATCTTGATCTCCGACTTCAAGCACGCGGACTTCTGGGTGCCGCACACGTCCAACGCGTCGCAGGCGTCCGTGCCCTTGAGGCCGTCCACCAGCGCCTGGTCACCGTAGAGCGGCTTGCCGCCGCGCACCGTCAGCACCACGTCCTGCGGCTCCGCGGCGATGACCGCGCGGAACGGCGAGCCGGCGTTCGTGCCCAGGCGGAAGATGGCCAGGTCCGCCATCTTGCCCGGCGCGATGCGGCCCACGCGCTCGTAGATGTCCACCGCGTCCGCGGCGTTGCCCGTCACCATGCGCCACAGGTCCTCGTCGGTGAAGGTCCTGGCGTAGCGCGTGGTGTTGAGGTGGTCCGCGCAGCGCAGCTCGCGCAGGATGTTCATGGAGCCGGAGCGGATCCAGTCCGTGCCCAGGGAGATGGGCACGCCCAGCCGCTTGAAGGCCGTCACCATCGCCGTGTCGCCGTACAGCGAGACGTTGGAGCGCGGGGACCAGACGAGGCCCGTGCCGTGCGCCGCCATCTCCGAGATCTCCCGCGCGGTGAGGCCCACGCCGTGGATGACGGCCGAGCGCGGGAACAGCACGTTGCCCGCGCCCGTGGACAGGCAGCGGAACTCGTTCTGCGCCGTGACCGCGATGCCCTCCGCGATGTGCGGCAGGTACGCGGACGTGCGCGAGGTGATGGTCGCCGAGGACGGGAACGAGGCGTAGGAGCAGTTGTCCGTCTGCGTGGTGCCGGTGCTGTCACCCAGCGGGAAGGTGTCCGAGTCCGCGTACGGCTCCGACAGGCCCTCCTGGTTCGCGATGCCCGCGCTGCCGCCCGTGTCCAGGTTGCGCACGAGCCCGGGCTGCCCGCCCGCGCCCGCGATGGAGGTGGTGCCCGCCATCACCTGGCGCAGCTCCGACCAGCTGATCGCGCCCGCCTTGGAGTTGGACGGGTTGCTCAGCCGGGTGTGATTGTTGTTGCCCTCGCGCCAGTCGTGGCGGTGCTCGTAGCGCTCCACGCTGGTTTTGGCCGAGGGCGAGCCCGGGAAGGTGATGTGGTCATGCGGGTTGATGAGGCCCGGGGAGATGACGCCCGTGGGGCACGTCACCACCGTGGCCTCCGCGGCGCCCGCCGCCTTCGAGCAGTCGCACTCGGAGCAGGTGATGACGCCCTGGGCGTCCACCAGCACCTGGCCGCCCACCAGCACCTGGCCGTCCTTGAGCACGATGCCCGTGAAGAGCTTGCCCGCCGTGCCCGGCTTCGTCACCTCGCAGGTGGCGCCGTTCGCCAGCGGCGCGGGAGGGGTGGCCCAACACTGCACGGTCTGGGTGGGCGTGACGGTACAGTCCGCCTCACACCCGTCGCCGCTCACCGTGTTGCCGTCGTCACACGCCTCGGTGGGCGCCTGCCGCCCGTCGCCACACTTCGCGCCGGGGAGCGTGCAGTTCGCCTCGCACGCGTCGCCGCCGGTGGTGTTGCCGTCATCGCACTGCTCGGCGCCTTCCTTCTTTCCGTCACCGCAGACCGCCACGACCTCTGGATCCTCGGATCCGCAGGCACTGCCCAACAACAGGACCGCGCCCAGGGCGGCCAGCAATAAACGGGAGCTGCGCATGAAGCCTCCTGCCCGAAGGCAGAGCCGTGAAAAGAAGAGACGGTGCGGCGTGAAAGCCCCCGTGCCTCGCATGCGGCCTGGAGCAGGGGTGCAACATTTCAGCGATACCTGACCCGTGAAGTCCACTTCGTGGGGCGCCAAGGGCCTCCCATGTGCCTGAAGGTGTGGTAGGAGCACACCCAACGTGTGGGGGAGCAGGCGGATGACGCGTCCTGCCACGTTCTAGAGTGGGGGGGACATGATCACCCGGAATCCATCCAGCACCGTGTCGCGCTTCCTGGACGCGCACCTGCGCCGCGACGCGCAGACGCGCGAACTGTCGGTGGCGCGCTTCATGAGCATCCTGTCCGCCATCTGCGTGGTGGTGGCCGCGGCGCTCGGCCCCGCGATGGGCTGGGACCTGACGTTCGCGCTGATGGGGCTGTCGACGGTGCTGTCGGGCTACTACGCGTGCATGTGGTGGGTCTTGCGCTCCGGCGCGTTCCACCCGGCCATCCCGTGGCTCAACGTGTTCATTGAAGTGAGCATCCCGGCGGTGGTGCTCACGTTCGACCTGCGCTACCAGGGCCCCGTCTACGCGCTCACCGCGCCCACGCTGGTCATCTGGGGCACGCTGGTGACGCTGGCGGGCCTGCGCAGCAACCCGCGCCTGGGGCTGGCCGCGGGCGCGCTGGTGGCGGCGGAGTACCTGGCGCTCTACTTCGGCTTCGTGCGGCCGCTCCTGCCGGATCAACCGCTGGTGACGCTGGGGCCGCTGTTCATCTGCGTGCGCGCGTTCTTCTTCGTGGCCACGGGGGCGCTGACGGCGACGCTGGCGCGGCACTTCCTGGAGCGCACGCGCAGCGCGCTCGCGGCGCTGCGCGAGCAGGAGGTCATGGGCAAGTACGTGCTGCACGAGCGGCTGGGCGCCGGCGGCATGGCGGAGGTGTACCGGGCCACGTACTCCCCGGAGGGCGGCTTCGAGAAGCAGGTGGCCTTGAAGCGCATCCTGCCGTCGTACGCGGACGACGCGGCCTTCGTGACGATGTTCCGGCGCGAGGCGGAGCTGTGCTCGTCGCTGTACCACCCCAACATCGTCCAGGTGTTCGACCTGGGCCGCCACGGCGGGACCTACTTCCTGGCGATGGAGTACGTGGACGGGCTGCCCCTGAGCGCGCTGCTCAAGCCTCAAAACCGCCGGCCGCTGCCCGTGTCCGCCGCGACGTTCCTGGCCGCGGAGCTGGCGTCCGCGCTGGACTACCTGCACCGTCGCACCAGCGCGGACGGCGTCCCGCTGCGGCTGGTCCACCGCGACCTGAACCCGCCCAACATCCTGGTGTCGCGCATCGGCGAGGTGAAGCTGTCGGACTTCGGCATCGCGCGCGACGCGGTCCGCGCCCACCTCACGGTGGCCGGCAGCGTGCGCGGCAAGCTGGGCTACATGGCGCCGGAGCAGGCGCTGGGCCACGACATCGACGGGCGGGCGGACCTCTTCGCCCTGGGGCTCACGCTGCACGAGGCCCTCACCGGCCGCAGAGCGCTGAGCGGCCACTCGGAGGAGGTGCTGCTGCGCGCGGCGGTGGACCAGGAGGTCATCCCGCCCTCGCAGCTCAACCCCGCGGTGCCGTTGGCGCTGGACCTCATCGTCATGTCGCTGCTCCAGAAGGATCCGCAGCGCAGGACGCCCAACGGCGCGGCGCTGCGTCAGCAGCTGCTGGCGCTGGAAGGCCCCGCGGCCCCCTTCCCCCACGGCCAGGCGGAGCTGGCGCGGGTGGCGCGCGAGACGAAGACGCTGGCGGAGCAGCTGACGCTGGAGACCGTGGAGACGGTGGCCGTGGACAAGCCGTCCGTGGTGCGCTCGGCCTGACGCGGGGCACCCGCTGCGCGGGACGCGGGAGCGCGTTAGAACGCGGCGCGCTTCCCTCCTCCTGGAGCCCTCCGCCTTGGACATCGCCGTCATCACCTACGCCGGACTGCCGCAGCTCCACCCGCTGGACGCGCCCCTGGTGCCCGCGCTGCGGGCGCTGGGGCTGGACGCGCAACCGGTCATCTGGGACGACCCCTCCGTGGACTGGAGCCGCGTCCGCGCGGCGGTGGTGCGCAACGCCTGGGACAGCCACCTGCGCCGCGAGGCGTTCGTCGCCTGGGCGGACCGCGTGGGCAGCGTCACGCGGCTGTTCAACCCGGCGGACGTGCTCCGGTGGAACACGCACAAGGGCTACTTGAAGACGCTGGAGGCGCGCGGCCTGCCGCTGACGCCCACGGTCTGGGTGCCGCCCGGCGGAAGGCTGGACGTGGCGGCGACGGCGCGCGAGCGCGGCTGGGACGCGGTGGTGCTCAAGCCCGCGGTGGCCGCGGGCGGGATGAAGACCTTCATCCTGCGGCGCGAGGAATGGGACGACGCGAGCGCGAAGGTGGCGGAGCTGGCGAAGGAGGGGGACGTGATGGTGCAGCCCTACCTGCGCGCCTTCGAGACGGAGGGCGAGCGCTCGTACATCTTCTTCAACGGCGTCTTCAGCCACGCGGTGCGCCGTCCGCCCACGCTGTCCACCGCGCCCCGGGGCTTCGCGGAGCCGCACGGCTTCACGCCGGACAGCGCGGCGGAGCAGCAGGTGGCGCACGACGTGATGGAGGCGTCCGGGGGCGCGCGGCTGCTGTACGCGCGCGTGGACGTGGCCACGGACAACGAGGGGCGCACCCGGCTGCAGGAGGTGGAGGTGACGGAGCCGTGCCTCTTCCTGCCCATGGACGCGGGCGCGCCGGAGCGGATGGCCAGGGCGGTCGTCGCCCGGTTGTAGTCAGTGGGCCGACCCTTTCGCCCACTCGTGGACACCTGGGAGTCCGTCAGGGCGACGCGGAGGCGGCGGATGGGGTTATGACGGGAGATATGCGAGCCCTGTTGCTCTCGCTGCTCATCCGGCAGCACATGGCACTCCAGGAGAAGTTCAACGCCAAGTACCCGCACGCGTGGCTGGTGTGGGAGGCGGGCGCGTGGAACGTCCCCGAGGAGCAGAACGTGGCGGCCACCCGGCTGCCCATGATGGACCTGCGCGACTGTCTGCCCGCGGGCGACGCGCTGTGCTTCGAGCTGATGGGGGTGGCGGACCGAGGCCCCCTCAAGCTGGGGCGCGCGTCGCACAACACCTTCGTGGTCAACGACGCCACGGTGTCGCGCGAGCAGTTCGCCCTGCACCCCACGCCGCAAGGCGGCTGGAAGGTGGAGCGGCTGGCGCAGTCCCGGCCGGTGACGGTGAACGGCGAGCCGCTGGAGGCCGAGCAGCCCCGCCTCCTGAGCACGGGCGACGAGCTGAAGGTGGGCGACGTGCGCCTCACCTTCCACGACGCCCCGTCGTTCCACGCGCGCATCGGCCGCATCGCCGCGCAGGTGCTGGCGCAGACCGCCACACCGCCCCCCCCGCGCTGAAGCAGCCACGCCAGCGCCGAGCACGCCCTGCTACGGCATCGAGTGGTGCGGATGCTGGCGCCGAGCACGCACTGCCTCCGCGTAGCGCGGATGCGGCGCCGGGCACGCACCGCCTCCGCCTCGCGTAGCGCGGATGCTGGCGCCGAGCACGCACCGCCTCCGCCTCGCGTAGCGCGGATGCTGGCGCCGAACACGCGCTGCCTTCGCCACCGCATCGCGTGGCGCGGACTCTGGCACCGAGCACGCGCCGCCACCGCATCGCGTGGCGCGGATTCTGGCACCGAGCACGCGCCGCCACCGCATCGCGAGGATGCGGCGCCGAGCACTCGCCGCCACCGCATCGCGTGGCACGGATGCTGGCGCACGCCTCCGCCACCGCGGACGCCCGCCGCGGAAGCGCCTACCGCCCCACGGTGCCGAGCGTCGTGTCCCGGGGATTTGGCGCCGTGGCCATCCACACGGCGCCGCCCGCGAGCAGCGCCACAGCGCCTGCCCCCGCCCAGACGTACCAGCGGCGCGTCCACGGCCTGGCCGGGCTGGCCTCCGTCTTCACGGACATGTCCGGCACCTGCAGGGACAGGGCCTCGGAGGCCCCGTTCTTCTCCGGCGCGGCGGCCGCGGGGCTCACGGCGAGCCTCGCCTCGTTGGCGCGGGCCTCCGCCAGCGCGGCCTGCTCCCGCGCCCGCTGCAGGTCGCGGTCCCTCGCGAAGCGCTCGCGCTCCCGGCGCTGCTCCTCCTGGACGCGCGCCTTGGTGTCCATCTCCGCGATGAGCTCGCGCACCACGTCCGCGTTCGCCGGCTCCTCCTGCGACAGCGCCAGATAGCGCCGGTAGAAGAAGGCCGCGCGCGACGGGCTGTTCAGCTGCCGGTGGCACTGCGCGATGTTGAAGAGGAACGCGGGCAGCGGCTTGAGGCGGTACGCCTCGCTGAAGGCCTTGAGCGCCCGGTCGAACTCCCCCAGGTCGTACGCCAGGTTGCCCTCGGAGAACTTCTCCCGCGCCTGTTCCTCCGCCCCGACGGTGGCCGTCGCGTCCTGCGCCGCCACCGCCGCCGGGAAGGGCGTCCCCAGCGCGAGCACGAGCCCCAGGCTCAGGGCCTTGGGCTCACTGCGACGTGAACGGATCAATGACCGCATCCCTGCTTCCTCCCTTGCGGCCCGGCGCGCGCGCGGGGGCGCGGCGCGGCCCCGCGCTCGCCTTCACGAGCGGCACGGTCAGCTCGGCGGCGGCGGCACCCTGCTTCAGCTCCACCGCCCGCTCCAGCGGGACGTAGCCCGTCAGTTCGACGCGCAACTGTGGCGGCACCGCCTGCCGGGTCAGCGCCTTCGTCAGCGGCGTGGTGCCCAGCTCCTCGCCCGTGTCCACGCGGACCACCTTCGCGCCCGGCGGCGACGAGTGCACCGTCAGCGTCACCGCGTCCATCGCGCCTTCCACCGGCGTCCCCGGGGTGGTGGATGCCACCACCGCCGCCGGAGCCTGCGCCGCCTGGGAGGCGTGCATCGAGCGCAGGCCCGTCCACGTCGTGAGGCCGGACACCAGCGCGAGCGCCACCAGCCCCGCCGACACCTGGAGCCGCCGGTCGCGCAGCATGCCCGGCACCTTCATGCGCAGGGTGGGCCGCTCCGCCTCCTCCGCCAGCGCCTCCATGCGCGGCGCGCCGGCCGGAGCGGTGGGCATCATCAGAAGCGCCGTGGTGACCTCCGCCAGCTGCTGCGGCCGGGCCTCCGGCTCCTTCGCCAGGCAGCGCATCACCAGGTCCGCCAGCTCCGGCGGCACCCGCTCGCCCGACGGCAGGTGCGTGGGCAGGGGCGGCGGCGGCTGGGTGATGATCTGCACCACCAGCTGCCCGAAGGCGGACGCCTGGAACGGCGGGTGGCCGGAGAGCATCTCGTAGAGGATGTTGCCCACCGCGTAGATGTCCGCGCGCGCGTCCACCGGCAGGCCCGCGGCCTGCTCCGGCGCCATGTACGCCGGCGTGCCGATAATGGTGCCGTCCAGCGTGCCCGTGAGGCTCACGCCCGTCTGCGTGGTGATGAGCTTCGCGACGCCGAAGTCCAGCACCTTCACGAAGTCCTGCTGCCCGGAGCGTTGCGTGACGAAGAGGTTGTCCGGCTTGATGTCCCGGTGCACCACGCCCACCTGGTGGGCCGCGCCCAGCGCCGCGCACACCTGCACGCCCATGCGCTGCACGCGCTCCAGCGTCAGCCCCTCCTCCTTCAGCAGCGCCGCCAGGCTCTGCCCGCGCAAGAGCTCCATCACGCAGTAGACGTGCCCGTTGGGCGACTCGTCCACGAAGTCGAAGACCTCCACGATGTGCTCGTGGTTGATCTGATTGACGGTGCGCGCCTCCTGGAAGAAGCGCTGCACGAACGAGCTGTCCCGCGCGTGCTCCGGCTTGAGCACCTTGAGCGCCACCTGGCGCCCCAGCCGCACGTGCCGCGCCTGGAAGACGCGCCCCATGGAGCCTTCGCCCAGCAGCTTCTCCAGCTGGTAGTTCCCCAGCACCGTGCCCTCCTGGACCTCCTGTCCAGGGGGCGACATCACGGCCGGCATCCCGCCACTGTCGGTCACGGCATCACCCGATTCAGACAGCACGGTGTGAGCGAGAAGGTCGTCAGTGCCCATGGTGGGATCAGTTCTCCATGGCGGAGCGACCCTGCAACCCACGGGAGGGCATCTATCGCGCGAGAGACGGAAAAACTTTCGGCACGTGACGATTCACCCGCCGTGCGCCACGTGGACAGGTGGCATGTGCGGCGATCGCGCACCTCTTGTCCACGGACATTGAAATACTTCTCCATACAGCCCACTCCCGTCCTGTTCCCCCGGCCCAGGATGGTCGCCGCTCGGATGCGGTTGGTCAACGTGGGCGGAGGTCGTCAGCACCGGGGGGCACGGGGAGTGTTCCCGGTCCGGAAGGAGGCGGCGGACAGGCTGCCTGGCCTCCGCGCGGCGGGGAGCCGGCTCGCTGGGGGAAGCTTGCCGGGGGCCGAGGGGGTCCGCACTCCTCAAGAGACAAGGAGGCGTGAAGATGGCGGACAAGAGGCTCTGGATCCTGGTGGCCAACGCGAGTCGCGCCCGGCTCTTCGCCACGGATGCGAAGGCGGAGAAGTGGGACCTCATCGAGCAGTTCCAGCATGACGAGAGCCGGGCCAAGCCCGTCGACCTGTTCAATCAGACGGACAACCCCAACGCGGGCACGCTGCACGGCCCGGTGCCGGAGAACGACCCGAACGGCCGCCGGCAGCTGGAGCACGAGCGCTTCGCGCGCGAGCTGTCCGGGCGCCTGGACAAGGGCGTGGACTCGCACGCGTTCGACCAGGTGGTCATCGCGGCGCCGCCGGGGTTCCTGGGGCTGCTGCGGGGGCTCTTGAGCACGCGCGTGAAGCAGCGGGTGCGGCTGGACCTGGACGCGGACTACTCCAACCTGCCCGCGCGGGACCTGCCTGACCGGGTGCCCGTGTTGTAGGCAGCCAGTCGGCCGGAGGGTTCGGGGCCCGGGTTCTGGTATAGGAATCCGGGTCCTCTCCTTCGCGCCGGCGTGCCATGCCTTCTTTCAAACTGCCGTCCCTGACGCTGCGTGGGCGGCTGCTGCTGTACATGACCCTGGTGTCGTGCGTGCCGCTCCTGGCGCTGACCGGCCTGCAGGACCGGCTGATGCACCAGCAGACGGAGGCGCAGCTGCAGGCCTCGCTGCGCATGGAGGCGGAAGGGTTCAAGGACCTGCTGGAGTCCACCCTGGCGGAGCGCGAGGCGAGCGCGCACAGCTGGGCGGAGGACCCGGTCCTGCGGCAGGCGCTGCGCACGAAGGACGCCTCGGACAGCGACGCGATGCTGGCGCTCCTCCAGCGGCGCTACCTCACCCTCAACGGCATCGTCCTCTTCAGCGACGACGGCGTGGCGGTCTCCGCCAGCAAGCCCGCGCTGCGCGAGGCGTACGCGGGGGGCGCGGCGGCCGTGCGTCAGGCGGCGTGGTTCCGTCAGGCGCAGGCCGGCGCCACCACCGCCGAGGGCGTGGAGGTGGAGGACCCCATCTACGGCGTGCACGTGCTGCCCCTGGCGGTACCGGTGATGGACGAGCGCGGCCAGCGGCTGGGCGTGCTGTTGGCGGCGTTCGACTGGGGCCAGGTGGGGGAGCTGGTGAAGCCCGCGCTCGTCCGGGCCCAGCACCGCGGCCATCACACCTTCTCCCTGGAGTTGCAGCGCGCGGATGGCCGGACGCTGTTCGACACGCGCAAGGGCGAGCACGACGACACGGGCCGCGTGGCCGTGGCCGCGGTGAACGGCTCGGAGGTGCGTGACGTGGGGGACGGGTGGAAGTTCCTGGCCCAGCTGGAGCCGGACGAGGCGTACGCGCCCCTCAACGAGATGCGCCGGCTGGTGCTGGGGCTGGCCGCCCTCTTCGTGGCGGGGGGTGGGCCTGGGCTCGTGGATGCTGGCGCGCGGCATCACCCGGCCGCTGCGCGCGCTCAGCGACGTGGTCCGCCGCGTGGTGAAGGAAGGCGACCTCACGCAGGTGATGGAGGTCAAGGCGGGGCGGGACGAGGTGGGGGAGCTCACCCAGGCCTTCGGGCAGATGATGAAGAACCTGCGCGAGACGGCCACCAGCCTCCAGGAGGGCACCCACGTCCTCAGCGAGACGGTGGCGGAGCTGAACCTCGCCTCCGAGGTCCAGGAGCGCAACGTGGCCCGGCAGGCCGCCGCGCTCCAGGAGACGCAGGTGACGGCGCAGGAGATCAAGCAGACGTCGCTCCTGGCCGCGGAGAAGGCGGAGACGGTGCTGGGCGTGGCGGCGCGCGCGGAGGAGGTGGGCCGCGCGGGCGAGATCGCCATCCGCGACAGCCTGGATGGCTTCCAGGGCCTGCACGAGCAGTCCGGTGAGATGGCCATGCGCATCGTGCAGCTCAACGAGCGCACGCAGCAGATTGGCGGCATCACCCAGACGGTGAAGGACCTGGCGGATCAGTCCAACATGCTCGCGCTCAACGCGGCCATCGAGGCGGTGCGCTCCGGTGAGCACGGCAAGGGCTTCAGCGTGGTGGCGCGGGAGATCCGCAACCTGGCGGATCAGTCCATCCAGGCCACGGAGAAGGTGCGCGACATCCTGGGGGACCTGGGCCACGCCATCATCTCCACCGCGAAGATGACCGAGCAGAGCCACTCCAGCGTCGCGGAGGGCCTGGAGCAGGTGCGCACCAGCGGCGAGCACCTGAAGGAGCTGGCCACCATCGTCCAGGACAACGCCGCGGCGGCGCGGCAGATCGCCGGGGCGGTGAACCAGCAGAACGCGGGCATCGCTCAAATCTTCAGCGCGGTGACGGACCTGTCCTCCATGATGACGGAGACGCAGACCAGCCTGAAGTCCACCACCGGCGCCGCGAAGCGGCTGCAGGAAGTCGCGGGCCAGATGGAAGGCGTCGCGCGGTCCTACCGCATCTGAACCCCGGAGCCCCCTGTGTCCGCCGTCCCCGCCGTGAAGGCCGTGCTGCTGGACCTGGGCAACGTTCTGGTGTTCCACGACAACGCGCTGCTCTTCGCGAGGCTGGCGGCGCGGGCGGGGCTGGATCCGCAAGAGGCCGCGAGGCGGCTCACCGGCGCGGGGTGGACGGCGGCGAACCGGGGCCTGCTGGACGCGGAGGGCATCCGTCAGGACGTCTGCGGCGCGCTGGGCGTGGACCTGCCCATGGCGGAGTTCGCGCCCCTGTGGAGCAGCCACTTCACGGTGCACGACGCGGTGCTGCCGCGCGTGGAGGGGCTCGTCGGGCGGGTGAAGTTGGTGTTGGTGTCCAACACCAACGCGCTGCACGTGGCGTATCTGAAGCCGCTGCTGCCCGTGCTCCAGCGCTTCGACGCCCTGGTGATGAGCTGCGAGGTGGGGCACGTGAAGCCGGAGCCGGCCATCTACCGGCTCGCGCTGGAGAAGGCAGGCTGCGCGCCCCAGGAGGCCGTCTTCTTCGACGACCTGCCTGAGTTCGTGGACGCGGCCCGGGCGCTGGGGCTGCGCGGGTACGTCTTCACGGACGCGCCCACGTTCGACACGCAGCTCAAGTCGCTGGGGCTGTGAGCTACCGGTAGCGCGCGAGCGGCGGCTCGCCCTGGGCGGCCTCCGTCCACTTGATCATCGCGGGCAGGCCCAGCACGGCGTCGCGGTACGGGACGTTCTCCGGACGGAACGGGACGCCGTAGGTGACGAAGCGGGTGATGACGGGCGCGTAGAACGCGTCCGCGATGCTGAAGGCGCCGAAGAGGAAGGGCCCGCCCTTGCCGTAGCGCTCGCGGCAGCCCGCCCACAGCCCCTGGATGCGGGCGATGTCCGCGTGCACGCCCGGCGCGTCCACCCCCGGCACCGTCTTGCGCGCGCTGATGTCCATGGGGAGGTTCGTGCGCAGCGCCGTGAAGCCCGAGTGCATCTCCGACGTCACCGAGCGCGCCATCGCACGCGTCGCGCGGTCCTCGGGCCACAGCTTCGCGTCCGGGAAGGCCTCCGCCAGGTACTCGCAGATGGACAGCGAATCCCACACCACGGTGTCGCCGTGCTTGAGCACCGGCACCCGGCCGCTGGGCGAGTGCATGGCGATGAGCGCCGCCGTCTCCGGCGTGTCCAGCGGTACCAGCACCTCGCGGAACGGCTGGCCGGTGTGGGCCAGGGCCAGGTAGGGGCGCAGCGACCACGAGGAGAAGTTCTTGGAACCAACGACCAGGGTGAGCTCGGACATGGCGCGGCACCTTACCGCCGCGCGCCCGGCCGTCAGCCTCAACCGTCCGCGGGCGCCCGCTTACGGCCCAGCAGTGAACGCACGCGCGACAGCAGCGCACGCTCGTTCCGGGCCTCCGCCGGCGAGTCGATGCGGAACACCGCCACCGGCAGCCGGATGTTCTTCAATTCGTTGCGGCCCAGCCGCACGGGCGGCGCCTTCAGCCGGCCCTCCAGCTGCGCGGCCAGCGTCTCGCTGACGTAGACGGTGCCCGGACGCGCCAGGGACTCGATGCGGGCCGCCAGGTTGACGCCCTCGCCGAACACGTCGCCGTCGCGGTGCACCACCATGCCCAGGTGCGCGCCGGCGCGGACGGACATGCGCTGTTCGGTGGGCACAGCGCGGTTGCGCGCGTCCACGGCGGCACGCCACTCCAGCGCGAACGCGACCGCGGGCAGGCCCGACTCGAACTCCAGGAGGAAGCCGCCCTCCTCCATCCGCTTCACCTCGCGGCCGCCGTGTCGCGCGAGCAGCCCGCGCACCAGCTGACCGTGCTCCTCGTGCAGCGCTTGTTGTAGGGACTCATCTCGCCAGCGTTGACCTGCGGGGGCCTCCATGTCCGTGAACATGATGGCCGACATCGTCCGGGGCTCCGGAGCCTCCACCACCATCGTGCATCCTCCCTCCCCCCGGCGTGAGACGACCGTGATGCTACCGCACGACAGGCGCCAGCTCCCAACCCCCCCGGGAAGGCGCCTGGACGGCGACGTTCCGGGGAACGCAACCGTGCGAAGACAGAGGCGGACTCGCGTCCGTCCCATCACGGTAATGCGTTCCTGACGCGACGCACCAAGCACCCGGGAGGTTCTGGGTCGCGGTTGTCTGGCACCCGACGCGTCGCGGTGGGAGACGTCCAGTGCGCGTCAGGTGATGGGTGCGCGCCCCGTCCGCGGCGGCCACGGAGGGCCCGCGGGCCATGATCCACTCAGACGAGAAGGTCCGGCAGATGGCGCGCTCGCTGCTGCCATCGAAGAACCGGGAGGCGTCGCGCGAGGCGCGTGCGCATATCCACCGCGCGGCCCGCCAGGAGGTCCGCATGGAGCTGGCGATGTGGCTCCAGTCCGGCGACGTGGAGGCGGACGTGCCGTCCCTGGCGCCGTGGGAGCGGGTGGAGATCCGCAAGCAGGTGTACTGGCGGCGCGCGGGCGACAAGGTGAACCCGTTCATCCGCTGGGCCACCGCGCGCACGCGACACCTGCCTCGCGAGGACCGCCGGGGCCATGCGCGCGGCCTGCTGCCCCAGGGCGTCATCGGCGAGCACGCGATGAGCCACCTGGAGCGCACGCCCGCATTCGAGGATCCCACCGAAGCCGCGTGGCGCGATCGCCACTGGCTGCGCCAGCGCCAGCAACGCAAGGGAGCGCTGCTGGACCGGGGAGAGCAGGCTCAGCTCTTGCGCGCGCTCCTCCAGGAGCCCGATGGCCAGCGCACCTTCAACCGCTTCCTGCGCGAGCGCTACACGTGGACGCGGACGTTGAACGGCCAGGCCTCCGCGAACCGCAAGCTCAAGGAACTGCCATCCCACCGCCCGCTGCTCGGCGTGCATGACGTGAACCCCTTCCTGGACTCGCTCCAGCCGAACGCCTGGGGCTCGTACTTCAACACCTGGGGCACGCTGACGCCGCCGATGCACTGGGTGCGCCTGTTCCTCCAGCGCTTCAAGGCGCACCGGCGTCACATCCCGTCCGTGCGCGCCGCGCTGGAGGCGGAAGGACTGCTGGAGCGCGATCCTTCGGTGGTCCACGCCGGTAGGGCCGCGGCGGCCCGGGCGCGCAAGCCCCCGGGACGGTGAGCCTTCCCGAACCTGTCCGACTGTCGGACAGGTTTGGACCACCGCCCTGGAGGGCCTCTACCCACCCGGGCCGCGGAGACCTGTCCGACTGTCGGACAGGTCTGGACCGCATCGGGCAGGAGGGCGTCCGGCCCGGAGGCTCAGCGGGCCGGAGCTGCGGACGCCGCCTGCGCGCCCTTCAGCTCGTTGACCACGCGGGTGGCGCCGTAGACGTGCTCCAGCGCGGCGAGGATGCCGTCGCCGTGCACCGCCACCGCGCGGTTCGTCTCCGGCACGTAGAGGTAACGGCCACCCAGCGACGGCAGGTTGCCGTCGAAGATGAGCCCCACCACCTGCCCGTCGCGGTTCACCACCGGCGAGCCGGAGTTGCCGCCGATGATGTCGTTGGTCGTCGCCATGTCCAGCGGCGTCGCGTCCGGCACCTTGCCCTTCGCCTTCACCCACGGCGCCGGCAGCTTGAAGGGCTCCTTGCCCGTGTCGCGCCCGTACGCGCCGCCGAACGTGGTCAGCGCGGGCACCGCCTTGCCGTTGTCGTCCCAGCCCTTCACCTGCCCGTAGTTGAGCCGCAGCGTGAAGGTCGCGTCCGGCGCGCCCGCGGTGCCGTTCACCAGGAGGTACGCCTTCGCCAGCCGCTCGCCGTTGCGCTTGAGCACCGCCTCCACCGTGTCCTCGTAGCGCTTGCGCGACGCGCGCGTCTCCGCGTCCACCTTGCGCGCCAGGACGATCATCGGATCCTTCGACGCGTCCACCGCCGCCTTGCCGCCGTCCAGCAGCGCCTGGCGCACCTTCACGTCGCCCAGCTTCGAGCCGCGCACCAGCGCCTTCGCCAGGTCCGCCGGGGCCTCCTTCTCCAGCACCAGCCGCACGAACGGATCATCCGCGCCCAGCGTCTCACGCAGCTTGTTGAACCCGAACGTCAGCGTCAGCGACTCCAGCTCCGCCGGGATGGGCGCCTCACGCAACAGCCGCTGCTTCAGCGCCGGGAGCTGGCCGTCGGTGTACTCGCGCAGGCGCTCCCCGTTGGGCTTGGGCAGTTCATCCGCCGCGCGCACCAGCGCCTGGGCGTAGGAGAACAGGTCGGAGCGGAACGCGTCCCCCGCGCCCTTCATCCGGTAGTCGTTCATCATCCGGCGCCACGCATCCAGCGCCTGCGCCGTCTCCTCCCACATGCCCTGCGTCAGGGCCTTCGCCTGGGGGTTCGCGTCGATGCGCTTGCGCAGCTCCGCCTCCTCCTGCCGCTTGCGCGCGAGGACCGCCGGATCCGCCAGCGTCTCCTGCCGGCCCTTCAGCGCCTTGAGCCCGTTCTCCACGCCGCGCAGGCTGGAGCGCGCCACGCGGTAGCGCTCCGGCGACGCGCTGGTGAACTCGCGCAGCGCGCCGCGCATCTCCGCCAGCTGGAGCAGCGTCTGGGGCAGCGCCACGTCGCGCTGGAACTCCAGCTCCGCCACCGTGCTCTTGCGCTCCGTGCCGCCCGGGTGGCCGGAGACGAAGACGAGGTCGCCCTCCTTCGCGCCCTCCTTCGCCCACGGCAGGTAGTCCGGGCTCTTCGCCGGCGCATCGTTCTGCCACACGCGCACGAAGGACACGTCGTAGCCGTAGCGCGGGAAGTTGAAGTTGTCCGCGTCACCGCCGAAGGCGGCCATGGAGAACTCCGGCGCGAACACGAGCCGCACGTCCTGGAAGCGGCGGTACTTGTAGAGCTGGTACTTGCCGCCGTTGTAGAGCGTCACCACGTCGCAGCGCACGTCCGCGCCGGTGGTGCACGCCCCCTCCACCGCGGCCATCTCCTTCTTGAGCGCGGTGTTGAAGGCCGCGCCGGAGAGGCCCTTCGTCGCCGTGTTCATCCGCTCGGTGACGTCCGTCATCTCCACCAGCTGGTTGGCTTCAATCTTGGGACAGCGTCGCTCCTCCTTCGCCGTCTTCGCCTGGAAGCCCTTCGCCAGGAGGTCGTCCTTCGCGGTCGTCAGCTCCTCGATGCAGCTGCGCACGCAGTGGTGGTTCGTCATCACCAGGCCGTCCGGCGACACGAAGCTCGCGGAGCAGCCACCTGCGAGCCGCACGGAGCCCAGGCGCACCTTGTCCAGCCAGGCCTGGGAGGGCTCGAAGCCGTAGGCCTTCTTCACCTGGGCGGCGGGAAAGGCGTCGTAGGTCCACATGCCCTCTTCCGCCGCGGCGGGGAGGGACGACAGCAGGCCAAGCGCGAGCAGTCTGCGGTACACGGGGAGTCTTCCTTCGTGGGGAGGGGAAACGGGCAGCCGGTTTTGTCAATGCGGCCGGGCGCGCGTCAACCGCTTGAGACGCCGGGTATTCCAAGCCCATCCCGGGAGCGTGGGCTATGCTCGCGGGCCCATGTCCGTGAAGCACCACGTCTACCTCGTCCCCGGCTTCTTCGGGTTCACCAACCTGGGCGAGCTCCTCTACTTCGGCCACGCGTATGAGTTCCTGAAGCAGGACCTCGCCCGCCGGGGAATCGACGCGGAGGTGGTGACGGTCGTCTCCCATCCCACCGCCTCCATCCGCCAGCGCACCGCGGACCTGCTCAAGGCCGTGAGCGAGACGGCCTCCGGGGACGACGGCCCCATCCACCTGGTGGGCCACTCCACCGGCGGACTGGATGCCCGGCTGTTCGTCTCCCCCGGCGCGCAGGTGTCGGAGGCCCTGGAATTGGAGCCCTTCGCGCGCCGCGTGCGCACGGTGGTGACGGTGTCCGCGCCCCACGCGGGCACGCCGCTGGCCACGTTCTTCCTGGGCCTCTTCGGCCAGCAGCTCCTGAAGCTCCTGTCGCTGTTCACCATGTACGTGCTGCGCTTCGGCCGGCTGCCCCTGAGCGTGGTGTTCCGCTTCGGGCACCTGATGGCGCGGGCGGATGATCAGCTGGGGTGGAAGGCGACGCTGCTGGATCAGCTCTTCGACCAGTTGCTGGGAGACTTCTCCAGCGAGCGGCGCGACGCGGTGACGAAGTTCCTGTGGGACGTGGGCCGTGACACGTCGCTCATCCCCCAGCTCACGCCGGAGGGCATCGACCTGTTCAACGGCGGCACACATGACCGGCCCGGCGTGCGCTACGGCTCCGTGGTGACGCAGGCCCGGCCCCCTTCCCTGCGCACGCGCCTGGCGGCGGGACTGGACCCGTACGCGCAGCTCACGCACACCATCTACGCATTCGTGTACGGCCAGACGCAGCGGATGCCGCTCACGCAGCTGCCCCTGCACACGCCCGCGCAGACGGCGGCGCTGGTGCAGGCCTACGGCGCCATGCC
The DNA here is from genome assembly GCF_003611585.1 of Corallococcus exercitus. Taxonomy (GTDB): domain Bacteria; phylum Myxococcota; class Myxococcia; order Myxococcales; family Myxococcaceae; genus Corallococcus; species Corallococcus exercitus. The sequence continues at coordinate 5,481 of NZ_RAVW01000089.1, read as the reverse complement.
CGGCCCCACCGCGTGTGACGGCATCGTGCCCACGCGCTCGCAGGTGTACGGCCGCGTGCTGGCGGCGGTGCGCGCGGACCACCTGGATGCCATTGGCCACTTCGACCAGCCGGCGCACCAGCCCCCGCACGTGGACTGGCTCATCTCCGGCTCCGGCTTCCGCCGCCCCCAGTTCGAGGCGATGTGGAAGACCATTGGCGACTTCCTCATGGAAGAGGAACCGCCGCGGTAGCCCGCTTCACCACCCCTGGAGCCGCCCCTGAAGACCCTTCGCCTGTGGTCCGCCTGCCTCGCGCTCACCGCCTGCGCCAGCACGAACACGGCGTCGCGAACATCCCCGGCCGAGTCCGGCGTGAAGCTCTACGCCATCAACTGCGGCCGCGTGGAGCTCGGCGACTCCGGCCCGATGGCGGACGACGGTTCGCTGAAGGGCGTCGCCAGCGAGTCCGTCGTCCCGTGCTACCTGATCCGCCATCCCAAGGGCGACCTGCTCTGGGACAGCGGCCTCTCCGAGAGCATCGCGGACCTGCCGGACGGCCTGCGTCCGCAAGGCCAGCCCGTGCACTTCGAGGTGAAGAAGAAGCTCACAGCGTCGCTCGGTGAGCTGGGGCTCTCCCCCGCTGACATCGAGTTCGTGTCGTTCTCCCACCTGCACTTCGACCACGCGGGCAACGCCAACCTGTTCGCGGGCTCGACGTGGATCGTGGACGCGGAAGAACGCGACGCGGCCTTCTCCGAGCAGGCAGTCCAGCGCGGGGAGGTCCCCCACTACAGCGCCCTGGAGCAGGCGAAGACCGTCCGCATTGAAGGCGACGGCGCCTACGACGTGTTCGGCGACGGCAGCGTCACCATCCACCAGGCCCCCGGGCACACGCCCGGCCACACCGTGCTGCTGGTGAGGACGGCGAAGTCAGGCGCCGTCCTGCTGACCGGCGACCTGTGGCCGCTGCGTGAGTCGCGCGAGCGGCAACTGGTGCCCGTCTACAACTTCAACCGCGAGCAGACGCTGGCCTCCATGAAGCGCGTGGAGGCGCTGGCGAAGGACTCCCACGCCCGCGTCATCCGCGAGCACGTGCCCGAGGACTTCACCGCGCTGCCCGCGTTCCCCACGCCGCTGGAGTAGGCCCTACCCGCGCTTGAAGACGGCCAGGAAGCGTGACTCCGCGACGCACTGGCCGTCGGTGCCCAGGAGGCGCACCGGAATCCACGCCTCCGCCTTGTCGCCCGTCGCGCGCAATTCCGACGCGATCTTCGCGAGCAGCTCCTCCGGGGGCTCGCACACCGCGCTCACCGCCGTCTTCGCCTTCGCGTGGAAGGCGACCTCCATGCGGTTGACCAGCATCTTGTATTGGCCAGGCGGGAAGCGGCGGAAGAGCATCACGCCCATCGTCAATTCCATCACCGTCACCTGGGCGCCCAGGTACACGCTGCCTACGTGGTTCTTCGTCTTGCGGTCCAGCGGCACCGTGGCCTTCACGCGCGCGTCCGTCACCTCGTCCACGCGGTAGCCCATGGCCGCCGCCAGGGGGACGATGTTCTTCACCGCGAGCGTCGTCAGCGCGTTCGCCACGCCCGGCGACACCTGCCGCACCTTCTCCACCAGCTCCAACGCGAACATCCGGTCCTCCACCCTTCCCGTCTGACTTCCGGCGCGCATCCTATCCACCCGCCGCTTCCGGCGTAGAGTCCGCGGCCCTATGGACGCAAGCGTGGACGTGGTCGTCATCGGCGCGGGCGTCGCGGGACTCACCGCGGCCCGGGACATCGCTCGCACCGGCGCCACCGTCGCCGTGCTGGAGGCGCGGGACCGCGTGGGAGGCCGCACCCTCACGCGCGACGTGGGCGGCGGCCTCGTGGACCTGGGCGGCCAGTGGGTGGGCCCCCGGCAGCGCCACGTGCTCCGGCTCGCGGACGCCCTGGGCCTCCAGCGCTTCCCCCAGCACCACCAGGGCACCAAGGTGCTGGAGGTGCGCGGCGAGCGCCGCACCTACAAAGGCAAGGTCCCGTCCCTGCCCCTCCTGTCGCTGCTGGATTTGCAGCGCATCGTCTGGAAGCTGGATGGCCTGGCGAAGCGCATCCCCCGCGAGCAGCCCGCCGCCGCGCCGAAGGCCGCCGAGTGGGACGCCCTCACCGTGGAGGAGTGGAAGCAGCGCCACGTGCCCACCTGGGGCGCCCGCGCCGCGCTGGACATCGCCACGCGCGCGGTGTTCGCGGCGGAGCCCTCTGAATTGTCCTTCCTGCACTTCCTCTCCTACGTGCACTCCAACGGCGGCCTCATGCCGCTGACCGAGATTGAAGGCGGCGCCCAGGCGGAGCGCTTCGTGGACGGCGCGCAATCCCTCTCACAGCGGTTGGCGGAGGCGCTGCCCCCGGAGCGCGTCATCCTCTCCGCGCCCGTGAAGGCCCTGCTCCAGGATGCTCGCGGCGTCACCGCCACCACGGAGGACGGCCGCACCTTCCGCGCGCGCTACGCGGTGGTGGCCACGCCGCCCGCGCTCGCGGAGCGCATCGACTTCGGCGCGGACCTCCCCGCCGGCCGCCGCCGCGCGCACGCGGACATCCCCATGGGCAGCGTCATCAAGGTCGTCGCGACGTACGCCACTCCCTTCTGGCGTGAAGCGGGCCTGTCCGGCGAGGCCGTGAGCGACGTGGGCCCGGTGCGACTGTGCTTCGACGACTGCGGCCCGCACGGGCACCACCCCGCCCTCGTGGGCTTCTTCCTGGGCGACACCGCCCGCGCGTGGACCGGCCGTCCCGCCGTGGACCTGCATCGCGCCGCGCTGGCGGACTTCGCGCGCTTCTTCGGCCCCCAGGCCCTCACGCCCGTGGCCATCGCGGCGCTGGACTGGAAGCAGGAGCCATTCAGCACCGGCTGCTACGTGGGCCTGCCCCGCCCCGGCACGCTCACCGCCATTGGCGACGCGCTCCGGGCCCCCTTCGGCCGCGTGCACTGGGCGGGCACCGAGACGGCCATCGAGGGGTGCGGCTACCTGGACGGCGCCGTGGAGTCGGGCGAGCGTGCCGCCACGGAGGTCGCCGCCCGGCTGACCACCCCCGACGCGGGCTGAGCGTTCGGAATCGCCCGGCCGCCCGCCCTTCGGGCCAGCCGTGCGGCCAGGCGGCACATGCCGCGCCGTGGCCAGGGGCCCCGTGCATCCCCACCCTCTGGGAAGCGCCGAGACGTCATGCCGACGGCCTGCCGCGCGCAACCCACCCACGAGGGATCCGGACCATGTACACGACCAGCCACGTGAACCTTCCCCAGGACGCGCGCGAAGAGCTCATCGACATGCTCAACACGCTGCTTGCCAACGCCATCGACCTGCACTGGCAGGTGAAGCAGGCGCACTGGAACATCCGGGGCACGCACTTCTACAGCCGCCACCTGCTCTTCGACGAAGTGGCCAAGCATGCGCGCAAGCATGCGGACTCCTACGCCGAGCGCGCGGGCGCGCTGGGCGGCTACGCCCAGGGCACCATCCGCCTGGCCACCAACAACAGCCAGCTGCCCGAGTACGACCTGCAGGCCGTGGACGGCGAGGCCCACATCCGCGCGCTCGTCGAGCGCGTGGGCCGCTACGCCGCCAGCCTCCGCGACGGCATCACCAAGTCCGATGACGCGAGCGACCCCGTCACCGCGGACATCCTCACCCAGACCCTGGGCGAGACGGAGGAGGACCTCTGGTTCCTGGAGAGCCACCTCAACGGCGACGCGCGCGCGGGGATGACCCTGCCCACCAAGGGCGGCAACCGCCGGGGCCGCCCCGCCGAGGACATCAGTCAGGTCACCACCTGACGTAAGGCCTGTCGTGTTCCCTCCTCCCCGGGCAGGTTCTCCTGCGCGGGGAAGGCTGGGAGCGTATAGAACGCGTCCCCGGATTCCAGGAGGACGCGTCCCATGGCGTCAGAGCTTCCCGAAGACCGTCTCGACGGCAAGGTGTGCCTCATCACCGGGGCCACCGGTGGCATCGGCCAGGAGACGGCGAAGGCGCTGGCGCGGCGGGGAGCCACGCTGGTGCTCTCCGGCAGGGATGCGGCCCGCACGGCGGCCACGGTCGCCGCGGTGCGAGAGGCCGCCCCCGGGGCCCAGGTCGAATCGCTGCTCGCGGACCTGTCCTCCCTCCAGTCCGTGCGCGACCTGGCCCAGGCGTTCAAGGCCCGCCACTCGCGGCTGGACGTGCTCCTCAACAACGCGGGCCTCATCATCGACCGGCGCCAGGTGACGGTGGACGGCTACGAGGCCACGTTCGCCACGAACCACCTGTCCCACTTCCTCCTCACGCACCTCCTGCGCGACCTGCTGGTGGCGAGCGGACCGGCGCGCATCATCAACGTGTCCTCCGAAGGGCACCGCCTGGCGCGCGCGGACTTCCTGGATGATCCGCAGACGGAGCACCGCCGCTACGAGGGCATCCGCGTCTATGGCAACGCCAAGCTCTCCAACATCCTCTTCTCGCGGGGTCTGACGAAGCGGCTGGCCGGCACGCAGGTGACGGCGAACGCGCTGCACCCCGGCGCGGTGGCCACGGGCTTCGGCCACAACAGCCAGGGCCTCTTCAAGCACCTCATCAAGCTGGCCTCGCCCTTCATGCTCTCGCCGGAGAAGGGCGCGAGGACGTCCATCTACCTGGCGTCGTCGCCGGAGGTGGCGGGCGTCAGCGGCGAGTACTTCATCAAATGCCGCAAGGCGAAGCCGTCGTCCGCCGCCCGGGATGACGCGCTCGCGGAGCGGCTCTGGCAGGTGAGCGAACAGCTCACGGGAGTGAAGGCATGATCGACCTGTACACGTTCAAGACCCCCAACGGCCGCAAGATCTCCATCGCCCTGGAGGAGCTGGGCATCCCGTACAAGACGCACGCGGTGGACATCACCAAGGGTGACCAGTTCAAGCCCGAGTTCCTGGCCATCAACCCCAACAACAAGATTCCCGCCATCGTGGACCACGACGCGCCGGGAGGCCGTCCCCTGGCCCTCTTCGAGTCCGGCGCCATCCTGCTGTACCTCGCGGAGAAGACGGGCTCGCTGCTGCCCACGGATCCGCGCGGCAAGGCGGAGGTGACGCAGTGGCTGATGTTCCAGATGGGCGGCCTGGGGCCCATGCTCGGGCAGCTCAACCACTTCGGGCGCTTCGCGACCACGAAGGTCCCCTACGCCATCGACCGCTTCGAGACGGAGGCGAAGCGCCTCCTGGGCGTGGTGGACCGGCAGCTGGCGTCGCGGGACTACCTGGCCACCACGTACTCCATCGCGGACATCGCCACGTACCCGTGGCTGAAGACCTCGCGGGACTTCTTCCCGGACCTCTTCAACGACACGCACAACATCACCCAGTACCTGCACCGCGTGGGCAGCCGTCCCGCGGTCCAGCGGGGCATGCAGATCCCCTGACGGTTGTTCATCCAGACCATGGCCTCGCTCGAACAGCTCGTCTTCGAAAACACCTACGCCCGCCTGCCCCCCGGGTTCGCCGCCCGGGTGGCC
>NZ_RAVW01000899.1 GCF_003611585.1 Corallococcus exercitus | reverse complement strand
CCGCTATATGAAGGCAGGAGTCATGCTGGCTGATTTCACACCATCGGGTATAGCGCAGCCGGGATTATTTGATGAAATCCAGCCCCGTAAAAACAGTGAAAAGTTAATGAAAACACTCGATGAACTGAACCAGTCGGGAAAAGGGAAAGTGTGGTTTGCGGGGCGAGGAACCGCCCCTGAATGGCAAATGAAACGGGAAATGTTGAGTCAGTGTTATACAACTAAATGGCGAGATATTCCCCTGGCCAGGCTGGGTTAGTTCAGTCATCTCCGAACATATTTTCAGCGTTTCTTCTGGTCTGGTCTTCACCGTCATTTCTCGACAGACTCTGCTCTGTAAGAGGAGTACTGCAATCCACAGACGTATGGAGACCAGATTGTTTTTCCAGTAATTCAAGCAATTTCTTTTCAACCGAAAAAGCACCTGGTATCACGC
>NZ_RAVW01000898.1 GCF_003611585.1 Corallococcus exercitus | reverse complement strand
GCGTCAGATGTGTATAAGAGCCAGCCTCCGCCACCTCCGCCTCCCGCCGGGCCTGTCTCGCCTGCCTGTCCATGCTCGGTCTCGCGAGGGGACCAGGCCCCAGTCGCTCGATCCATCTGGCCCAGCGACGCCAGCCCGGGCCGACCCGGTGCGCCCGCGTCGTTCGCGTCCAGACCTGCTCCAGCATCAAGGCCATTTGACACGAAGCAAGAGCAGGGTTGTCCGGGGATGGGGCAGATGAAGGTCCCCTCCGCACCGCCCTGGCCTCCGGAACCGCCCCGGTCCGAGGGCGCCCCCTTGAATCCTGGCTGCCCGTCGCCACGGATGAGTCCGGAGCCGCTCGCGCCGCCCGTTCGGGCACCGCCCACCGCGCACACATTCGCGCCGCCGCTTCTGCTGTTTCCGCCCGATGCGGTCTTGCCATCCTGGCCCGTGACG
>NZ_RAVW01000897.1 GCF_003611585.1 Corallococcus exercitus | reverse complement strand
CCATATTGGTGCAATGACCTTTGGATAACCCTTTTTATGCTCCGTGAAAGCGATCACAAAGGGACTCTGCAATACTTGTTTGCGGAGGATGTTTGTGATCCTGTTTTGTAGTGCGATTAATCCGTGTACAATAACGCGCTATTTCTAATGCCTGAGGCAAAGTTGTGATCGAAAAATTGCGTAATATCGCCATCATCGCGCACGTAGACCATGGTAAAACCACCCTGGTAGACAAGCTGCTCCAACAATCCGGTACGTTCGACTCTCGTGCCGAAACCCAAGAGCGCGTGATGGACTCCAACGATTTGGAGAAAGAGCGTGGGATTACCATCCTCGCGAAAAACACCGCTATCAAATGGAATGATTACCGTATCAACATCGTTGATACCCCGGGGCACGCCGACTTCGGTGGTGAAGTTGAACGTGTAATGTCCATGGT
>NZ_RAVW01000896.1 GCF_003611585.1 Corallococcus exercitus | reverse complement strand
ATATTGTTATGCCTATCCCCGGTTGGACGATCCCGGGCCCTTGGGTTCCGCGGACGCCGGGCGGCAAGACCTGCCCCGGCGCGTCGTCCGTCACGAGCCCCTGGGCCGCTCGTTCCTCACGGGGGGGCTGGTTTTGCTGGCGCCGCCGGTACGCGGATTTGGCGCACCCAACGCAACGTATGCGGCCCGTGTGACGTACTACCGGCTCACCCGCGCCTGCCGTCAGCCCATCCTCCTTCGGCAGTATGGAGGGTGTCGCGGCGGCGAGCCGCCGTCCCCAAAGACGTGCGGGTCGTACACGTACACGTACCAGGGCGGCGGGCCTCCGACCCGGTACGCTCTCGTAAATGCTTCCCTGCTGGTGCCGATCTGGGACCGCGCCGCGGAGACATTCGAGTACCAGATCGAACTCGGCGGCGAGCTGCACGTGGGTCTGTTG
>NZ_RAVW01000895.1 GCF_003611585.1 Corallococcus exercitus | reverse complement strand
AGCGTTCCACGAACTGTATGTGCTCCTCGGTAATGGGCAGTGTGTACTCCAGCACCTTCATGAGGTTACCGAACTCGTGCTCGACGCTCCGTTTTTTAGAAATAAAATCGGCCCAGCTATACTAGAGGCGGGTGTACTCCCGCAGCGTGCGGTTGCAGATGAGGTACGTGAGCACGTTCTCGCTCTGGCGGACGGAACACCGCAGTTTCTGGTGCTCGAAGGTCGACTCCAGGGACGCCGTCTGCGTCGGCGAGCCCACACACACCAACACGGGCCGCAGGCGGGCCGCGTACTGGGGGGTGTGGTACAGGGCGTTAATCATCCACCAGCAATACACCACGGCCGTGAGGAGGTGACGCCCAAGGAGCCCGGCCTCGTCGAGGACTGACTCTTATACACTTCTCCGAGCCCACGAGACATGCGCAGATCTCGTATGCCGT
>NZ_RAVW01000894.1 GCF_003611585.1 Corallococcus exercitus | reverse complement strand
GTACTGCGGTCAACATCGTCTATCCGCTATAAGCATTCAGTAGAGACGATAGATTCAGAGCACGCCGATCTCATTTTCAGGATGCGCCCTGTATGGTACAGGTCACAATGCGAAAATGACAGGCGTGACTGGGGATTCTACGGATTGATTGCCGAGGAAGTAGGAGAAATTGCCCCTCAGTTTGTACACTGGCGATCAGCTAACGAAGATGATGCACGGGAAGCTATTTCCAGCAATGGCCTTGTTGCCGAAGGTGTAATGTACGAACGTCTGGTTGTTCCACTGATTCACCATATCCAGAAACTGACCGAAAGAGTTGATGAACTTGAGTCAGAATTGAAGTTGTTATCAACTTCCCGAAGCGATATCGGATAAAGGAGGAGTAATGGATATAACACCTTTTCTTCATGCGCTTTGTGCTGTGGCTGCGCAGGTACTGAT
>NZ_RAVW01000893.1 GCF_003611585.1 Corallococcus exercitus | reverse complement strand
GGCGAACTCGCCGTAAGGACTAGCTGGTCGGTCATCGCGCTCTCCCGTCGTTAAGAAGAATGGCGTAATTCTCCGGCCAGCTAAGCCCGATCATTCCGTCATCCGCGGCATCAGTGCTTTCGCTGCTATAGACGTATATTGGCCGCGAAGATCCAGGGAGGTCGAGTTCGTAGGCATAGTAGCTGCCACGAAACACCAAACCGCGAACGCGTGCGCGGAGGCTATCGGCATCGGACTTGATACCGAGTCGCTCCGGCCGAACGGCCACGCGGACTGTTCCGGAGTTGGCGAGATACGGGGGGCCAGGCACTTTCACGACCGGGGAGTTCGGCAGAGCCAGTTCGATATTCCACTTGCCGTCCGTTGCGGGGCCGGAAACTTTCCCCTCGAAGATGTTCGCGGTGCCGAGCAACTCGGATACAAACTGGCTGTCTGGCCGCTCG
>NZ_RAVW01000892.1 GCF_003611585.1 Corallococcus exercitus | reverse complement strand
GCTCCCCCGCCACGCCCCGCGGCACCGGCTCCATCCGCCCGTCCAGCACGTACAGCCGCAAGTCCCCTATCGCCTCCCCAATCACACTGCTCGCCGACTCCGCGTCCTTCGCCCGCATGCGTCGCTGCGTCACGTGCACCGTCGTCTCGGTGATTCCATACATATTCACCAGCGCCGGTACCTCGTCCCCGTGCCTGTCAAACCACGGCTTCAGGCTCACCGGGTCCAATGCCTCTCCTCCGAAAATCACCAGCCGCAGCGCCAGCTCCTCCTCCAGCCCCGTCCCCAGCGTCTCCTCCAGCGCCACCAACTGACGGAAGGCCGACGGCGTCTGGTTGAGCACCGTCACCCCTTCCGTCTGCAATAGCCGGTGGAAGTCCCACGGCGAGCGGCTCACCGCGTACGGCACCCCCACCAGCTTCCCCCCGTACAGCAGCGCTCCCCAC
>NZ_RAVW01000891.1 GCF_003611585.1 Corallococcus exercitus | reverse complement strand
TTCCATGGAAGGGTTCTCTTAATCGGCGCGGCGGGGGCGGACCAACGGTTTCCGTCGCCCTGGAGCCCCGAGCGTGGGGTGGCAACCGTTCCAGGGCCTCCGTATTCCATGAGTCAAGCCACGGGTCCGCCCGGCCCCGCGCCTGTCCCCCCGTCCGCCCCCCGGCCTGTTTCGATACCCCCTGGACAGGGGGGAATGCCGGACCGTGGACACACTGCTTACGTTCCCAAGGCACCTGCGATGGAGCAGGGCAGGCATGGGAGCACGGCATGCGTTCAGCACGGCGAGTCATCTGGGGCGGGTGGGCACTTCTGGGCGCGGGACTCCTCGGGCTGGGCGGTACTGCGTGTGGAGGGGCTTCGGCGGAGGAAGCTGGCGATGTGACCGCCAGTGCGGAAGCCCAGGGCACCGTCCCCGCGCCGGCCCCCCAGACGGCTGCTCCCTCGGCC
>NZ_RAVW01000890.1 GCF_003611585.1 Corallococcus exercitus | reverse complement strand
GGCTCCGAGCGCGCCCATGTTCTCCATGGCGCGGCGCAGGAGGCGCTGGCGCCGGAGCTTGGAGGCTTCGTCGGGGTTGGAGGGGTCTTCGGCCGCCACGTCGTCCTCGTCAAAATCCCATTCGTCCAGATCACCGGACAGCTCGTCCTCAGTCTGTCCAGAAGCCCCTCCGTTGTCACCGGGGAAGGCGGTGGAGCGGGGAGAAGGCAGCGGCTCGAATGTCGCCTCGACGATGGCCTCGACGAGGAATTCGTTGGCATCCCCCACCGACCGGACATCCGAGCGGACGAGGGCTTCGAGGTGGGCGTCCACCTGCTGGAGGGCGGCCTCGAAGGAGGCGGTGAGGTTCTGGGCCGGGTCGTTGGACTCGTCGAAGGAGACGATGCGCCACAGGTCGTCCTCGCTGGCGCGGGCGGGGCGCACGGGCGGTGTGGCGGACGCGGGGAACTTGGGGGGCTGGACGGCCCAC
>NZ_RAVW01000088.1 GCF_003611585.1 Corallococcus exercitus | reverse complement strand
GGGTGGGGTGGTGGGGCCGTTGAGGGAGGTGCGCGCGGCGTTCGGGCCGGATGGTTCGGCGCTGAGGATCCCGCAGGAGCTGGAGGAGCACCGCTTCCTGGCGGCGCGGCCGGTGGAGCTGCTCACGGACGTGCTGGCGGACGAGGCCGCGCGGGCGCCGGCCTTCGGCCTGGACAATGCGTTGCGGCTGCCGTTCCGCGTGGCGGCGAAGACGGGGACCAGCCGGGCGCACGTGGACAACTGGGCGGCGGGCTTCACGCGCGAGCGCACGGTGGCCGTGTGGGTGGGCAACTTCGACGGCACGCCGATGCGCGGTGTGTCTGGCATCACGGGCGCGGGCCCGGTGTTCGCTCGGGTGATGTCGCTGGCGATGGCGGGCATCCGCGCCGCGCCGCTGGTGGACCGCAGCCACTTCGAGTCCGCGGAGATCTGCCCGCTGTCCGGCGAGCGCGCGGGACCGAACTGCCCCGGAGCGATGAAGGAGGTCTACCTGCCGGGCACGGCGCCGCGCCACGAGTGCAAGATGCACCGGAGCGACGGCGCACTGGACGTGGGCCCGGCGTACCTCGCGTGGGCGCAGGCGGAGGGACTGGCCTCCACGTCGGTGAGCGCGGAGGGCGGGCCGGGCACGCAGCCCGGCTTCATCCTGCCGGCGAACGGGGATGAGTTCCTGGTGGAGCCGCAGCTGCCTGAAGGCGCGCAGGCGGTGCCGGTGCGCGTGATGGCGCCGCAGGGAGCGAAGCTGCTGGAGCTGCGCACGGACGACGGCCGCCGCATCGAACTGCGTCCGCCCTTCGTGACGCGGCTGCCGGCGGTGGAAGGGGAGCGCCGACTGGAGCTGTGGGCGCCCGGTGGCTCCGAGCCGCTGGCGGTGACGCGGTACCGCGTTCGATGAACGCGGCGGGCGTGGCCGTGCTGATCGCCGCGCTGGTGGCGGGCAATGGGTCCGCTGCGGTGCCCGTGGCACCTGCCCGCATGGCGAAGCTGAAGCCCGCGGCCGATACACAGGTCGACGTCCGGATCCTCTCCAAGCACCGGCCCGCGCGGTTGCGGCTGGAGGGTCCTCGCTCGCTGGAGGTCGTGGCTTCGGGGAACACGCTCGTCGTGGAGGGCCGGCCACAAACGAGCGTCCTTCGGCTGGACGCGGGCCGCTGGCATGTCCGGGGCCGGGGCGTGGACCGTCGCTACGAGGCTTCACTGTCGCTGGAGGCCCGGGACGGGGAGCTGATCGTCGTCGCCACCTTCGCGCTGGAGACCTACGTCGCAGCGGTCACCGCCAGCGAGACGGAGGTCGACACCCCCTTCGAAGCGCTCCGTGCCCAGGCCATCACCGCCCGTAGCTACGTGCTCGCTTCCGGCAAGCGGCACGACGAGGCCCGGGCCTGCGACCTCACCCACTGCCAGGTCCTTCGCGGCGAGGGCTTCGCTCGCCACCTGCTCCGCGCCCGCGATGCCGCCCGCTCCACCGAAGGCATCGTGCTGCACCTGTCCGATGGCGCCATCGCGCTCGCGCCGTTCCACGCAAGCTGCGGCGGACACACGGCCGAGCCCGTGGCCGTGTTCGGTGCCCCGGACCTCACCGGCGCCGCCGCCGTGCCGGACCGCTGTCCCGCGTCTCCGTGGCGCGCGGTCGTGCCTCGCGCGCTGGTGTCGGCCGCCGCGGCGGATGCGCTCGGCGGCCCCGCGCAGGCGGCGGATCTGCTGCTGGATCGGGACTCCAGCGGCGCGGTGGTGCGCATCGTGGACCGCGCTTCGGGACGCGATGCGCGCGGGGATGCCTTCTTCCGCGCACTCGGAGCCCGCGCCGGGTGGGATCGGATCCGCAGCGCGCGTTTCTCCATGACGCTTGGCGGAGACCAGGCACTCCTCGAAGGGCAGGGCCATGGTCACGGCGTCGGTCTCTGCCAGGCCGGCGCGGCCCTGCTCGCACGGCAGGGCTGGACCGCGGAGCAGGTGCTCGCGCACTACTTTCCGCGCGCCCTCCCCGGGAAGCTCGCGGACAAGTGAACGCGAGGGCCGCGAAGCCCCTCCAGCTCGCAGTCGTCCGCGAAGGTGACGGCCCTCCAGGGGCTCTCCCCCGGGCTCACCGTGAGGGCTTATCAGCACCCGCTGTGCTCCGTATCGATTGCCCCAGAGCCCTCAGCCCCGCGCGGTCCGGTGGGGAGGTGGCTTCGCGCACCGGCGGTCCCGGTGCGGGACCCGACCGGGAGGCATCACATGGCGTTCAATCTGATCGAGGCAGTCGGCTCACAGTTCATGCAGAAGGGATTGCTCCAGAAGATCAGCGGCTCGCTGGGCGAGGACCCGCAGGCGACCACCAAGGCGCTGCCGGGCACCATCGCCGCCGTGGCCGCGGGCGTCGTGGATCAGGGCGGCAACGAGGCCGGTGCGCACCGCCTGCTGTCGAAGCTCAATGAGGGCGGCTTCACCGGACCCGACGCGCCCTCGCGCGCCGTTGACTCCGGTGGTGTCGGCGAGGGGCTGCTGGACGAGGAGGAGCGCGGGAAGGGGATGCTGAGCGGCATCTTCGGCAACAAGCTGGGGGCCGTCACCGAGGGGATCACGCGCTTCGGCGGGATGCGCAACCCCGGCTCGGCGACGCGGCTGCTGTCCCTGGCCGCGCCCATGCTGATGGGGGTCCTGGGCCGGCAGGTGCGCGACCAGCGCATGGGTTCATCCGGGCTGATGCAGTTGCTCAACGGCCAGCGCAACAACATCGCCGCCGCGCTGCCAGCGGGGCTGGGCGGCATCCTGGGCTTCGGCGGTGCGCGCCACGTGGTCCCGGAGGTCATTGAACCCCACCGCGAGGTGTCGCAGGTCCGTGAGACGGGCCCCGTGCGCGAGGCCCACACCGTGCGAGAGACGACGCCCCGGCAGACCTACAACCGTCAGCCGGAGCGCAAGAAGAGCATCGCGGGCTGGGCTGTTCCGCTGGCCCTGCTCGCCCTGGTCGTGCTCGCGTGGGGCGCCTTGCGCGGACGCAGGAACGAGCGCGCCCGGGCTCCGCAGGTGACGCGCACCACAACGCAACCTGATCAGAACCGCGTCGCGCAGCCCGCGCCGGCCGTGCAGCCGACTCCGCCCGCGACGGGCGGCTCTGGCACGGTGGGGAATGAAGGCACCGGCGGCTCCGGAACGCAGCCGGTCGGAAGCGCCAACGTGGCGCAGGACGCGGGCACGGGCGGCTCCGGCGCGGTGGAGAGCTCCAGCATGGCGCAGGATGCGGGCACTGGCGGCTCCGGCGCGGTGGAGAGCTCCAGCATGGCGCAGGATGCGGGCACGGGCGGCTCCGGCGCGGTGGAGAGCGAGAGCTCCAACGTGGCGCAGGACGCGGGCACGGGCGGCTCCGGCATGGCGCAGGACGCGGGCACGGGCGGCTCCGGAACGCAGGAGGGCGAGGCGACCGGCGGCTCCGGCCAGGAGAAGATGCGCGTGAGCGATCCCAACAGCTTGCGTGAGGCCATCGAAGGCCCGAGCGCGGCGCGGGGCATCGTGCTGGAGGGCGTGGAGTTCCGCACGGGCTCGTCGCAGATCACCTCGAAGAGCAAGAGCATGGTGGACGAGCTGGGCAACGTGCTGAAGCAGCAGACCGGCACGCGCGTGCGCATCAAGGGCTACACGGACTCCACCGGCAACGCGGACGCCAACCGCCAGCTGTCGAAGACCCGCGCGGAGAGCGTCCGCCGCGAGTTGGTGCGCGACGGCATCCCGCAGGACCGCATCGAGGTCAGTGGCGAGGGTGACGCGGATCCCATCGCCTCCAACGACACCCCTCAGGGCCGCGTGCAGAACCGCCGCATCGAGGTGCAGGTGCTCGGTCAGTGATCCCCCGGGCACGCGGTCCCGGCGGCGTCCGGTCCCCACACAAGGGCCGGGCGCCGCTGTCTACGTCACGGCGGACGGCTCCGGCCGGTGCAGCGGCTCGCCCAGCAGCTCCGCCAGGTCGAACGCGTCCAGCAGCGCATGGCCCTGGAGGTCGTTGTTGAAGAAGACCCAGGCCGTCCGCCCCGAATCGCGCCAGGCGTTCAAGTCCTCCGCCACCCGTCGCAGCGCGCGGCGCCCATAGCGGCCCTCGTAGCGCCCGGAGGTGCCGTGGAAGCGCAGGTAGCGGAAGCCGCCGGTGGGGTGGGGCACCGGCACGTCCACGAGGTCGTGCTCGCACACCGCCGCGCCGTACGCCTCCAGCACCGCGAGCACCTCCGGGTGGTACCAGGCCGCCTGCCGGAACTCGAAGACGTGCTGCACGCCGCCCGGCAGGTGGGCGAGGAAGCGCTCCAGCCGCTCCGGATCCGCCTTCGTCATGTGGGGCGGCAGCTGCCAGAGGATGGGCCCCAGCCGGCTGCCCAGCCGCAAGACGCGCGAGTGGAAGAGCGCCACGCCCTCGCCCACCTCCGTGAGGCGCTTGAGGTGCGTGAGGAAGCGGCTGCCCTTGCAAGCGAAGCGGAAACCCGAGGGCACCTGCTCGCGCCAGCCGTCCACGGCGGACTCCGTGGGCAGGCGGTAGAACGTGGCGTTGAGCTCCACGGTGGAGAACACGCGCGCGTAGTAGGGGAGCCAGCGGCGGGCCGGCAGCCCGTCCGGATAGAAGAGCCCCTTCCAGTGCTTGTAGACGTACCCGCTGGTCCCCAGGTGGATGGCCGCCATGGGCTGGAGGATGGGCATGCACGCCCCACGTGGCCGCGCCCTGTCCACCGCGTTACACCTCCCGGAAGTTCTCCTCGTGGCTGGCCCGCGCTAACGCCTCGCGTCAGGGCTTCACGCTTGACCCTGCTTTCACCCACCCTCTAGAAGGCCCGCGACCCATGGCGACTCCCGACCGCTTCCCCCTCCCACAGGTCTCTGAAAGCACCCGTAAACCCGAGTGGTTGAAGGTGCGCCTGCCGCATGGCGAGGGCTATGAGCGGGTGAAGGCCATCGTGAAGCGGGTGGGGCTCTCCACGGTGTGCGAGGAGGCCCGCTGCCCGAACATCGCCGAGTGCTGGGGCGGAGGCACCGCCACGGTGATGCTGATGGGCGAGGTCTGCACGCGCGCCTGCCGCTTCTGCCACGTGAAGGTCGGGGCGCCCCCGCCGCTGGACCCGATGGAGCCCATCCATCTGGCACAGGCGGTGAAGGAGATGAACCTCGAGTACATCGTCGTCACGTCGGTGAACCGCGACGACCGTCCGGACGGGGGCGCCAGCCACTTCGCGTCCGCCATCCGGGAGCTGCGCAAGGAGAGCCCGCGCACGCTCGTGGAGGTCCTCATCCCGGACTTCAAGGGCAAGGAAGAGGACCTGGCCACGGTGACGGAGGCGAAGCCGCACGTGGTGGCGCACAACGTGGAGACGGTGGAGCGGCTGACGCCCACGGTGCGCGACCGCCGCGCCACGTACCGCCAGTCCCTGCGCGTGCTGGAGTACCTCAAGAACCGCCCGGAGAAGGTCTACACCAAGACGTCCGTCATGGTGGGCCTGGGTGAGACGGACGCGGAGCTGGAGCGCACGTTCCAGGACCTGCGCGACGTGGGCGTGGACGTGCTCACGCTGGGCCAGTACCTCCAGCCGTCGCAGTACCACCTGCGCGTGGAGCGCTTCGTGACGCCCGCGCAGTTCGAAGCCTACAAGACGCTGGCGGAGTCCTACGGATTCCTCTACGTGGCCTCCGGGCCGCTGGTGCGCTCCAGCTACCGCGCCGCCGAATTCTTCATGAAGGGCCTGATGGAGCGCGAGCGCGTCGAGCGACTCGGCTGACCGGACGCACCCCTTCCCCAACCCAGAGAGAGACACTCCCCCTCATGGCGACTTTCGAATTCAAGCTCCCGGATCTCGGCGAAGGCGTGGCGGAGGGCGAGCTCGTCAAGTGGCACGTCAAGGAGGGCGACCGGGTGAAGGAAGACCAGGTGCTCTGCGAGGTGATGACGGACAAGGCCACCGTCACCGTGCCCAGCCCCCACGCCGGCCGCGTCGTGAAGACGCACGGCCGTGAGGGCGACATGGCGAAGGTGCACCAGCTGCTGGTGACGATGGAGATGGAAGGGAGCGCTCCCGCCGCGGCAGCCCCCGCCCATGGCGCCCCGGCGTCGCACGGCGCTCCGGCTTCGAGCCCCGCGCAGGCGGCTGCGCCCGCGGCTCCCGCTTCCGCCACGAAGGTGCTGGCCACGCCCGTCACGCGCCGCATGGCGCGTGAGCACGGCCTGGACCTGGCGGAGATCTCCGGATCGGGGCCGCAGGGCCGCGTGACGAAGGCGGACGTGGTGGCGGCGCTGGAGGGTGGCGGCGGCGCGCCGAAGAAGAACGAAGTGGCGGCTCCCACGCCCCAGGCCGCGCGTCCGGCGGCGCCGCCCGTGTCCTCGGGCAAGGGCGACGAGCGCATCGCGCTGCGCGGGCTGCGCAAGAAGATCGCCGAGAAGATGGTGCGCTCGAAGTTCACGATGCCGCACTTCGCGTTCGTGGAGGAGGTGGACGCCACGGACCTGGTCGCGCTGCGCACGCGGCTCAACAGCCAGCTGGCGGCGGCGGGAGACGGCACGAAGCTGACCTACCTGCCGTTCATCGTGAAGGCGACCATCGCGGCGATGAAGAAGTTCCCGCACCTCAACGCCAACTTCGACGAGTCGACGCAGGAGTTGGTGGTGCGCGGCGAGTACAACATCGGCATCGCGGTGGCCACGCCGGACGGCCTCACGGTGGCGGTGGTGCGCAACGCGGATCAGCTCACGCTGGGCGAGCTGGCGAAGGAGATCTCCCGCCTGAGCGTCGCGGCGCGCGACCGCAAGCTGAAGATGGAGGAGCTGACGGGCGGCACCTTCACCATCACGTCGCTGGGGCAGAGCGGCGGCCTGTTCGCCACGCCCATCCTGAACCACCCCGAGGTGGGCATCCTGGGCGTTCACAAGCTGAAGAAGCGCCCGGCGGTGAAGAACGACCAGGTGGTCGTCCGGGACATGATGAACCTGTCGCTGTCCTGCGACCACCGCGTCATCGACGGCGACGTCGCGGCGAGCTTCGTGTACGAGATCATCAAGTACCTGGAAGCGCCGGACCTGCTGTTCCTCGCGATGGCGTGAGGACACGCGTCGCGGGCTCGCCCGACCGCTCCTGCTCCGGGGGGCGGCCGGGACGCGGGGGACTTCCGGAACAGCAACGCTGAAGGCGGGCATCCGCGATGGCCGACAATCCCCGTGAGTTGATCCGCGCCGCGCAGACCGCCGAGCTCCAGGGAGACCGCGCGCGAGCGGCGGAGTGCCTGGAGCAGGCCGCCGCCCTCTACCAGCGCTCCGGACACACCTCGCGCGCCTCCCAGCTCCTGCGGCAGGCGCGCCAGTTGAAGGCCCGCGCCCCGGACGTGAGCCCCGCCTTCACCGCGGCGATGGCGGGAGGCAAGGACGCGATGTCCTTCCGCGCGGTGGGCTGGAGCGACGCGGCGTCCGCCGCGTTCAACGACAAGGCCGACGCCGTGGTTCACACGCTGGGGGCCCACGAGGACCCCACCGTGACCGGCGGCAAGCCGCTTCCCGCCGAGCCTGGCCTGCCCAGGCTCGCCGGAAGGATCGCCGCCATCGGAGCCCCGTCCCCGGCCGAGGCCGTCACCCTGCATGACGGGCCTCCCGCCACGAGCACGCCCGAGGCCGACGGCCCGCGTGCGGAGAGGGAGACCCCCGCTTCTGGCGAACAACGGCACTCGACCGCGAGCCCGGCCGCTGGTGCATCCAGCGATGCCTTGCGGCCTTCCATGGATGGTGCTGCTTCTGGCGGCCAGCGGCACTCGACCGCTGCCGCATCCGGCGATGCCACGGGGCCTTCCTCGGATGGAACCGCTGCCGCCAGCACGGATGGCCAGCGCAGTGCCCCTGACGGCGACGTCGTCGTCCCGGGCGGCCTGCTGCTTCCTCCCGAAGAGGACGAGTTCATCCCGGCTGCCGGGCTGCTGCGTGCTTCGGGCGCCGGGGACGTCGTCGTCCCCGGAGGTCTCCTGCGTCCGCCGGACGAGGACACCTCCCCCGTGCACGCCGAACCGGCACGGGGCCGGCGACGCGAGAAGCGCATCATCGAGCGGGGTCCCACTCGCGCGGATCCCGCCCTGGATGCGTGGTGCTCGTTCTGCTGCCGCCCCCGGGGCGAGGTGGGCGACCTGGTGGCGGGCCCGGCGGGTGCGTTCATCTGCAAGAGCTGCCTGGGCGAATCCCAGGGCCTCCTGGGCGACGTCGTCCCTCCGCCCCCCGTGCGCAAGCCCGTCGTGGAGGAGCCGCGCGCGGGGACCGTGGAGATGGTGGGCCACGACGAGGTGAAGACCCTGCTGGAGCGCACGCTCCAGGCGGGCGCGCGCTGCCTGCTGCTCGTAGGCCCGGAGGGCTGCGGCAAGAGCCTCTTCTTCCAGTCGCTCCAGCGGCGCGGCCAGGGCGTGCTCACGTCCGTGGAGGCGCTGGAGTCCACGCCGGGCACGGAGCCGCTCCTCGTGGAGGACGTGGACCGCCTGGAGTCCGGCGTCCAGGCCGCGCTGGCCGCGTTCCTCTCCATCCACCGGGAGCGCGCGGTGGTGATGAGCGCTCGCGGCGCGGTGTCGTCCCTGGGCCTGTGGGTGCGAGGGGAGGGCGGCAGCCTGCCCGTGCCCACCACCGCGGGCATGATTGAGGCGGTGCAGGGCCTCGTGCCGGTGTCCCTGCTGGAGCGCGTGCAGGTGCTGCTCCCGGTGCGCCGCCCCACGGTGCCGGAATTGGTCGAGGTGGCCCGCCGCTCCCTGGCCCTGCGCCAGCCGGCGGTCACGCTGTCGGAAGAAGTCCTGGGCGCGTTCGCCGCCGAAGCGGTCCGCTCCCCGCGCGCGGGGCATGAGCTCCAGGCGCTCCTGTCGCGAGTCTACGCGGGCAGCTGGAGCCTGGAGGCGGCGCAGACGCCCGCCGCGCCATCCCACAACCCACGAGGGGGGCGAAAGGGATCACCATGAACACGCTCACCGTCTTCCGCCTGGGCCGGGTGGAGTACGAGGACGGACTGAAGCTGATGCACCTGTTCGGCGAGGCCCGCCTGCAGGGCCTCATCGGAGACGCGCTGCTGCTCCTGGAGCACCCGCCCGTCCTCACGCTGGGCCGCGCCGCGAAGCGCGAGAACATCACCGCCACCGACGCGCGCCTCGCGGAAGAGGGCGTGGAGGTGTTCGACACCAACCGGGGCGGCGACGTCACCTATCACGGCCCGGGACAGGTGGTGGGCTACCCCATCCTCTTGCTGCCGGAGGACCGCCGCGACGTGCGCCGCTACGTGCGCGACGTGGAGCGCGGCCTCATCCAGACGCTCGCGGGCTTCGGCCTCACGGCGGGCGCCATCCCCAAGTGGCCGGGCGTGTGGCTGGGGCATGAGGGCTCGCCGGACGCGCGGAAGATTGGCGCCATTGGCGTGCACCTGTCGCGCTGGCTCACCACGCACGGCTTCGCGCTCAACGTGAACACGAACCTGGAGCACTTCCAGCTCATCGTCCCGTGCGGCATCCGCGAGGCGGGCGTCACGTCCATGCAGCGCGAGCTGGGCCACCCCGTGCCCGTCCCTGACGTGGAGAAGGCGCTCGCCCGCGAGTTCACCCAGGTCTTCGGCGCACGGCGCGTGGACGGCACGGTGGACCTGCGCACGGTGAGCGTCGCCGTGGTGCACGGCCGCGGCCCCGAAGCGCGCGTGCTGCTGCTGCGCCGGACGCCGGAGCGTGGCGGCTTCTGGCAGACGGTGACGGGGCGCCTGGAGCCGGGCGAGTCCCCCGCGGAGGCCGCCCGCCGCGAGGTGGCGGAGGAGACGGGCCTCCAGCTCCCCGTCGTGGACCTGGCCTACCGGCACGCGTTCGCGCTGGGGGAGACGCTGCCGCCGAAGCTGGTGGAGGAGCACGGCTTCGCGGTGCACGCCGCGCCGGACACCCAGGTGCGCCTGGGCCCGGAGCACGACGCATTCGAGTGGGTGGACGTGCCCACCGCCCTCGCGCGGCTGCCCTTCCGGGGCCTGCGCGAGACGGTGACCCGGGCGCTCGACGCGCCCAGGCCGTGACAGCCGCTACAGCTCGATGACCATCGCTTCCTTCGCGGCGATGGTGGCCTTGCGGTGCTTGCGCACCTCGCGCAGCAGCTTGTCCATGCTCGCGTCGTCGCGGCCCGGGTCGTGGTGGAAGAGCACCAGCTGCTTCACCTCGCTGGCGTCCGCCGCGCGCACCGCCGCCTCCCAGGTGGAGTGGCCCCAGCCCGTGCGGGCCGGCCCGGTGCGGCCGCGGTACTCGTCCTCCGTGTACATGGAGTCGTAGATGAGCGCGTCCGCGCCGCGGGCGAAGTCGAACAGCTGCTGGTCCAGCGCGGTGCCGTGCTCCACGTCCGTCGCGTACACCAGCGAGCGCCCGCCGAAGTCCACGCGGTAGCCCACGTTGCCGCCCGGGTGGTTCAACTCCAGCGTGCGCACCGTGGCCTTGCCCACCGGGATGTCATCGCCCACCACCACGTCCCGGTACGCCAGGCGCGTGCGGAACACGTCCTCCGCCGTCACCGGGAAGTACGGGTGCACCATCTGCCCGGCCAATATCTGCTTGAGCGACTTGCCGTCCCGAGGCGACCCGTACAGCGTCACGTCGTTCGCCGGAGAGAACATCGGCGAGAAGAACGGCAGGCCCTGCAGGTGGTCGTAGTGGTAGTGCGAGATGAAGATGGACGCCTTGATGGGCTTTCGCGTCGCCACCAGCGCATCCCCCAGGCCGCGCGCTCCTGAGCCCAGGTCGAAGATGAGCAGCTCGTCCCCGCAGCGGACCTCCACGCATGGCGTGTTGCCGCCGTAGCGCTTCGTCGCGGGGCCGGGCGCGGGGATGGAACCGCGCACCCCCCAGAAGCGCACCTCGAAGCGCGCGGTGCTTCGCCGGGCCGGGCGCTCAGCCGGCCTTGGCTTCGGTGTCGTCGTCCTCCGCGAAGAGCTCAATCAGGTGCCCCGTACGCTCGCGCTTCGTCTTCAAATAGTCGACGTTATGCGGATTGTGCTCGGTCCGGGAAGGGATTCGACGCCGGACCGCCACACCTTCCTCCACCAGCCCGGCGATCTTCAGCGGGTTGTTGGTGATCAGGTCCACCGACCGCACATCCAGCGACCGCAGCATTTCCGCAGCGATGTCGTACGAGCGCAAGTCGTCGGCGAAGCCGAGCTGCCGGTTGGCCTCGTAGGTGTCCAGCCCCTTGGACTGCAGGGCGTAGGCCTTGATCTTGTTGCCCAGACCGATGCCCCGGCCCTCCTGG
Organism: Corallococcus exercitus; assembly: GCF_003611585.1. Taxonomy (GTDB): domain Bacteria; phylum Myxococcota; class Myxococcia; order Myxococcales; family Myxococcaceae; genus Corallococcus; species Corallococcus exercitus. Next base: position 16,594 of record NZ_RAVW01000088.1, on the reverse strand, counting down.
CGCAGGTACAGCACCACGCCCAGCCCGTTCTGGGCCACGAAGTCCAGCGCCCGGTCCAGCTGCTCGCGGCAGTCGCACTTGAGGCTGCCGAAGACTTCGCTCGTGAGGCACTCGGAGTGGATGCGCACCGGCACCCCCTCCAGCCCCTTGGGGTCACCCACCACCAGCGCCACGTGCTCACGCCCGTTGCGCTTGTCGCGGAAGACGATGGTCTTCAGCACCCCACGGGCCGTGGGCACGTCCGCCTCCGAGTACCGCTCCAGGTGCTGGGTCGGCTTGCGGGTCGGCAGGACCTGGGGTGAGCGCGTGTCGGACATGGTAGGTCGTCTCCCAAGGAGGGGGCCGTTACTTCTCGCCGCCCCGGATTCAAGTCAAGGTGACACCCGGAGGGGGTGTAGTGAAACCCGCCTGTTTGGATGCGGCGGACGTGGACTGCGTTGCTCAGGCGACCCACGACAGGGGGAGCAGCTCCACATGGGAGCCATCAGTCAAGCTGCTGGAGTCGTAGGGGAAGTGAAGCAAATGTGTGGCTGCCGCAGCTGAACGCAGGGCCCCCGACGTCTGAGTCCCCAGCGGTTTCGCCCACAGCTCGCCCGCCCGCCAGGTGGCCGTGACCCGCACGAAGTGGGCAAGCCCCGGGGCCTTGGACAGGCGCCCGTCCAGGCGGCCGGAGACGCGCGGGGGCTCCACGTCCTCCAACCCCTGGAGCCGGCGCAGGGCAGGGCGCACGAAGAGCTCGAACGTCACCAGCGACGACGTGGGATTGCCGGGCAGGCCCATGAACAGGGTGTGCCCCCGCTGCCCCACCACCAGCGGCTTGCCGGGCTTGATGGCCACGCGCCAGAAGCGCTGCTCCACGCCCAGGGCCTCCAGGGCGTCCTTCACGAAGTCGTGGTCGCCCACGGAGACGCCGGCGCTGGTGAGCACCACGTCGAAGCCCTCCACGCGCGACAGGGCCTCCTGGACGGCCTCCCGCGTGTCCCTGGCGATGCCCAGCAACGTGGGCACGCCGCCCGCGCGCCGCACCGCCAGGGCCAGCGCGGGGGCGTTGACGTCCACGATGCCGTCGCCAGGGGGCTCGTCCACCCGGCACAGCTCGTCACCGGTGGACAGCACCGCCACGCGCGGCCGGCGGGGCACCGGCACCGTGCCCTGGCCCTGCGCCCACAAGAGGCCCAGCTCCGGGATGCCCAGCGGGGTGCCGCGCCGCAGCAGCACGTCGCCTTCCTTCGCGTCCTCGCCCCGGGGGCGGATGAAGTTCCCCGGCACCACGGCCTCCAATATCTCCACGGCGTCCGGGGCGTCCGGCACCGCGCGGGTGCGCTCGCGCATTACCACCGCGTCCGCGCCCGGGGGAAGGGGCGCCCCGGTCATGATCCGCGCGCACGTGCCGGGGACGACCTCCCGGGTGGGGCGCCTGCCGGCGAACACCGTCTCGCCCACGGTGAGGCGCACGGGCAGGGGGCCCGCCAGGTCCCGGGCGCGCACCGCGTAGCCGTCCATGGCGGAGTTGTCCCAGGGGGGCAGGGTGCGGCGGGCGCGGACGTCCTCGGCCAGCGCGCGGCCCAGGGCGTCATCCCCGGGCACCCACTCGGTGGGCAGCGGCGTGCACAGCCCGAGGATCCGCGCGCGGGCCTCGTCCACCGGCAGCAATGCGGGGGTGTCGCTCATGCTGTTTTCCCACCCAAAGTCCGTGGGAAAATCAAGTGTTAGTTTGACAGCCCAGCTGATCATCGTTACAAGCAACCGTGATCGCGAGGCTCGCGTCCAACAGCAGGGGCGTCCCGCCAACCCGTTGATAGCACACGGGAAATTTCCAAGGAGACAGCGTCGATGGCCAAGCCCAAGTCCGGGGCGAAGAAGCCTACTCCCGCTGCAAAAGCCGGTGCGAAGCCTGCCGCGAAGAAGGACAACGCGGCCCGCCTGGATCTGATCAGGAACGCCTCGAAGAAGGTGGCGACGGCCGCGACGAAGGTCGTCAAGGCGGTCGCGGAAGGGGCGAAGGGAAAGGTCGCGGCGGCGAAGAAGGCGGTCGCGGAGAAGGTGGAGAAGGTCCCCGCGGTCGCCAAGAAGGCGGCGGCCAAGGCGGCTCCCCCCGCTTCCCCGGCGCCTCCGGCGAAGGCTGGCAAGGCCGCGCCCGCCGCGAAGGGTGCGGCCTCCGCGCCCGCCGCCGCTGGCAAGAAGGGCGCTGGCAAGGCGGGGGGCAAGGCCCCGTCGGCCGTCCCCTCCGGCCCCCCCGTGGAGAAGCCGCGCCCGCGCGCGACGAAGCTTCCCCCCGTGGGCGAGCCGCTCACGAAGCGTGAGATGGAGCAGCTGCTCACGGCCGGCGAGGGCCGCGGCGTGATGGGAGAGGGCAGCCTCAAGGGCCGCCTCATCCTCAGCGGCGAGCTGCCCCACCTGGTCGTCGTCGGCCGCGACAAGCGCGAGCTGACGTTCCTCTTGCAGGGGCCGGATCAGGAAGTGCTGCCGGCCTACGTGGACCACAAGGTCTCCGTGAGCGGGCTCATCAAGAAGACGACCAACCACAGCGGCGTGGTGGAAGTGCGCAAGTACTCCGCCAAGAAGCCGGAGGTGGAAGAGGTCGCGCCGCCGCCCGCGGACACGGAGCCGAAGCTGCGCTACCTGTCGCCCGGCGAGGTCTCCATGGCCGTCGCCGCGGGCATGGGCGCCGGCATCAAGGGCTTCGCCAGCATCCGGGGCAACCTGGAGATGATGGGCGAGGACTTCGTGCTCGTCGTCTCCAACGGGGGCACGCGCCAGCAGGTGTCCTTCGCCATCGAAGGCAAGGCGGCCGTGAAGAGCCTGCGCAAGCACGTGGGGCAGACGCTCCAGGTGACGGGCGTGGTGGACAAGACGTCCGGCTGGGGCGGGCGCATCACCGCGGAGACGGTGGAGCCGCGTCCGTCCGAGGCCCGCTCGGTGTCGCGCGACGAGATGGAGCTGGTCCACATCGAGGGCGAGGTGCCCACGTCCGTGGACGTGAAGCTCAACCACGGCCTCACCGTGCGCCTGCAGGAGCAGCCCGGCGCCACCTGGGCCATCGAGCCCACGCTGGCCAAGCGCGTGGGCCTGCGCGAGGCCAACTTCGAGCCGGGTCCCAACGGCAGCCCGGCCACCCGCGAGTTCTTCTTCACGCCGCGCAACCCCGGCAGCTTCGAAGTGGAGTTCTTCCTCGCCAAGGCGTTCACGCCGGGCGTGGTGGAGCGCTCCTTCAAGATCAACGTCACCGTCAAGCCCTGAGGGCTTGGACGCACGGGCCCTCCCCGGACCGCAAGGTCACCTGGGGAGGGCGAATGGGGCCCGGGGGGTTCCCGCCCGCACCCTTCGGGCTTACCCGTTCCCTCAGCGGCCTTGCCGCATCCCCACCGTGAGCCTTTCCCAAGACCACATCCGACAGCTGCTCGCCGAAGCCGACCATCCCCTGGGCTTGAAGGAACTCCTTCGCCTCGGGGGGCTGAACCCCGGCCAGCAGACCGATCTCAAGCGCGCCCTGCGTGAGCTGGTGCGCGCGGGCGTCATCGTCAAGGACGGCAAGCGCTTCCGCCTGGAGGGCCCGCGCACGCCCCGGGCGCCCGACGCTGACTCCGCGCCCCGCCGGGACCCGTCCACGCCTCCCTTCAAGAAGCGCGGCCCCACGCCGGGCAGCGGGCGCGAGGAGCGCCGGGGCGGCTTCCGGGAAGAGCGTCCCGGCTTCCAGGGGGGCGGCAACTTCCGGCGCTCGCTCCAGCGCGGCTCCCGGGACGACCGCTTCGAGGAGTCCGGGCAGCCCGAGGTGGAGGGCATCCTCCACATGCACCGGGACGGCTTCGGCTTCGTGCACCCGGTGTCCGGCGAGGGGGAGAACATCTTCCTGCCGCCCGGCGAGGCGCAGCGGGCGCTCGACAACGACCGCGTCCTCGTGGAGGTGGCGGGACGGCCGGGCCGCTTCGAGGGCCGGCTGGTGCGCGTGCTCAACCGGCGGCGCGAGCTGGCGGTGGGCACGTACGTGGCGCAGGGCCGGCACTCGCTGGTGATGACCACGGACACGAACCTCCCCGGTCCCATCCGCGTGCCGGCGACGCAGATGGCGCGCGACGGCGACCTGGTGAAGGTGCGGCTGGGCGTGGGCGCCGACCTGCTGGAGCCCGGGCAGGGGCTGTTCGGTGAGGTGGCCGGCTCGCTGGGCCGGCCGGGCGACCCGAGCGCGGAGGTGCTGGGCTCGGCCTTCGCCCATGGCTTCTCCGACGAGTTCCCGCCGGAGGTGATGGACGAGGCGGACGCGTTCGCGGTGAGGGTTACGGAGGCCGAGGCCACGGAGGGCAACCGCCGCGACCTGCGCTCGCTGCCGCTCATCACCATCGACGGCGAGGACGCGCGCGACTTCGACGACGCGGTCTACGCGGAGCCGCAGGCCGGCGGCTGGCGGCTGGTGGTGGCCATCGCGGACGTGTCGCACTACGTGAAGGAGCGCACCGCGCTGGACGCGGAGGCGCTCAACCGCGCGACGTCGGTGTACCTGCCGGACCGCGTGCTGCCCATGCTGCCGGAGCGGCTGTCCAACGGCATCTGTTCGCTGCGCCCGGATGAAGACCGGCTGTGCATGGTGGCGGACATGACGTTCGACCGCCACGGCCAGCGCCGCTCGCACGAGCTGTACCCGGCGGTGATGCGCAGCACGGCGCGCTGCACGTACAACGAGGTGCAGGACGTCCTGGACGGCAAGGACGTGCCGCACCGGAACTTCCTCAAGCCCCAGTTCGAGCAGCTGATGGCGCTGGCGCGCGCGCTGATGGGCATGCGCAAGGCGCGAGGCGCCATCGACTTCGACGTGCCCGAGCACAAGGTGGTGCTGGGCGAGGACGGCGTGCCGCTGCGCATGGAGAAGCGCGAGCGCAAGGACAGCCACCGGCTCATCGAGGAGTGCATGCTGGCCGCCAACGAGGCGGTGGCGACGTACTTCCAGGACGAGGGCCTGCCCACGGTGTACCGGTTCCACGGCGAGCCGGATCCGCAGAAGCTGGCCGCGTTCGCGGTGCTGGCGGAGGCGTACGGCTTCCACCTGAACGTGGAAGACGGCGTGTCGTCCAAGGAGCTGGACGCGTTCATCACGCAGCTGGAGGGACACCCGGAGCAGCGGGCCCTGAACCAGCTCCTGCTGCGCTCCATGATGCAGGCCGTCTACACGTCGACGCGCGTGGGGCACTACGGGCTCGCGGCGGAGAACTACCTGCACTTCACGTCGCCCATCCGGCGGTATCCGGACCTGCTGGTGCACCGCATCCTGAAGGCGGTGTGGGCACGCAAGGGCAAGCGGCCGTCGGAGTCGCAGCTGGAGCGCGAGGAGTCGAGCCTGGAGGGCATGGCGCAGCAGTGCTCCGAGCGCGAGCGCGCGGCCATGACGGTGGAGCGCGAGGTGGTGGCGTTCTACGCGGCCCTGATGATGAAGGACCGCGTGGGCGAGGAGTTCGACGCGACGGTGGCGGGCATCGCCGAGTTCGGCTTCTTCGTGGAGCTGGACGAGGTCCACGTCGAGGGCCTGGTGAAGGCGGAGACGCTGGGGCCGGGCTCCAAGCTGGACAAGCGCACGCACTCGCTCGTGTATTCGAATGGCCGGCGCGTGCGCGTGGGGCAGAAGCTGCGCGTGCGGCTGCTGTCCGCGAACACGACGTCGCGGAAGATCGACTTCGAGCCGCTCCAGTTCGAGGACGAGGCCCCGCTCCAGCGGGCCACCGGAGCGCGGCCGCCCATGCGCCGCCGCGAGTACGCGAACGAAGCGCCGGGCCGTCACGCCGGGGCCCGGCACGAACGCCCGGGCCGCCCTGAGCGGGAGACCGCGAAGACGGGCCGCACGCCGTGGCGCAAGCCCGTGGCGGGAGAGGCCTCCGACGCGGAGCAGTGGAAGTCGCTCGCGGAGGCGGAGCAGACCCCGTTCGGCGTGAAGGCGTGGGAGCCGCCCACGGCCGAGGACGTCGCGTCGGAGGACGCCGCGGCGCTCTCCGGATACGGCAGCGAAGCCTCGGAGGAAGAGGCGGCCCGGCCGCGTCCGCGCGGGCGGTTCAGCCGGGAAGGGCGCCGCGAGGAGGCCGCGCCCGCGCGGACTACCTCCCGCTTCCTGCGTGCCCGTCCGGAAGAGGCCCTCGCGCCGAAGGCCGAGCCGGCCACCCCGGCCAAGGGCAAGCGCCGGGTCATCCGTCCCTCGCTGCCCGCGTCCGAAGAAGGCACTGAATCCGGCGCCTCGGAGGCGCTGGCCAGCGCGGACCGCTTCGGCGACGAGGCCCCACACAACGCCAGGCGTACGCGCGAGACCTTGGGCACGGACCGCTTCGGCGACGAGGCCCCGCGCAAGGGCAAGAGCACCCAGGAGGCCTGGGACGCGGAGCGCTCGGGGGACGAGGCCGCTCCGCGTGCGACGACGCCTCGCGAGGACTTCACGCCGGCCTTTGACGCGGATGACAGCGCCCCGGCCGCTTCACCGCACCCGGGCTTCGACCGGATCCGCGCGCTGGCCGCGCAGCGGGGCCAGCTCTCCACGGGCGCGGCTCCGGGGCGCGCTGGCGCGTCCAAGAAGGTCCGCAAGTCGGCCGCGGGCGCGAGTGGCCGTGCGAAGCCCTCGAAGAAGGCCGCGCCGGGGAAGAAGTCCGGCGGGTCGAAGGGCGCGGGCAAGACGCCGGGGCGCGGAGCCCCGGGCAAGCGCAAGCGCTGAACGCGGGGCCGGGACGCCCGGCCGCGCCGCCGTTCCACTCAAGGAGGCCGTGTGGGTGCTGTGCGAATCGTGGGGTTGATGCTGGCGGTGGCGGGCGGGGTGCTGCTGTTCACCGGGCTCAAGGCGCGGGACTCGCTCACCGAACGCGCCACCGAGCTCATCACCGGCCGCAACACCGAGCAGACCACGCTGTACGTCGCGGGCGGCGGCGCCGCGCTCGTGGGCGGCATCTTGCTGGCCCTCTTCGGGGGAGGACGAGGCCGGCGTTAGGCCCCGTCCCCACCACCCGGACTACTTGTTGGAGGCCTGCGCGGCCTTGGCGCGCTTGGTCGCCTCGCCGAACTGCTTGGTGGACTCGTTGGCCTGGGCCGTCAGCTCCTCGATGCGCTTGGCGTGCGCCGCGGAGCTGGCCTTGGCGGCGGCGACGCGCTCCGCGGCCTGCGGATCCACGACGGCCTTCTTGCCCTTCTCCGGCTTGGGCGGCGTGGCGGCCTCGACGGCCTCCTGATCAGCGGCCTGCTGCAGCGCCTTCTCATGCTCGATGTACTTGAACATCACGATGCGCTTGTTGAGGTACGTGTTGGGCAGGTCCGGGTTGATGGCGATGACCTGGTCATACGTCTTCAGCGCGAGATCCAGCTCCGAGGGGACCGCGGGGGCGGACATGGAGCGGGCGCCACCGCGCTGCGCGTGGACCTCCGCGATCCAGCTGAGCGCGTCGGTGTCCTTCGGGTTGATCTTGAGGCACTCCTGGAAGTACTGCTCCGCCTTCTCCAGCGGGCCGTTCTTCGCGTACATCGCCGCGACGTTGCGGTAGGCCTCGGCCTTGTCCTGGGGCGTCTTCGCGAAGTCCACCAGCTTCAGCGCGGCCTCCGCGGCCTCGTCCGTCCGGCCCGCCTGGATGAGCGCGAAGGCCTTCTTCTCCCAGACCTTCTCCTGGGTCGGGTCGATCTTCAGCGACTCGTCCAGCTCCTTCACCGCCTCCGCGTAGTTCTTGTCGGCGAGGAAGTTGGTGCCCTTGATCCGGTGCTCCTTGGCCTTCTCCGCCTTCTCGTCGCCACAGCCGAAGGACCCGCCCAGGGTCAGCAGACCCAGCATCAAACCCACGCTACCCAGCCGCTTCATGCCCAAAGCCTTTCGTGAAGTTCCAGGGGGCACGTCCCAGGCGGGGGCCCCACGTGGCGCGGAATATACCCGAACTCGCTTCGTGAACCCCCCGTCCTGAAGGCCCGGTCCCTCCTCGGGCGGCCCCGTCCGGCGGGGGCCTCAGGAGCGGGAACGCGCGACCAGGGAGACGAGCAGGGGCGCGCCCAGGGCGGCTGTCACCACTCCCACGGGCAATTCACGCCCTGGGAGGATCACCCGCGCCGACGCATCGCACAATGCGAGGAACGCGGCGCCCACCACCACGGAGCCGGGCAGCAGCACGCGGCGGCTAACCCCCAGCGTCCGGCGCACGAGGTGCGGGACGATGAGCTCCACGAAGGCGATGGGGCCACACCACGCGACACAGGCGGCCACGCCCAGCGCCCCCAGGCCAATGGCCACCGTGCGCACGCGGCGGACGGGGACGCCCTGGGACTCGGCGTGTTCCTCTCCGGCGATGAACACCTCCAGCGCGCGGGTGAGGGCGAGCAGCCCCACGACCGTGACGGCCGCGAACGGCGTGAGGAGCAGCACGCCCGAATAGCCCACCTGCGGCAGGTGCCCCAGGGACCAGCGCGTGGCGGCCATCAGCTCCGCGGAGTCCGCGGAGAACTGCAACCCGGTGGCGAGCGCGCCCGCCGCCATGGAGCAGGCGATGCCGGCGAGCACCACGTCGTTCATCCGCACGCGGCGGCCCGCGGCGATGGCGGCCACCACCAGGCTGACGCCCAGCGCCCCCACGAAGGCCGCGGCGGTGATCAGCGGCAGGCCGCCCGGAGCGAGCCGGGCCCCCAGGATGATGGCCACCAGCGCGCCCAGGGTGGCTCCCGCCGTGGTGCCCACGGTGCTGGGCGCGGCGAGCGGGTTCGCGAAGAGGGACTGGTACACGGCGCCCACCAGCGACAGCGTGCCGCCCACCAGCATGGCCATCAGCGTGCGGGGCACGCGCAGCTGCCAGAAGATGAAGTCCGCCGAGTCGGCGGAGAACCCCGGGCCGATGAACGGCGCCACCGCGCACGCGGCCAGGCAGACGGCCAGCAGGATCCAGACCTTCACGGGGCGCCTCCGCTCCGGGGCAGTCCCACGAAGACGCGGTGTCCGTCCACGGCCGTCGCGAGCATGCGCACGCCGAACAGCTCGCCCAGCCGCTCCCCCAGGTCGGGGGCGTCGTGAGACAGCTCGAAGGCCACGCGGCCCTGGAACAGGCCCACGACGCGGGGCGCGCGCGTGCCCGGAGCGTGGGCGTGCGAGAGCACGTTGACGTCGTGGGTGACGCAGAGGATGCCGCGCCCCGCGCGCCACAGGTGCCCCATGCGCGTGTACAGCTCCAGCTGGTGCGCGGGGTCCAGGAAGTTGGCGGGCTCGTCCAGTAGCACCAGCGGGGTCTCCTGTGCGAGCAGCCCCGCCACCGCCACGCGCTGCCGCTCGCCGCCGGACAGCTCCGTGATGGGCCGCATGGCGAAGGACCCGGCGCCCACTTCCGCGAGCGCCTTGTGCGCCGCCGTCTCGGAGGCGCGGCGGGATTCGGGGAAGCGGTAGCGCGCGGAGACGACCTGCTCCAGCGCGGTGATGGGCTCCGCCGCTTCCAGCCGTTGGGGCAGCCACGCGAGCCGCGCCGCGCGCTCCCGGGGGGAGAGCTCCGACACGTCCTGTCCGTCCACGAGCGCATGGCCCGAGTCCGGCCGCAGCAGGCCCAGCGCCACGCGCAGCAGCGTGGACTTGCCCGCGCCGTTGGGCCCGACGATGGCGACGAAATCTCCGGGGGCCACGCGCAGGGACACGCAGTCCAGCAGCGTCCGTCCCCGCGCCCGCACCGTCACCGCGTCCAGCGTGAGCCCGGTCGTCATCGCGAGGAGGGCAGGGTGCCCAGGGCGGCATGGAGCCGCTCGACGACGTCGAGGATGGCGGGCCCGGTGGACTGCACGTCGGAGCCGATGACCAGCCGCACCCGGTCCTCCCGCGCAGCGCGCAGGGCGGTGAGCTGCTTCCACGGGGCCAGGGCCCGGGCCTGCTGCTCCGCGTCCAGGGCCGGCACGTTGACGAGCACCAGCACCGCGTCCGGATCCAGCGCGATGACCCCTTCCAGCGACAGGTTGGGAGGCCCGGTGCGCTCGTCGGAGACCGCGTTGCGCGCGCCCGCGGCCTCCAGCGCGGCGCCGTGCAGCGACGCGCGCTTCATGTACCAGACCTCCGACAGCGTGCCCGCGACGTCGCCCAGGACGAGCAGCACGCGGGGAGCGTCCTTCGGCGCGGGGCGGGACAGCGTGCGCTGGAGCCGCTCCGCGAGCGCCGCGGCCTGGGGCTCGCGGCCACTCAGGCGGCCCAGCTCCTTCACGCTGTCCACGACCTCCTGGAGCGACGTCCACGGCAGCACCTTCAGCGGCGCGAGCGCGGACAGCGCCTCCGCCGGGGCCTGCTTCACCTGCTGATCCACGAGCAGCGTCGGCTTGAGCCTCGCGATGGCCTCGAAGTTGGGCGCGAACGTGGTGCCCACCTTCGGCAGGGCGGGGGTGCCCTCGGGCAGGGTGGTGTAGTCGGACACTCCCACGAGCTGCGCGCCCGCGCCCAGGGCGAAGAGCGTCTCCGTGACGGACGGCGACAGGGAGACGATCCGCCGCGCCTGGGGCTCCGGGGCGGGGGGCGCCGGACGCTGGCAGCCCGCCGCGAGCGCGAGCACCACGCAGAGCAGGGAGGGGAGGCGGAAGAGACTCATGGGCGGGCCGACTTCTAGCACGCGGGTCGTAGGAAGCGGCGTCTGGGTTTCGCGTGGGGGGCGCGCATATCCTGCGAACTCCTCACAGGGGGAATACCCGGACATGGCCTGGATGAATCTGTCTTCGCGCGCGCTCTGCGCCGCGGCGTTGCTTTGCACTACCTCGGCCCTTGCCGCGTCGCCGTTCGCGGAAGGGATGATCTCCATCACGTTGGATGACGGCTGGAGCACGCAGTACACGCTGGCACGGCCGGCGCTGAAGTCGCGGGCCATCCCCGCCACGTACTACCTGGTCACGGATGCCGTCGCGCAGGGCTGGGGCGGCTACATGACCCTCGCGCAGGTCCAGACGCTCAAGGCGGAGGGCAATGAGATCGCCAGCCACACGCGCACGCACGCGGACCTCACCACGCTGACGCCGGCGCAGCTGACGTCGGAGCTGCACGACTCACGCGCATGGTTGCAGGCGAACGTGGGGGCGGCGTGCGGCAAGGACTTCGCGTCACCCTACGGCGCGTACAACGCGACGGTGATGACGGCGCTGAAGGCGGAGTACTCCAGCCACCGGACCATCAACGCGGGCCGCAACTACCGCGACACGGTCGTCTACGAGCTGCGCGCCAACGACGTGTCGAGCGCGGTGACGGTGGCGCAGGTGAAGGGGTGGATCAACCAGGCCATCGCGGAGAAGAGCTGGCTCATCATCCTCTTCCACGAGTTCACCAGCGGCACGCCCACGCGGGAGACGCAGTACAAGACGACGAACTTCACCAGCATCCTCAACTACGTGCAGTCCACGGGCATCCGCACCGTGACGGTGGAGCAGGGGCTGGCGCTGACGGACGGCCTCACGGAGGCGCCTCCGTCGGTGGGCACGGTCGTCTACGACGACGCGATGGGCAGCGGCTTCCAGGACTGGAGCTGGGCGACGCACGACCTGGACCAGGCCGTCACGGTGCACTCCGGGTCCACGGCGGTGGGCTTCGAACCGGACTACTGGGAGGCGCTGATGTTCCACCACACGGGCCTGGACCTGTCGCAGTACCAGTCCATCGACCTCTGGGTGCACGGAGGCACGACGGGCGGGCAGCAGGTGCGGCTGGCGCTCTACAACGGCGGCACGCCGCTGGGCAGCATCAACCTGGAGACGGCGCTGGGGCACCCCATCGCGGCGGGCACCTGGCAGAAGGTCTCCATCCCGCTGAGCACCCTGGGCGCGACGTCCGGCACGGTGGATGACTTCTACGTGATGGACGACTCCGGTTCGGATCAGGGCACCGTGTACGTGGACGACTTCGTGCTCGTGCCGTACTGAGCCGCGGTGCTGCAACCGCGCGCGCCGGTGTCCGCTCCGGCGCGCGCTTGAAGGCTGCGGGGCCTACAGCTTGATCAGCTCCACGTCATCCATGTGGATGACGTTGGAGCCGTTGTGGGCCGGCGACTTGCTGTGCAGGCCGAACTCCAGGTAGCCGTTGGTGACGTTGACGGCGGGCGTCTCCACCAGCGTGTAGTTGCCGTAGGTGCCCAGGTTGGTGATGGCCGCGGCGCAGTCTCCGCAGGTCTTCACCTGGAAGCGCGCGAAGTCGAACGTGCCTCCCTTGCGGAACCAGGCGCGCAGCTTGTAGTTGCCCGACGCCAGGCCCGACTTGGTCTGGTACGTCCACGCCTCGTAGGCCGCCGCCGACGTCCAGTGCGTCAGGTGGAAATTGCCCGAGTGCCCGCCGTTGTACGTCTCCGAGAACGCCGCCGCCGCCGTGCCGTTCGGGCTCCAGGTGTTCCAGCCCGTCATGCCGCTCTCGAAGCCGGGGTTCGTCAACGTCAGCGGCTGCGTGGTGCCCGGCTGGTACCAGCGCACCCACTCCACCTCCATCGTCTTCCTGGCGCCCCAGGGCAGGTCGATGGCGTCCGGCGACGGGTGGCCGTACCAGACGCCTCCCAGCGCCAGGTTCAGCAGCAGGTAGTGGTTCTGCTGGAACTCCGTCTCGTTGTGGTTGAACGTCGCCGTGGACACGAAGTCCTTGTCCAGGCGGAACACGATGGTGTTCGCCGTCCACTCCACCTCGTACGTGTGGAAGTCCTGCGACAGGTCCACGCCGCGGCTCGCGCCCGTGCCCCAGTCCGCGTTGCCGCCGTTGTACCAGTGCAGCGCGGACTTCATCCACGTGGGCTCCGTGGACTTCCACTCCAGGATGTCGATCTCCCCCGCGCCCGGCCATCCCGCGCTCTGCACGTTCGCGCCCAGCGTCCAGAACGCCGGCCACATGCCGTAGCCCGGCGGGATCTTGATGCTCGCGACAATCTTTCCGTAGCGCCCCTCCACCTTGCCCTTGGTGTGGATGCGGCCGGAATAGAACGAGCGGTAGTTGCCCGGGCAGTGCGAGTCCGTGGGGTTGTCCGCCGTGCGCTCCGCCGTGATGACCAGCTTGCCGTTGCCCACCGTCACGTTCTGCGCGCGCGGGAACTCCAGCTCACCCGTGCCGAAGTTGCAGTTGTTGAGCAGCGGATCCCAGTTGCTCGTCAGCACGGTCCACGCGCCCGTGTTCAACGCCGTGCCCGTGAAGTCGTCCTGCCACGCCAGCGACCAGCCCGCGCCCGGGTCGTACGCGCGCTCGCCCTGCTGCGTCTGGCCGTAGCCTTCCGCCTCCACCGGGGCGGCGGCTTCCGGCTCCGGTGAACAGCCGGAGAGGGTGGTCAGGAGTCCTGCGGCGACGAGGCCTGCTCGAAGGGGGCGGTGCATGAATGCTCCGGGGAAGGGGGAGCATTCATATTTGCCGGTTCTGACGTGCCTTGCCAGGAAGTCAGGAGGTGGCTCAACCCAGCCACTGTGGGTTCTGGACGGTCCCGTCGAAGTGGTGGCTCGTCTTGTACTTCTCGAAGGCGCCGTCCTTGGCCGCGTCCTTCGTCTTGGCGAGCAGCGCCTGCACGTCCTTCTCGCTCAGGGGCTTGAAGGTGCGCGCGGCGGTGAGGGCCTGCTGCAGGCGCTCCTGCGAGTCGATGCCGGTGATGACCACGCTGACGGGCAGGGACAGGTTGTAGCGCAGGCACTCGGGCGCGGTGACGGTCTTGCTGTCGAGGATGAATGGGTCGCCCATGCTCTTCATGGCGAGCACTCCGATGCCCTCCTTCACGAGCACCGGGAGCACTCGCTTCTCGAAGCTGTTGAAGTGGGCGTCCATCACGTTGAGGGGCAGCTGCACGGTGTCGAAGCGGAAGCCGTGCTGCTTCGCCGTCTCCAGCATCTTCAGGTGGATGTCCGGGGACTTGTGCCCGGTGAAGCCCAGGAAGCGCGCCTTGCCGGCCTTCTGCGCGTCCTTCATCGCCTCGATGGCGCCGCCTTCGGCGAAGGCCTTGTCCGGATCATTGTCGCGGATGACCTCGTGGAGCTGGAGCAGGTCCACGTGGTCCGTCTGGAGGCGCTGGAGGGATTCGTCGATCTGCTTCGCGGCGGTCTTCTTGTCGCGACCGTCGATCTTCGTCATCAGGAAGGCCTTGGCGCGGTAGCCGTCGCGCAGCGCCTTGCCCATGCGCTCCTCGCTCTTGCCGTCGTTGTAGTCCCAGCAGTTGTCCAGGAAGTTGATGCCCTGGTCCAACGCGCCCCGGATGAGCGTGATGCTCTCCGACTCGTCCTTCTGCTTGCCGATGTGGAAGCCCCCGAGCCCCACACAGGACACCTCCTGGCCGGTGCGGCCCAGCTTGCGGCGGGGCACGGCGGGCGCGCTCTTCGCCTTCGCGGGCGTGGCCCCCAGCACGGGCGGAGCAACCATCAGCGACAGCGTCGCGGCGAGGAATTCCTTCCGGGTCATGTCAGGGCGTCCTTCCAGAGGGACAGGTGGCGTCTGGGAGGCCGACGTTGGGACCGCTCGGGGCCGGGGACAACGGGCGCCGGGGCCGAATGTGCAGGAGCCACCGCTGCACGGTGGGTGTGCAGGGCGGGCGGGTGCCGCATAATCGACATCCGCATGCGCATCCCCCTCCTTGTGCGGCGCGTGGGTCCGCTCCTCGCGCTGATCCTCCTGGCCGCGTGCCGCATCGAATCCGCCGCGCCGTCGGGAGGCGCCGCCGTGGCGCAGGCCTCGACCCCGGCCGGCGAGGTGTGGGTCTACACGTCGATGTACCGGCACGTGCTGGATGCGCTGGAGCCGTTGCTGAAGGAGCGGCTGCCCGGTGTGCAGGTGCACTGGTACCAGGCAGGCAGCGAGAAGGTGGCCAGCCGCCTGGAGGCGGAGCGGGCCGCGGGCGCGGTGCGCGCGGACGTGCTGATGACGTCGGATCCGTTCCTCTACGAGCGGCTGGCGCGGGAAGGCGCGTTCCTGCGCTACGCCTCCGTGAACGCGCTGCGCATTCCCCACACGCTGCTGGACCTGGACGCGAGGTACGCGGCGGTGCGGCTGTCCACGATGGTGCTGGTGCACCGCGTGGGCGCGGGCGAGGCGCCGAAGTCGTTCGCAGCGCTGGTGGACGGAAGCTGGAAGGGAAGGGCGGCCATTGGTGATCCGCTCACGTCGGGCACCGCGTTCACGTGGGCGGTGTTCCTGCACGCGAAGCGCGGGGATGCGTACTTCGCGGGGCTGAGGGAGAAGGGCGCGGTGGTGGCGGGAGGCAACGCGGCGGTGCTCCAGAAGGTGGAGAGCGGCGAGGTGGACGCGGGCGTGCTGCTGCTGGAGAACGCGCTGGCGGCGAAGGCAAAGGGCAGTCCCATCGAGGTCATCTGGCCGGAGGACGGCGCGGTGGTCATCCCCGGGCCGGTGGGGCTGTTCGCATCGACTCGCAACCCGGTGGCGGCGAAGGCCCTGGTGGACGTGCTGCTGTCACCGGAGGGCCAGCGCATCATCGTGGAGAAGGGGGACATGCACGCGGTGGATCCGCGCCTGGGCGGGCCCCGTGGAGAGCCCGGAGTCGAAGGGCTGCTGGGCCGCGCGCAGGCGTGGACTCCGGAGGTGTTGGAGCAGGGCCTGCTGCACGGTGGCGACATCAAGGAAGCCTTCAGCCGGGCCTTCGCGCGATGAGGGGCCGGTGGATTGCGTTGGCCGCGTGGCTGGTGCCGCTGCTGTTGTTCGCGGTGGTGCCGGTCGTGGCGCTGCTCGTCCGGGGCGTGGGTGCGGCGACGGGCGGGCTGGGGCACGTGCTCGCGGCGGAGTCCGGGGCGCTGGTGAACACGCTGGGTATCTCCCTGGGCGCGACCGTATGGGCGCTGTGCCTGGGTGCTCCGCTGGCGTTCCTCCTGTTCCGCACGGACCTGCCCCTGCGTGGCGCGTTCACCGTGCTGTTCACGCTGCCTTCCGCCATCCCCGCGTTCATCTGGGGCATGGGATGGCTGTCGCTCGCGAGCCCCCGCGCGGGCTATCTGAACCGCATGCTGGGTGCGGACGTGTTCGACCTCTATGGCGCGGCGGGCATCGCGTTCGTGGAGGGCCTGTCGGGCCTGCCGCTGGTGCTGCTCGCGGGGGCGGCGGCCCTGCGGCGCGTGGACCCCGCGCTGGAAGAGGCAGCGCGCGTGTGTGGCGCTTCGCCGCTTCGCGCCCTCCTGAACACCACGGTGCCCCTGGTGCTGCCCGCGCTGTTGTCGGGCGCGGTGATGGTGTTCCTCATGGCCGCGTCGTCCTTCGGCGTGCCGTACCTGCTGGGCGTGTCGGCGTCGCCGCCCACTCACGTCCTCACCACCCGCATCTATGAACTGGTGCTGCTGGGCAGCGAGGAGGGCTTGCCGCGTGCCTCGGTGCTCGCGTCGTTCCTCCTGCTGCTCACCCCGCTGGCGCTCGGCCTGACCTGGGTGCTGGGCCGGAGTGGGCGCGTGCGATTGAGCGCGGGCAAGGGCGTGTCTCCGCGCGTGCTCGCGCTGGGGACCTGGCGGCCGTGGGCGCTCATGGGGGTGGGCATGGTGGGCGGGGGGCTGGTGGTCCTGCCTCTGGCGGCCATCCTGCTGACGTCGCTGCAACGCAGCTTCGGCGCGGCGCTGACGTGGGACACGCTGACGCTGTCGCACTGGTCCGGGGTGTTGTGGGACGCGCGCACGCCTGTCCCTTATACACATCTCCGAGCCCACGAGGCATGCG
>NZ_RAVW01000889.1 GCF_003611585.1 Corallococcus exercitus | reverse complement strand
AGATGTGTATAGGAGACAGGTGCGTAGGAGTCCTGGCTCTCCGGGGCGGACATGCCCGCGGGAGGACCGACCTTGCGGCGCACCACGAAGCCCTTGGCGGCGACGGGAGGGGCGGCCTGCTTCGGCTTGCGCTTGTCCAGAATCTTCTGGACCGCGGCGGTGGCCTGGTCGTCATCCAGAGAGGACGAGTGGCTCTTGACGTCGTAACCCAGCCCGGCGAGCTCGGTCACGACCTCCTTGTTGTCGAGCTCAATCCCGTGGCTCTTGAGCTCCTTGGCGATTTCGTGAACGCGCTTCTTCGACATACCTTGATTGGCCTTCTGCTCCGCCAGCGACGAGGCCGAGCACCCTAGTCCAAAGCCGAAATTGTGTGCGAGTGGTGCTTAACAGCCACCTCTCCCCGCAACCT
>NZ_RAVW01000888.1 GCF_003611585.1 Corallococcus exercitus | reverse complement strand
GCGGAACCCCACGCGCATCCCCGTCATCCTCCCCCTCCTCGGGCTCAAGGCGACCTACTGACATGCGACGCGCACTCGTCACCTCCCTGGGACTGCTGGCCCTCACCTCCACCGGCTGCGAGCGCTACCCCGAAGACCCCATCTTCGCGTACGGCCGCTCGCTCCACCGCGACGGCACGCCGCGCGCCGGCGAGACGATGACCCTGGAGCGGCTGGACGACGACCGCTACACGCCGCTCGCCACCGCCACCACGGAGGCCTCGGGCGACTTCACCCTGGAGATGCTGCGGGGGGACGCCGTGCGCGATGCGGACTCCTACGGCTCCCGGAACGAGCTGCGGCTGGCGCTGCCGCTGGAGGCGGACGGCAGCGGGACCTTCCTCTCCTTCTCCATGCAGGACGACGTGGAGCTGCCCACGCTGAAGCCGTGGGACGCGCACCCGGTCGTGGGCAGCAGCGACCAGGGCCCCACCG
>NZ_RAVW01000887.1 GCF_003611585.1 Corallococcus exercitus | reverse complement strand
GACAAGGCCCGCTGGCGCGCGGACGGCACGCTGGAGTTCCTGGGCCGCACCGACTTCCAGGTGAAGGTGCGTGGCTTCCGCATCGAACCGGGCGAGGTGGAGTCCGCATTGCAGCGGCTGCCCGGTGTCGCCGAGACGCTGGTGATGGCCCGCGAGGACGTGCCCGGCGACAAGCGCCTCGTCGCCTACGTCGCCATTCCGTCCGGGGCCGGTGGACCGACGCTGGACGCAGCGGCGCTGCGAGCCCACCTCCAGCAACTGCTGCCAGCGCACATGGTGCCCTCCACCTTCGTCGTGATGGAGGCCCTGCCTCTCACGCCCAATGGAAAGGTGGACCGCAACGCCCTTCCCGCCCCCACTGCGACCGCGTTGGAGCCGGGACGGTACGTGCCCCCGACGACCCCCACCGAGCAGAAGCTCGCGGCCCTCTGGACCGAGGTGCTTCGCGTCGAGCGCATCGGCGCGGAGGACGACTTCTTCGAG
>NZ_RAVW01000886.1 GCF_003611585.1 Corallococcus exercitus | reverse complement strand
CCCCTTCCACGTGTAGCTCTTTCCCGTGGTGGGTGACTGGTACGACAGCGTGGCCCCCGCCGCCAGCGAGCACTGCACCACGTAGCGCATCACCATGTCCGCCGACGCGGGATCCTGCTGGAACCAGGTCTGGAATCCGTTCGTGGACAGGCCATTCGTCGACAAGCCATTTGTCGACAGGCCGTTCGTCGACAAGCCATTCGTCGACAGGCCGTTCGTCGACAGGCCATTCGTCGACAGGCCATTCGTGGCGACGATGGCGTCCGAGGACTGGCCCATCCCGCCGGCTGCTTCCTCCACCGCGGGAGCGCCGCAGCCGGCGAGCGCCGCGGCCAGCCAGAGCGCCGTCCAGGGGGAGGAACGGAATGGGGAGTTGCGAGGGGGATTGAGTTGCATGGGGACTGCCTCCGCGCTGCCTCTTATACACATCTCCGAGCCCACGAGACATGCGC
>NZ_RAVW01000885.1 GCF_003611585.1 Corallococcus exercitus | reverse complement strand
GCACCCCGCCGACAATCCATGCCACGTCGCGCGGCCGTCCCGACATGCACACCGACAACGCCACGCCTCCCACTCCGACCAGGAGGAACGTGAGCAGGGGCGGCAGCGCGTGCGCCTCGACGTGCGGCGGCAGCGGCCCGCCGAAGCCCCAGAGCGTCCCCGCCGCCGCGATGCCCACGCCCAGCATCAGGAAGCGCATCACGCCGTACATGAGGCGGGGCAGGCCCGCCTCCACCGACTCCAGGGCCAGCTCCAACGAGCCCAGCGTCACCACCATCGCGGGCACCAGCAGCGTCACCCCGCCGAACAGGGCCCGCACCACGCTGAAGCGCGGCAGGAGGAACGTGAACCCCAGGGCCACCAGCGTCCCCAGGAACGCCGCGACGAAGCTCTTCTGCAGGTCCAACCGCTGCGTGCGCAGCGTGCCGAAGTGGATGGCGCCCGCGATGAGGCCCACGAAGAAGGCCACGAGCATCTCCCGCCAGGCC
>NZ_RAVW01000884.1 GCF_003611585.1 Corallococcus exercitus | reverse complement strand
ACCACGGCCCATCCTTCAGGCCGTGGGACCGAAGCTGACCAGCAACCAGACCTCGCAGCCGCTCTCGCTCTACGGTGAGAACCTGGTGCCGGGCCTGCGGCTGGTGCTGGGCGCGCCCCTGTCGCGCGAGGTACCGCTCACGGTGGCGGACGGGCGCCACGCCTACGCGAGGCTCCCCGCGGACCTCACGCTCCCTCAGGGCACGTTCCAGACGGACGTGCAGCTGTCGCTGGCCGCGAGCACCGACCCCAGGCCCACGGGCAGTGCGCGGCTCACGGTGGTCAACGACGCGGCCTTCCCGGACCTGATGGCGATGGCGCTGGCCCCGGACGGGCGCACGCTCTTCGTCGCGTCGCCGCCCACTGACACGGTGTTCGCGCTGGATGTCGAGTCGGGCCGCGTGGAGGCGCTGACGGTGGGGGACGGGCCGTCGGCGCTCGCGACGTGGAAGGACGCCAGCGGGCGCCCCTGGCTGGGGGTGGCCCACCAG
>NZ_RAVW01000883.1 GCF_003611585.1 Corallococcus exercitus | reverse complement strand
CCTCCGCTTCGGCGCGGGCGCGGGCCTGCTCGTCGCTGCGCTGGTCGCTGGCGGCGACCTCGTCCGGCGTCAGCTCCGTGCGGTCCGCCAGCATGCCCGTCTTCTTCTCCAGGTCCTTGATGGCCCGGCGAAGCAGGTCGCGCTCCAGCAGCGTGCGGTTGAGGCGCTTCTCCAGCGCCTTGTACTTGTCCTTGCCCAGGTCGGCCTCGGACTTCGTCACCGCCAGGATGCGCGCCTGCGTGTCGGCGCGGCCCTTGAGCCGGCGCACTTCCTTCTCGAGCTCCGCGGCGCGCGCGCGGTCCTTGTTCGCCGCCTGCTCCAGCCGGTCCATCTTCTCGCGGTCCGCGTCGTTCAGCTCGCGGTAGCGGCGCACGGGCTCCGCCGGGGCCACGGGCACGGGCGTCACGGACACCGCCGCGCTCACCACGGGCTCGCTCGCGGGCGCGGCGATCTGCTCCGTCGTCACGGGGGCGGCGGCCGCGGGCGCGGACGTCTGCGCGGG
>NZ_RAVW01000882.1 GCF_003611585.1 Corallococcus exercitus | reverse complement strand
ATATCCACCTAAACGTTGTGCAATTTTGTAACCAATATTACCAGCTTCTAAACTTGGGAATACAAAGACATTTGCATCACCTTGTAATTTAGCACCTGGCGCTTTTTTCTCAGCAACACCTGGTACAATCGCAGCATCAAATTGGAATTCTCCATCAATGATTGCTTCTAATTTTTCTTCTTCAGCTTTTTGTTGTGCTAATTTGACAGCTTCTTGAACTTTTGTCACGTCGTCTGATTTAGCAGACCCTTTTGTTGAAAAGCTTAACATTGCAACTTTTGGATCCATGCCAAAGCTTAATGCTGATTTTGCACTTTCTACTGCAATTTCTGCAAGTCCTTGTGAATCAAGTTCTGGATTGATTGCACAATCACCAAAGATGTATTGTTCATCACCTTTAATCATAAAGAAGATACCTGATGTTCTTGATACACCTGGTTTCGTTTTGATGATTTGTAAAGCTGGACGCACAGTGTCTCCTGTTGAATGTGCTGCACCACTAACTAAAC
>NZ_RAVW01000881.1 GCF_003611585.1 Corallococcus exercitus | reverse complement strand
ACCACAACGTCCCGGTAGTGCATGGTGGTGGCGTAGCTAAGCTCCATCGCGGGCGGCGACGTGACACGGCCCAGAGGCCCCCTACGGTGGATGTGGGCGTGGGTATGGGGGAACACCGACAACAGAAACTGGAGGGCAACGCTCGGAACGCCAATAAAGCACGCGGACTCGTCCTCGTGCGTGCGGCACGCGGTGGGGGCCGAACCGGACACAGGCAACCCCGACGTGCGTCACACAGGCAGGTCTCGAATACAACGACGGCTTCCGTAGTATGGACCCTGCCTTTTGAGGACAACCCCGGGCGTGTTCCCGACACGGCCTACTGGGTTTTCCGTTTCCTCCCCACCCCATTTTTCCCCTTGGCCTCCAATGAACTAAACGCAACGTCATACCCACGGGGGGGGGTTACCTACCTCATCTTGCGTGGGCATTGGGGCGTAGGCGTAAATTCCGGGTTTTGTGGTCAACATCAAAGGTTATATCAAGGCGCGGAACGGCCTTATCAAAACAC
>NZ_RAVW01000880.1 GCF_003611585.1 Corallococcus exercitus | reverse complement strand
ATGGAGACCCCGCGCACGCCCCAGCCCGTCCCCGCCGCGCTCCGCCCACCTCCGGGGGAAAAGGGCGAGGCCTCCATGCACACCGAGGCCAAGGGCCACGGCGGCTGCCTGCTCTCCCTGGACCGGCTGTGGCCCGTCCGCCTGGAGCTGGACGTGGAGTCCCACGTCGCCGTCCGCGCCGGAACGCAGGACGCGCCCCGGCGCTTCGACGGCTTCACCACCTCCCGGCTCCAGGTCCGTGAGCTGTCCTTCACCCCGCCCCGTCTGCGTGCGGCTCGCACCGTGTAGGCGCGTGCCCACCTGAAAGCCCGGTCCGCCTGGGTCATCAGGCAACCCCGGGGCGGGTCGATGCGATAATGGGGAACGGATTGCACCCGGTGGCGGGGGACGCCGCGGTTCCAGGGCGCCAGCATTTGGACCCACCGAGGGCAGAGCAGTCTTCGGAGACAGACGATGGCGATCGACGGACCTCGCAACAACGGCCTCCCGCGCACGCTCCCGCAGCAGCCGGTGGTGGCCCCCAAGCCC
>NZ_RAVW01000087.1 GCF_003611585.1 Corallococcus exercitus | reverse complement strand
CCCAAGCCCCAGGCGGAGCGCCCCCCGCCAGAGTCGGAGGCGCTCTATGTGGCCGCAATCCTTCGGGATTCCCGGCTGCTCGCCCGGGACACCTTCCGCGTGTGTGATGAGCTGTCCCACATGGGACTGCGGATGGTGTTGGCGCAGGCCACGTCCGGGCAGGGGCTGGAGGAGGCGCTCTTCGAGGCGACGGAGGTCGTCAAGCGGACGCTCCTGGAGGCCGGCCGCCGGCTCTCCCCGGGGGGAATGGAACTGGAGACGGAGTTCATCCTCGCGTGCCGCGACATCATGGTGCGGCGTATCGACGAGCGGCTCGTTTATATAAAGCGAGCGACGGAACAGACTCCGGGGGCTTTTGATTTGACAGAGGAGACCCGCCAGCTCCTGTCCGAGCGCAAGGAGCTGCTGGCCCTCCGCAAGCGCGTCCTGGATGAGCTGAGGCCCGCTTCCTCGGCAACGGGAACAAAGGCACCAATGCAACCGGTTTGAGTTCGCGTTTGTAAGAAAGCTCGACTTTGCGGTAGATCGGCCGGCTCGCCCAGGCCAAAGCACCTGATTTTCTTAAGGAGAAGTACCCGAATGCCGACGCAGAAGCCCCCCAAGGCATCCGTGAAGCCCACCAAGAAGAAGGTGGACCCGGTGATCCGCAAGAAGAAGGCCCCGGACAGCCCTGCGGCGAAGGTCACGAAGGCAGCGGAGCCTGAGGAGAAGGAGCTGCTGGCGAAGGACGCCCCCGCCGAGGCGCCCGAGAAGATCAAGAAGAAGAAGGGCGTCGCCGCCATGGCCGACGACGTGGACCCCGAGGAGGCCGCGGAGGAAGCCGCCGCCGCCGTCCAGGTGGACCCGGACGCCGTGGAAGACGACGTGGAGGAGGATCCCGTCGCCGAGCGCAAGGAAGTCAAGGACCTGCTGGCCGCGGGCCGCGAGAAGGGCTTCCTCACCTATGACGAGGTGAACGACGCCCTCCCCGCCGACATCGTGTCGTCCGATCAGATCGACGACGTGATGAGCATGTTCGGCGACAACGACATCGAGATCGTGGACGCGCAGAAGGCCGCGCAGTCCAACGAGATCAAGCCCACCGTCGCCGTCGAGGAAGAGAAGGAAGACCAGGACGAGGACGAGAAGGACGAGGACGACGAGCCGGGTGGCAAGTCCAACGACCCCGTCCGCCTCTACCTGCGCAAGATGGGCAGCGTCAGCCTCCTCACCCGCGAGGGCGAGGTGGAGATCGCCAAGCGCATCGAGGAGGGTGAGAAGGAAGTCCTGCGCGCCCTGCTCGCCTGCCGCGTCGCCGTGGCGGACATCCTGGACATCAGCAACCGCCTGAAGACGGGCAAGCTGCGCGTGCGCGACGTCATCAAGGACGCGCCCGAAGAGGCCCAGTCTGAGAACGCGGAAGAGCCCGCCGAGGAAGCAGCCGAGGGCGAGGCCCCCGCGCAGCTGGCGCAGAGCGAGCTCAACAAGATCGAGCAGATCTCCAAGCAGATCGAGCGCTTCCGCAAGTTCGCCAAGGACTGCGAGGTCCTGGAGGAGGAGCTCTCCGGGAAGAAGAAGCTCACGGAAGTCCGCAAGAAGGAGCTCAAGCAGGAGGTGAAGGACCTTCGGACCAAGATGATGGAGGTCCTGGAGGAGATGCGGCTGAACAAGAAGCAGGTGGACCGCATCGTCGTGAACCTCAAGGGCCTCATCGAGCGCGTGGAGAAGGCGGAGGAGGAGCTCGGGGACCTGGAGCGTCGCTACCAGGTCAACATGAAGGACCTGCGCCCGCAGCTCAAGGAGTCGCGCGAGAACCCGAACATCGCCAAGAAGCTCCAGAAGCAGCTCAACTTCACGCCCGAGCAGCTGGAGGTCCTGGACCGCGACGTGCGCACGGCGGTGCGGAAGATCAAGCGCGTGGAGGAGGAAGCCAACCTCCCCGTGGACGCCCTGCGCCGCAACTACGACGCCATCCGCCTGGGTGAGAAGCGCGCCGAGCGCGCCAAGAGCGAGCTGGTGGAGGCGAACCTGCGCCTCGTGGTC
Source organism: Corallococcus exercitus (assembly GCF_003611585.1). Classification (GTDB taxonomy): domain Bacteria; phylum Myxococcota; class Myxococcia; order Myxococcales; family Myxococcaceae; genus Corallococcus; species Corallococcus exercitus. The sequence goes on along the minus strand of NZ_RAVW01000087.1, from coordinate 25,868 downwards.
TCCATCGCGAAGAAGTACACGAACCGCGGCCTGCAGTTCCTGGACCTCATCCAGGAGGGCAACATCGGCCTGATGAAGGCGGTGGACAAGTTCGAGTACAAGCGCGGCTACAAGTTCTCGACGTACGCCACCTGGTGGATCCGTCAGGCCATCACCCGCGCCATCGCGGATCAGGCCCGCACCATCCGCATCCCGGTGCACATGATCGAGACCATCAACAAGCTCATCCGCACGAGCCGCTACCTCGTGCAGGAGATTGGCCGCGAGCCGACGCCGGAAGAAATCGCGGAGAAGATGGAGCTGCCGCTCGACAAGGTGCGCAAGGTCCTGAAGATCGCCAAGGAGCCCATCTCCCTGGAGACGCCCATTGGCGAGGAAGAGGACAGCCACCTGGGCGACTTCATCGAGGACAAGAGCCTCGTGTCGCCCGCGGACGCGGTCATCAACATGAACCTGGCCGAGCAGACGCGGAAGGTGCTGGCCACGCTCACGCCGCGCGAGGAGAAGGTCCTGCGCATGCGCTTCGGCATTGGCGAGAAGAGCGACCACACGCTGGAAGAGGTGGGCCAGGACTTCGAGGTGACGCGCGAGCGCATCCGCCAGATTGAAGCCAAGGCGCTGCGCAAGCTGCGTCACCCCAGCCGCTCCAAGCGTCTGCGCTCCTTCGTGGAGAGCTGAGCCCCGGAGTAGGCTGACCGTTGAGCCCTGAAGGCCTCCGTTCCCTCAAGTGGACCGGGGGCCTTCTTCGTTTCTCCCGTCCCTCTTGGAGGTGCGCCGTGGCCGCGAAGAAGCCCGCCGAGAAGCCCCTGCCCTTCTCCGACAGCGTGATGAAGCAGGTGCGCTCCATTCCCCGAGGGGAGGTGCGCTCCTACGCGCAGGTGGCCATCTACGCGGGGAGGCCGGGCGCGGCGCGCGGCGTGGGGCGGGAGTTGAAGCACCTGCCGGGGCAGGCCACGCAGGTGCCCTGGTGGCGGGTCATCCGTTCGGACGGGACGCTGGCGCCTCCGGTGGCGCACGAGCAGGCGAAGCGCCTGCGCGCGGAGGGCGTCACGGTGAACGAGAAGGGCCAGGTGTTCCGGGTGGTGAAGAAGGACGGCAAGGCCTGACACGCGGCGGCGCTTGCCAGGCGCGCGCGGGCGGAGAGATAGTCCGCCTCGCGTCTGGCGTCAGAGACATGAGGGCCCTTAGCTCAGCGGTTAGAGCTGTCGGCTCATAACCGATTGGTCCCTGGTTCGAATCCAGGAGGGCCCAACTCCCCCTCAGCATGTCATCCATCGCCTCCTGCCTCCCTGAGGCCGAGGTGCCATGCGCACCTCCTCCGCCAGCGATTGGGGGAGGGCCTGGATGCATTGACTCGCGCTCCGTCGCAGCATTGACTCTCTCGCATGCCCGGATTTCTCTGCTCTACGTGTGGCGTATGGGATCCCGCGGGCCAGGCCGCGCATGCCTGCCCAGGCCACCGCGTGGTCCCCAAGCTGGGGCACTTTCCATGCAGGCGCTGCAACCGCGTCTTCATCCATCCGTCATTGCTTGAAAGCCATGACTGCGGCGGCATGGCGGAGATGTACCTGCTCCCGCAGGGTGCGGTGAATAACAAGAATGAGGCCGTGACGAGCAGGTGCTACTGCCCGGCCTGCGCCCGCCCCTTCGTGTCGCGCAAGGTCCTGGGGGGTAACAACCGGACCCCTGCGCACAACATCATCTCGCGAGACGCCCTGAAGCTGACTGGTGCCATCAAGGACTACTACGGCGAGAAGGTGCTCGGTAACAAGATGGCGACGGAGGTGGGCGGCTACGGCAACACCCTGCTCGTCTTCTTCCTCCTGCATTTCGACGGATTGATGACCTCGGGGGCCGTGCCCCTCTATCACGCCCCGGAGGCGCCCCTGTGGACGGCGGTCAAAGACTTCCTCCAGAAGGATGGCGGCCGGGCATTCCTCTTCAGCGCGGGTGCCGCGCATCCATTCGGGCTGGGCAACGGCGACCGCTACGACAAGGACTTCTCACACCAGGGCCTGCTGGACCGGCTCTTCGGCGTCCTTGCCAAGACGAAGTCACGTCGCCGGGAGCCCCCTCAGGCGGACTGGGACTTCACGGCCTCGACCGTCCAGAAGGCCAAGACTCTCTACAAGGCCCTCGAAGGCTACTCCCTGGCACCCAAGGACTCGTACACCACCAACTATTGCCAGACGCTTCTGGACGCCCAGTGCGGGACCTGTGAAAGCCGGCAGGGCGAGGCCAACCTCCTCTGCCGTTACTTCGCCGCCAGGAATGCCATTGGCCAGCAGAACAGTGCCCAGGTGACCTTGACCGCGACGTCCGGGGATCTGCTCAACTTCATCGGGCTCCAGTTCTGCTGCGGCGCGGCCGGCGAGCCGGTCACGTCCGTGACGGACATCTCGGAGGAATGGCTCACCAAGGTGACGGTCTGGCAGCTCTACCGGCATCTGGAATCGATGCGGGTCACCCTCAAGGAGAAGATCTTCGGCAACCAACGCCACACCATCTCCAGGAACGGGCCCATCCCCGTGATCCTGGAGACGCTCCTTCACAACTGGAATGCCTTCTCGCTCTTCTACACGCTCGCGTACCTGCGCATCTCCGCGGGTGACTACGACGACGCCACCCAGCTGTTCTCCCTGGGGAAGCTGAGCGCCGCTCTCGAAACGAAACTCAAGACAGCGGATACCAAGGCGGCCGACGAAATCAGCCAGACCAACGTGGCTTTGCGACGGTTCGCGCCCAGGAAGGACGGCGGCGCGTCCATTGGCGGCGTCGCGTGCGCTTGGCCCGTGAAGAAGTGGTGATGGATTGAGCCTCCCCCGGGCCTGGGGCGCCACACTCAACGAGCACGGACGCCGCGAGGACTCACAGCGCGCGCCGCTCACGTCTCACTGAGCGTCGAGACTCCACGCGCGGCCGATGCACTCAGCGTCTGGCTGGGTAATACCAGACCTCACCCAGGCGCTGAGGCTTTCCGAAAGACAATGAATTACACGCTTTGAGAGCCGTGCGTCGTCCTTTGTGAATCCTGGGGGGATGGGATGGCACGCGCCGCGCCTGCTAGGCTTCGGTCCATCCTCACATGACCACCCTGCTCTTCGCCGCGGCTACGGATCCTGGCCTGTCCTTCGGCAGTCTCATCTGGATCGTTGCCCTCCTCTTCGGCCTCTTCAAGCACCGGGAAGCCCTTCAAGAATCCTCCACGAACCGCAAGGCCATCTATTCGCTGATGGTCGTGGAGATCGCCGCACTGGTGATTCTCGTCTCGCAGCTGATCAAGCCCCTGTTCGACGCTCCGCTGGCGGCCATCCTGGTGCCCCTGGTCGCGTTCGTCCTCATGCTGCTGGGACTGTTCCTCGCCGTCACCGGCCTGCTGGAGCTGCGCTCCGACACGGAACGGCGGCTGAAGGGACGCAAGCACGCGTGGTGGGCCGTCGCGCTCTCGGTCTTCATCCTCGGCGGCATGGGGTTTGGCTTCTTCAACGCCCTCTCACGGCGGGATGAAATCCCGGCGGACTACCGGGCGGCGAAGCCTGACGAAGGCATCCGCGACGAGGAGTTCAACTTCGCCTTCCAGCATCCAGGCAGCCCCTGGATGACGATGAACGCCCCACGGCTCAACAAGCTTGCGAAGTTCGCCATGGCGCGCGGTGGCAAGAGCCAGATGTTCTTCATCATCATCCCGGAGAAGTCTTCGGACGGGGAGGCCCCAGGCGGAGAGGAAAGCACCGAGCTGATCGCGGACGTCGTGGCCGCCAACCTCGAGAGCGGCATGGGCGCGGTCGAAAAACTGTCGCGCGAACCCCATGCCGTCGGTGAGCTGAAGGGCATCCGCATGCGCACCCGTGCGCAGCACAAGCAGATGCCGCTGACCTATGTGCAGTGGGTCTACTCACACGAAGGGTATGCCTATCAACTCATGGCGTGGGGGAGCACGAAGGACGAGAAGGAACTCTTCGAGGAGGCGGACCGCCTGTTCGCGCGGTTCTCCATGCTGGATCCGAAGCGCAAGGCCGCCCCCGCCGCCGCGGCCGCAAGCCCCCTGACGGGGCACTCCACGGAGTATGGCTATTCCGTCGAGCTGGACGGGCGGCTCTGGGAACGGCCCAACAACCTCGCGACGGAGTTTCCCGAAGCGGACTTCGGCGCGGTCGGTGACAACACCAGCATGATCGTCGTCCCCATCTGGCTCTTCGGCGAGGAGCCCGCTCCGGACGCCCTGGCCCACGGCCTGATGAGCGTCCTCAACGTCGACTCCGACGAAGCCACGGTCCGCAATGCCCGCGAGATCACCTCGGACAAGCTCTCGGGCCGGGCCTTCACCTATGAGGCCCAGGACGAAGCGGGAGCGGTCGACGAGTACGAGCTGCGCGTGTTCCGGGATGGGGACATGGCGTACCTGCTCGCCGGATGGTGGGCCAAGAACCAGCCCACGCTCGGCGCCCGGGTCCGCTCGGCGCTGGATGCCGTCAAGCTCAGCGCCCCCACGACAGCACCCCGCTCCGCGGCGGTGGGCAAGGCCGCCGCGACGACCCACGCGAAGGTCTTCGACAGCATCGCGCGGTACTACTCCGACCGGGAGGACTTCGCCTCGGCTCTCCCCTGGTTCAAGCGCGCCTTCGAGCTGGAGCCCGGACAGCCAATGCTGCTCATCAACGCCGCGGCCGCGTACAGCGGCGCGGGGCGGTACGAGGAGGGGCTCGCGCTCATCAACGCCCACGCGAAACGGTTCCGGGGGGAGCTGCGGCTGGAGTCCTGGCGGGCCTACCTGCTCGTGCACAGCGGCCGTGAGGCCGAAGGGTTTCAAGCCTACGCCTCGGTTTTTCCATCCCGCCTCACCAACGAGACCCACCTGCGCCGGTATCTCTCACTGCTCCAGGAGAAGGGCCGTGTCGCGCAGGCGCTCCAGGTCATCCAGCAATACCGGAAGCGAGCCGACTCGACGGGCGCCACGCTCCTGCACGCGGACATCCTGCGGCGCAAGGGCGTCCCCGCGCAGGCCGCCGCCCTCCTGCGTCAGCGGCAGAAGCGCGAGGGCTACACCCTGGAGGTCTCCGAAGCCCTGGCGGACACGTGGCTGGAGGCCCAGAAGCCCAAGCTCGCCCTGGAAGTCGCCGAGGACATGGTGAGCAGGTCAGCGCAGTCCTCCAGGAGCTACCAGGTCCGGGCCCGCGCCGAGTACGCGCTCAAGCGCTACTCGGAGGCCAAGGCCTCCCTGGAGAAGGCGCTCGAGCTGGAGCCCTCCTCCGCGGACACACGCCAGTTTCTCGAGCATGTGTCCGGCACGCTGGGCCAGGGGGTGAACTCGGTGCTCAAGACGCCCATCGAGGAGGTCGCGCTGCCCCCGGAGTTGGTTGCCCGGAGTGACAAGCCAGCCAGGGCGCCGGGCCACAATGGCCAGTACCTCCTGCGGGCCACCGCCATCTCCTTCGTGAAGGGAAAGGAGCTGCGTACCACCTACCTGCGCCGGGTCCAGGTGCACAACGCCGCGGGCGTGGAGCGCTTCAACACCTTCGAGTTCGAGCTCAACCCGCTGTCCGAGGAGATCTTCGTCAACCGGGTGGAGGTCCGGGATGAGCAGGGCCGCGTGGTGGCCAGGGGCAAGGTGGAGGACTGCTACGTCTCCGACAAGGCCTCCGCGCAGCAGGGCACCCAGCGCCGCACCCTGGTGGTGCCCGTGCCAGGCCTGAAGCCCGGGCACACCGTGGACGTGGTGGTCACCCGGCGCGACATCACGCCGCCGCAGGCCATGCGCTTCCTCGAACAGGACTTCTCCACGAGCATCCCCACGTCACGCGCCGTGCTCTACGTCCGCGGCGACGTGGACGCGATGCAGTGGCGAGCCTCGCCCGGCATCAAGCCCGTCCAGGCGCCTGATGCATGGACCTTCGTCGTCGAGCAGCCCGCGCTCTACCGCGATGAGGGCCTGCAGCCCGACTACCAGGAGTACCTGCCCATGGCCTGGCTGGCCCCCGTCGGCACGACGTGGGAGGCCGAGGGAACCGACTACCTGAAGTCCATTGCCGCGCAGCTAGTGCCCGCGTCCACCGTGAAGGCACTGGCCGCCAAGGAGGGCGGGACGGCCAGGGATGAGGCGACGCGTGCCGCCGCGCTGGCCCGGTGGGTCCAGAAGAGCCTGGCCTATCGAGGCATCCTCTTCGGCGCCCGCGCCCGCATTCCGCACGCCGTGGACGAAATCCTCGGCAACCGCACCGGTGACTGCAAGGACCACTCCCTCCTGCTGCACCAGCTGCTCGGCGCCGCGGGGATTCCCTCGCAGCTGGCGCTCGTGCGGACGGGCGGCCCTGTCGTCGCGGATACGCCATCGTTGGACCAGTTCGACCACATGGTCGTCTACCTGCCGACGGTGGGCGGGGGCACCTTCGTGGATGCGACGAACAAGTTCATCGCGCCCATGAGCAGCGGGGAGATTGGGTTGGGCGGCCGGGAAGCGTTGGTGCTGGATGGCACGAAGTCCCGGCTCGTGCGCATTCCCCAGTCCGCCCTGAGCCACGTGCGCGCCGAACGCCACGTCCGCCTCCAGGGGACGACGCTGCACGTGAAGGAGCAGGTGACGCTGACGGGAGACCACGCCTCCGCCGTGCGCTATTTCCTCTCCAGCGAAGAGCCCTCTGAGCGCGCGGAGCAGATGGCCTCCATGCTGGGAGGCTCCCGGGCCGGCGTGAGCGTCACCACCCTGGAGGCCCCCGACCTGGAGGAGCCCGAGCGTCCGCTGACCTTGAGCATCGAATACGTCGTGCGCGGCCGCTTCGCCTCCGCGGGCGGCGGTATCGTGGGGCAACTGCCCTCGCCCTGGGAGCACAACTTCCTGAGCACCCGGGGGACGGAGCGACGCGACTCTCCCTTTGAAATGAGGACGCCCCTCGTCATCGAGAGCGTGACCCATTTCGAGGTGCCCTCGGGTCAGGCCGTCACGGCGCAGGACCTGGAGGAGCGCTCCGGCACCACGGACCATGCGGAGTGGAAGCTGGCGTCCCGGCTGGCGGATGGCGTGCTCACGCGAGACTTCCGCATCCGACGGGCGCAGGGTCGCTTCGAGGCCTCCAGGTACACGGCGTTCAAGGACGCCATGCAGGCCGTGCTCGACGCCTTGGAGCAACGCGTCTCGCTGCGGGGGCCCACGTCCGCGGCCGTCCAGGAGTAGTCCGACGTGAGGGCGGCGTCATGACAGACTCCTTTGAAGTACGCCCCCTTACCCGCGGAGGAGAGTTCGACGCCTACCGGAGGCTGCTTTTCGAGGTCTACATCGAAGAAGCCGGTTGGAACTTCAATCCAGCCAATCCCTCCGGAATCCGGATCTCCGACCGCAAGCTGCTGGATGACCGGGATGACGTCGCAACCTGCTTCGGAGTCTTCAGGCAGGACGTATTGGTGGGGGGAGGCCGCATCTGCGGAAGGTTTCAGGGCCGATTCGAGGTCCATGGCTACCAACCGGAGCGGGACCTGGGCTTCCTTGACATTCCCAATCTGTTCGAAGCGAGCCGGGCCGTCCTGCGATCCGACATCAGGGGCAGCGACGCCTTCCCATTGCTGGTCTTGCACATCTTTGAATACTGCAAGAGCAACCGCCTGTCTGTATTTACAGCCCCAAGCGTGCGGTCCGTGATGCGCTTCTATCACTCGATTGGGATGCCAGCGGTCGAGGGCTGCAGGTTCAGGTTCGAGCCCGAGGATCCAGCGGAGGCGCAGCTGTTCCTGGTGGATTCAGAGGACGTTCTGGACACCGTCCTCCAGAAGCTGCGGCAACTCCTCCGTGGCGGTTGAGGGACCCTCCTGCGGCCCATCCTCCAAGTCCCGCCGTACTCACGACGGGGACGGGCTCTTGCGAAGGCTCAGGAGCGCCAGGTTGGCAGGCCATGATCCAGCAGCCCAGTGCTCAGGCCAGGCATCGCACCCTGTTGCTCATTGGAGCAATCCTCCGTCCTGGGTCTTGGGAATCGCGTAGTACGGAAGAGAGAACGGCAATTGGGGGAACTGCGGGCCTGAAGGAAGCAGTTGCAGAGGCGTATCCTGGCCCGACGCGATGAAGGGAGCCCAATAGTACGGGTGAGGCCGCGTCTTCCGAAGTGAACGCACGGCGTTGCGCAAGGCCTCTGTCTTGCCCTCGCCAGCCAGAAGGTGGCGGTAATAGTCCTCCATTAAAAAGCTGGTGCTGTCGTCATTGACCTTCCAGAGGCTCATCACAACTGTCTCTGCGCCAGCGGTAATGAGGGCACGGCGTAGACCGTAGATCCCTTGGCCCAGCTTCACGTCGCCACGTCCCGTATCGCAGGCAGACAAGACCACCAGCTGCGTGCCCCACAGGTCAAGGCCCGCCAATTCCAAGGCAGTGACCAAGAAGCTTTCAACCTGAGAGCGATCTGCGGGTGTTGCATTGGGGGCTGGCGGTGCGCGCGCTCCCGTCAGAACAAGCCCGGATCGGAGCAGAGGGTCCGAAGGCCCTTGGTCGGGACCCTCACCTCCAATGGTTCCGACGTGGCCGAGTGAGCGCGAGTCGCTGGGCGTGACTGCATCTTCCAAGAAAAACCCATGGGTCGCGACATGAAGAACGCCCGGAGCAGCGACTTGAAGAAGTTTCTGCTTGGTCGCTTCTGGCCCCAAGAAAACCTGGGCTTGAGGAAACAGTTTATGAATGAATTCAGCCTCTCGACGGGCGCCAGGCAGCGGAGCCCAGATGCGTTGCATAGAGCTGGTGCGCACCGATGAAAAGAAGTGCTCAAGCGCTGGTGCGCGTTGGCCTCCAGACATGACATCTACTGGTAGCGCAAGGGGTGTTGGCTGCGACACGCCGACTGCAGGATCAGCAACGACAACAACAGATCGCCCCAAAGGAAGATCCCGTCCGCGAGGCAACAACTCCTTACCCGAAGTGAGATATGTGAAGTCAAAAGCATCAATGAGGAAACGGCTGCCATCGTGAAGTGCGTCAAAAGGAATGAGCCCGAGTTGGCCGTCTGGCGCCAGGAAGACCCTGCGGGCATTGCCTAAAAATGGCAGAAGTGGCTGAAAAACCAGCGAGTACATACGCTGAGCATGTCGCTGATAGGATTCGTCCCGTCGGTATAAGGATTCACGCAGGTCAAAGGCGGCACGATCAATGGAATCCATGGAGCCAAGGTCGACGCTATGGATTTGCCCACCGGGCTGAAGGATCAGGGCCAGGTAGCGGTATTTAGGGGGAACCTGCTGTTGGGGTGGAGCTATCAGGGGCGGAGCATAGACGACGAACTCAACCAGAGCACCGTCGGACGGCAAAGCAGCTGCAACACGCTCTACAATCTCTTCAGGCGGTGGTAGCGCTGCCATTGCCCGCAGGGGGGCCGATCTCCTGGCGAGATCGGCTTCTAGCGCATCGCCTTGCTCAGCGAGTTCCTTGAGACGCTGGTGATAATCAGAGGGAGAGAACGAACGCGGGCCAGCCAGCGAAAGCTGGGACAACTGAGTGCGCAAGCCGCGAAGTCGCTCAAAGGCGTCGTGGTCCTTTGGGTCAAGGCTTCGGTAGACAATCCGAGATATGCTTGCCACCTCTTCCACAGAGCGCCCCTTGGTCAACAGGGCATTGGCGAGCGCGAGACGCAAGAGGCGACTATCACCCGGATAGACTCCAAGAAAATGATAAACATACTGACTTTCACTCTGAAACAGTTGAACCAGACTGGTCAGCCGGGACTCAGAGAGAGCAAGCGCCTCGCTTCGTAAACGCCTCTCGGAAATCGCAGTCATCTTCTCAAGAATGGGAATTGCCGCGTCTGGGTGATTCGAAGAAAGTTCAAACCGCGCAAGGGCCTTGAAGGATATTGCCATCTCAGGATGTTGCTCGCCCAAAGCAGCCTCCACGATGCCGAGCGAGCGCTGCAGAATGGACCTGGCGCGAGCCAGTTGGCCCTGGCTGGCATAAAGCAGAGCAAGATTCCGAAGGTCCACCGCCACTCTATAATGGTTCTTTCCGAAAACAGATTCTTCGATTGAAATCGCCCGCACATACAATGGCTCGGCCTTTTTAAACAGACCTCGACCGGCATAATCCAGCGCCAGATTGCCAAGCACCAGGGCTACGCTGGGATGATGTTCACCCAGAGCCGATTCCAAAATGGCAAGCGCACGTTGATGAATAACCTGCGCCTGCCCGTACATGCCCTGGTCCGAATAACAGGCCGCGAGATTATTGAGAGCCTGAGCTACTCTGGGATGGGCTTTTCCAAGAGATGCCTCCTGCATGAGAAGCGCTTCTTTATAAAGTCGCTCCGCCCTGGAAAAATGCCCTTGCCTCATGTATACACGGGCTAGATTGCTGAGAATGCCGGGGAATCGCGGGTGACTCTTTCCTGAACTGGACTTCAGGATGGAAAGCGAGCGTTCATACAGAATCTCAGCCTTGTCATACAAACCATGCTCGGCATATATCAAGGCGAGCGCATTGAGGGAAACAGCCACCTTGGGATGATTCTCACCCAAAACGGACTGCCGGATTGAAAGCGCTCGTTCGTACAGGGGCTCCGCCCTGCTGTGTGCGTCTTGGTAGTAATAAAGGCGTGCGAGATTGTTGAGCGAGGAGGCCACGTCGGGATGATTCCCCCCAAGTGCCGCCTCTCTAATATCGAGCGCACGCTTGTACATTGGCTCTGCTTCGGCGAATTGTCCCTGCTCCAAATAGAGGCTTGCGATGCTGTCGAGTGACGATGCGACGTCAGGGTGGTTTTTTCCCAGAACCGTCTCTCTGATTGCGAGTGCTCGCTCGTACAACTGAGTGGCCCTGGAGAATTGATTCTTGGCAGTGTACAGGTCAGCAAGAGCGTTTAGTGACGTAGCGATATCGGGATGATGCTTGTCGAGATTCGCCTCTCGGATGGCGAGCGCTCGCTCTAGAAGGGGTTCGGCTCCGGCCAGGTTTTGCTGTTCCAAGAAGAGGCTGCCCAGCAACTGCAGGCAGTCCGCTACTTGAAGATGGTTACTACCCAGTGCCATTTCCCGAATTTTCAGCGCGCTTTGGGCTTTTGAAATTCCGGATGCGTAGCTTTCCAATTCTCGAAGGCGGACGGCTTCATCAAGCAATTTCTGCGCATGCGCCAGTTGCACCCCTTGTGCTGCGGGTTCCGCCGCCGAGCTACTCGCGCAACAAAAAACAGCAATCGCTGACAGCATGATCAACTTGCGCATGGCGATTCCGTGGGGCTGTTCTGGCGTGATGAGTCACTTGTGAATAGCACTATTGAGCTTGCTCCAAAGGAGACTGCTCGGAAGCGTAAGAGCGATTGCGCAGGAATACGGACCGGGAGTTGCTGCCCTTGCGTTGCGCGTTGCAGCGATCGCCCTCCCCCAGCTCCACAGCGCCAGTAGTGCGGAATCGGTCAGGGCATTCACGGAGGATGGACGTCAGTTCCCGGCCGTCCCTCGTGCGTGCCAGGCATGTCGCGCCGTCAGGGGCCCAGGCCGCTTCAAAGGAGGCTTTGGCCGGGTCCCACGTCGCCGAGGCCTCGGTCGTCCGCGAAGACACTCCGAGCTCGTCGTACATGTCGATGATCGTGTGCTCGCGCGTGTGGCTCCGGCCGTTGCCGCAGTAGTCCGCGCGGGCCATTCGCGTGCAGGCCTGATGCAGGTCGGTCAATGACTTTCCATCCCGCTGGGCCCAGGGCTTGTACCCCCAGCGGATGCACTTGGTGATGGCGCCGTTCTCACAGGCCAGCGTCAGCTTTCCGGGCGTGTCCTTGCGCGCTCCGCTGGCGTCCCAGACGCCCTGCACCGCCAGGGCCCGTGGGTCCTGGACGAGTTCGTCGTCCAGACAGGGGTTCTCCCACTCCTTCGTCTCCGGATTCCACGCCTGGATGCGGTACCAGATGAGCTCCGGATCATCATGGGCCGGTTCGGCACCACAGATGGCGACGTCCACGGGCTTGCCGTTACTCCCCGTCCCCTGGAGCACCGCACCCACCAGGCTGGCGGAGGCGCTGGGCACAGCCACCAGGCGCCCTCCTTCCGGCCGCACGGACTCCACGCCGGTCGCGAAGCGCAGGGGCGCGCTGTTGATGGAGACGAGCACACTGTTCCGCTCGTCAGACTTCCGCTTGGGGTTCCATGCCTGCTTCGTGCCCCACAAAGCCGTGCCCTGGGGCCACTTGCCTCGCTCCGGCGTCGAGCCCTGACACCGGCTGGCATAGGGGTCCGCGGGAGAGGCGGCCAGGACCGGGGTGGAGAACAACAGGCAGCACAGGGTGGCGAGCAGTGACTTCATCCGTGGAACCCCTTCGAAGCGGGAGCGATGGGGCTCAAGCCCCATTGCCTTCTGCAGGAAGGAGCCTCCAGGGCAGCGGGCTATGCAAAAGCCCACAGCGGGTCATTCCTCCGGGACCGCCTGGCTCCTTGGCTCCTGGGGAGAGAACGAGGCGCAGACCCGCACGCCCAGCGTGACGTCTCGCAGTGTGGGGTCTCCGGCCTGACGGTTGGCCCCGTGCGCGCCAATGGCGTCGTAGTACCAACCTCCACCTTTCAGGACGATGCGCCCCAGATCCGCGGTCACGGCCCGCGTGAGCTCGAAGGCATTGCCCGCCATGTCCTGCAACCCGAAGGGACTCACCGAGCCAGGATAGGAGCCCACCATGTCGGGTCCGAATGCCGAGGGCTCACGGGCGTAGGTGGTGTCGATGTTCGCATCGCTGGCCTTCAGCCGGTCGCCCTGGGGGAACGCACGGCCGTCAGCGCCCCGGGCGGCGTACTCCCACTCATGCTCGCTGCACAGGCGCGCTCCTGGCAGTCGTCCGGTGCGATCCAACCAGTAGAAGTAGCCTGCGAGGTCCTCCGTGGATACCCCTGACAGGGGCAACCGGCGCCAGTCCGCGGCGCGCCGCTGGGAACGGCCCGGATAGCGGAACGACTCCTTCTCCCCCACGGACAGGACTTCGTCGCCCGATACATGAAAGGAGAACACCCAGCCCCTGCCGGCCTGATGTCGCAGTGTGATGGCCTTGGGGACCGTGAATCGAGGCTCCTCAAGCACGTGTCTTGCCGCGGCGGACTGGGGAAGGTCGTTGAGATAGAGCAACCAATCGCCGAACGTCACCTCCGTCCGTCCAATGAGATAACCCGTGCCCAGACAGACGCGGTGGAGGGGGGAGGCCCGCAGGAAGCCGCGCATCGGCTCCGGGTCGCCGCTGCCCAGCAGGAAGCACCCGGGGGGCACATAGACGTAGCCCGAGGGGAGCGTGACCGGCAGCGTGAGCTGGACCCGCTCACGCCCTCCGCGAGCAAGGAGCAGGGGCACGGAGAGCGGTGCGTGGCCGGGCCGGGTGAGGTGGAGCAGGTAGGAGCCCGCCGGAAGCAACACGCGCGAAATGGGGGTCCTGCCCAGCGCAGGAAGGGCGTCGAGCCGCTGTTGACCATGGCCATCCGACACGTAGCGTCCCAGGTCCACGCTCGCCCCGGGAGGCTCCGTCACCACCGCGAGCTCGGCGGGAGCGGAGAGCCGAGCTCGCCAGGCCCCTGACGCCTTCCCGTCGACCAGCCGTTCCAGGCGCCTTCGCAGCTCGGCCGCGGACTCCTGCTGCTGGAAGGCTTCGGCGAGCAGCATCCGCTCGTAGAGGACCTCGGCGAGGAGCGGATGGGCCTCGCGCTGGTCCCGTTCACGCTCCAGCGCCCTCTCCAGCGACTCGACGGTGTGGGCGTGGGCCTGGTCGGCCTGGTCCCGCAGGTCGAGTGCCTGGGCCCACTTCGCCTCGGGAAGGCTCCAGGGGTCGTGGGGCGAAGCGGAACTCCCGGGCGCCGCCGTGACGCGGCCGTCGAACAGCGCGAGCGCATCCTCACGGAGTGCTCGGGCCTGTGCCCCGAGCGTACGTCCGGTGGTGAAGGACTCCCGAGCCGCTGACACCTGGTCCGCGATGAAGCGTTGGTCCTCGAGGTAGGTCTGGAGGCGCAGGCCTCCATAGACTGCCGCCAGGGCGAGCACTACGAGCAGCACGGCGAGGTAGCGCCCCCAACGCTGACGCCGCAGGGCCCGTTCAGACGCAACGAGGAAGGCCCGTTCGCGAGTTCCCAGCATCGAGGGGTCCAGCGGGCGCGCTTCGTCGACCTGTCGCTGCCGCCAGAGCGCCTCGCGCGCGTGGGACAAGCGCTCCCATTCGGCGCTGGCTGCTTCAACGCGGTGGCGCACCGCGCGGTGGCCGATGTCGTCGTCACGCCAGTTGCGCAGCGTGTCCCAACGGTCGATGAGCGAGTCGTGGTTGATGACGTAGCGGGCCTGACCTCCCACGGTGCGAGCATGGAGGAGCCGGCCCTCGGTGAGGGCCCGAAGGGCCGTGCGGGAGGAGGCGTCCTGCTCCGGCAGCAGCACCGCCTCGTCCAGCTCGCGGCGCGTCCCCTCCACCGTCACCAATTGGAGCAGGAGCCGCCGAGCGGCCTGCCTCGCGTCCGGATCCAGTCGGTCCAGCACCCCGTCCGCATGCCGCGACAAGGCTCCGGCGACGCCTCCCATGGCCTCCAGGGCGCGATGGGTGATGTGGCGCTGGGCCGGATCGCGTCGTTCCCACAGTTCGGCGAGCGCGAACTGGAGGAGCGGGAGGCTGCCTTCGCCATGGGTCGCGGAGTCCACCAGCGACTGGATGAAGCCCTCGGACTCGAAGCCCACGCCATGACTTCGGGCCGGCCCGACGATGGCGTCGCGCACGCCCGTGGGCGTCATCGGACGGAGAATGTAGAGGGCGCGTTCGGCTTCGCCACCCAAGCCGGGGAGCGCGGACACTCCGGTCAGGAAGTCACCGCGCACCGCCAGGAGCACGCGGACCCCGGGGGACGGCAGGGCCAACTCGCCCAGGAGCTGGGCGAAGCGCGCTGCCTGCGCGGGTTCGGCCTGGGTGAGCAACTCCTCGAGCTGATCAACGAAGAGGAGCAGGCCGGGGGAGGCCGGGTACGCCTCGCGCAGCGTCGCCCCCAGCCAGTCGCGCCGGGACAGGAGTGCATCGCTGACGTCCGCCTCCCTCAGGCCCAGCCTGGGGGCGAGCGCGGTGGCGAGTGCCTGGAGCGGCCTGGCGCCTGGCCAGAGCGTCACGGAGGTCAGCTCACGGCCCTCGGCCAGGGCGCCGGCGCTCATCCTGGGAAGCACCCCGGCAAGACACAGCGAGGACTTCCCCACCCCCGAGTCGCCCGCGACGAGGACCAGCGGCTGACGGCGCAAGCGTTCAATGACGGCCCGGATGTCGGCGTCACGACCGAAGAAGAGCCCCTGGTGCTCAGCCTCGAAGGGGGCCAAGCCACGGTAGGGATTGCCTTCGGCCAGGGCCGTGGCCGTGTAGAGCTGGACCAGCCGCTCCAACGACGCGCAGAGTTGCTCCGCCGATGCGGGCCGCTCGGCGGGGTCAGAGGCCAGACAGCGCTGGATGAGCGCTTCGAACTCCGGGTCGGGCTCGGTTCCCGTCGCGTGGGGCGGACCGGACGCCCCCCCGCCCGAGCAAAGCTCCTGGAGCGTGCGGCCCAGGGAGAACAAATCACTCCGCGGCGAAGCGGACGTGCCACGGAAGAGCTCGGGCGCCATGTAGCGCGGCGTCCCCGCCAGGGCGCGGCTCGAGGAGGCGTCCATGGCGGCGGCCGGGTCGAAGTGCTCCGCCAGCCCGAAGTCCAGCAACTTCACCACGCCGTCGTCGGTGACGAGCGCGTTTGACGGCTTGAGGTCCCGGTGGAGCACCCCCTGCTGGTGGGCGGCCGCGAGCCCCCGGGCGAGCCCCAGGCCCAGGTGGAGCACGCGCAGCCACGGCAGGGGCCGGGGCAGCTTCGCGAGGCTGGTCCCCGAGATGTACTCCGAGACGATGTAGGGGTGCCCCTCCACGGTCCCGATGCGAAAGACGGTGACGACGTTGGGGTGCTGCAGGCGGGCAATGGCGCGTGCCTCCGTCTCGAAGCGCGCGCGGGCTTCGGAGCCAGGCCGGGTGCCCGCGATGAACTTCACCGCGACCGGGCGCCCCAGGGAGACGTCCTGGGCCAGGTAGACGACGCCCATTCCGCCCCGGCCCAGCAGGGGCCCCAGCTGGAACTCGTCGAACGCGGCGGGCGGTGTCCACGAAACCCCAGACTCGGCCACGTCCGCCGTCGGGGTTCCAGCCTCCGAAGGAGGCAGTGATGGCAATACCAGCCCGCCGCGGGCCACCGTGGCGAGCAGGACGCGGCAACTGGCGCAGCCGACGGCGTGACGGTGGGCGAGTGCCAGGTCCTCGGGTGGCAATCGACCGTCAATCAGATCGGCCAGGAGCTGGTCTGACAGGCAGTCGGGCGTTCCGGGGCCCACGGAGACTCGCTTTGACAGGGCCATGGCCTTTGATGCGAGAGTCTCTCAGAAGACGTCTTGGGTTCTCAATCCCCCATTGCACCCGATGGGTGACGGGACGTGAGAAGGACTGACGATGAGGCAGGCTCCAGAACTGGTGGGGACGCTCCTTGCACATGCCAGGGTACGCGCTCCGCCACCCGAGGATGTCGCCGTGCTGGAACGCCTGCTCCAGGAGACGCTGGCATCCGCGCACACCCGGTGGTCCGGGGACGCGCTCCCGCCTGAGCTGTTCATGCGGCACCTGGCCGAGCGGCTTCCCGAAGCCAGTCCAGAGAGCCCGCTCTCACCGCTGCTCGGCCAGCTCGCGCTGGAGGAGCTCTACCTCGCATGCGCGTGTGTGCATGGCGTCGCGGGGGCCACCGAGGCCTTCGAGCAGCATTACCTGTCGAAGCTGCCCGGGTTGCTCGCGTACCTCAAACATCCCCCCGCGCTGATGGACGATGTCTGTCAGGTGACGCGCGTGAAGCTGCTGGTCCGAATGCCTGAGGAAGAGCCTCGAATCAAAGACTACACGGGCCGAGGCGCGCTGCTGAGCTGGGTGCGGGTGACGGCCATCCGCGTCAGCATCAAGCTGAGCGCCGCCGACAAGCCCGCCCCCGAGGAGGACGTCGGCGCCGTCCTGGATGCGCTCCCCGCCCCGGGCTCCAACGCGGAGCTGGAGCTGATCAGGCAGAGCCACCAGGCCGAGTTCCAGCGAGCGGTGCGCGAGGCCTTCTCCACGCTATCGCCCGACGAGCGGCACCTGCTCCGGCTCTACTGCTTCGACCGGCTCTCCACCACCGAACTGGGCGCGCTGCTGCGGGTGAACCAGTCCACCGTCTCGCGTTGGCTGAAGAGCGCGCGGCAGACCGTCTACAGCGAGACCCGGCGGCTTCTGCGGGAGCGGCTGGGGCTGTCCACCCAGGGCTTCGAGAGCTTCCTGGCGGTCCTGGGCAGCCAGCTCGACGTGAGCATCAGCCAGTTGTTCGGGGATGGGGGCGGCCCGCCGCGCGGCTGAACAGGCCAGGCGGGACCGGCCAGCGGTAATGGCCGGAAAAATCGCTTTTGCATAATTCGCGGCGCTCCCGGCTCCTTTCCGGTGGGTGGACCGAGCGCCAGGGTGGCGACGGATCCCACTCCCCCCATGACCGGAAGGCCCGCTCGCGCGCCACGACCGCGCCGCGAACGGGCTTGCCCTGAAAAGGAAAGCCGCATGCGTATCCCCAGGTTGATGACGCAGTGGAAGCCCCGTTTCCTCCGCGCGGTTCCGCTCTCGTGTCTCGCGCTGCTCTCCGCGGGCTGGAGCCGTCCGCTGCAGCCGCCCGCCGACAACATGTCCCGCGAGGAGCTGACCGAGCAGTCCCGTCAGATGAACGCCCTCTATGACACGACGCTCGCGGGCAATCCCGACCGCGTGAGCATCAACCTGGACCTATCGGACGACGCGCAGTACCGCTTCGTCGCGCGCCGGCTCCAGGCGTCGGGCAAGGACGAGAAGAACGCACCCGAGCTCTTCTCCACGCTGACGCGGCTGCGGGCCCGGGCCATCGCCCGCAAGCAGCTGGGTGCGCAGCAGCCGGCGCAGGGCGTCCAGCCCCAGGGCGGCATCTGGTGTGACCACTACCTGCTCACGAACCCGCCGACCGCGTCGAACGGCGGCGCCACGATGACCTACAAGCCCTACGTGCGCGTGAGCTGCCAGGGCGGCGCCAACTTCGTCTACGCGGACATCGTCGCCTACGACGTCAACCGGGCGGAGACCACCAGCCGGCTGGTGTCCTCCAACTCGGGTGAGGAGTACGGCGGTGGCACGGACTTCATCGACGTGGCCACCACCGCCGACGTGAACGTGACGGAGGACCACCTGCTGCGCCTGGAGTCGATGGCGCTCGCCGTGGACGACGTGACGGGCCAGGACGTCTCCTCCTACACGGTGGCGCGCACCTCCATCGCGATGCAGCAGGCGGGGAGCTTCACGATGCTCCACCCGCGGGAGATCGTCCCGAACAGCCAGGCGGAGATCCTGATGTGCCAGCTCCGCGGCGGCGCGGACTGTGACTACGCCGTGGCTGGCTACAACTGGTTGGGACAGCTGACGGCCTATCCGTCCAACCCGACGGGGATCGCGGCCTCCAGCGAGGCCAACCCCGGGGTGCTGAACCCGAGCGACTTCTGGACGTTCTCCCGGCCCTATGACCCGCAGCGGCTCTACGTGCCCATCCGGATGGACATCACCGCGGGCGTCCGCAACTACCTGCAGTGCAAGGTGGACAATTACACCTACGCCAAGATCAAGATGCACACCGAGAACGGGGCCACGTGCGGCAACTCCGTGGACTTCGTGAGTCAGCTGCCGGTGGGCAGCTACAGCTCCACCTTCAACTACCTGGCGGATCTCTCCTACGACCTCAACGGGGACGGGGCCTGCAACTCGGACGTCATCCTCAACCGGGCCGCGTCCTTCTCCATCACCATCATCGGCAAGGCGAAGTGCACCAAGGCGGATGGCACCTTCTCCCTCGAGGCGTTCACCAAGACGCAGACGATTGACGGCTCCAGCCTGAGGACGAAGAAGATCTTCTACCGCAACAGCTGCATGGCGGAGGGCACGCTGGTGCAGCGGGAGGACGGCACGACGGTTCCCGTGGAGCAGGTGAAGGTGGGGGACAAGGTCCGCAACGGCGTGGGCAACAAGCTGCTGACGGTGACGGACGTGGCCCACGGCAACGAGCTCAAGCCCTTCGTGCACCTGCGCGACAGCAAGGGCCACGAGCTGACGCTCACCGAAATGCACCCCGTCATCAACGCCCGGGGTGAGGTGGTGGCCGCCAAGAACCTGAAGGCGAAGGACCAGGTGCGCACGGACAAGGGGACCGCCACGCTCACGGAGGTGACGCGCCTGCCGGTGAACGGGAAGCAGGTGTTCAACCTGCGGCTCGGGACCGACGAGGAGCTGGCCGGCGCGGGGGAGCTGGGCCGGACCCTGTACGCCGGCGGCATCCTGGTGGGTGACATGTCCATGCAGGAGGCGCTGGAGCGCCCCGAGCAGAAGCCGGCGGACGTTCTGGCCCGCCTGCCCAAGGCCTGGCACCGGGACTTCAAGAATGCCCAGGTGAAGTAGCCAGGGGGGCTGCTTCGTCGCGGGAACGGGAGGGTGGTCAGGCCCAGGCCTGATCACCCTCCCGGCTTTTCCAGTTCATGCCCCTGGCGGGTCCCCACCATGTGCATGCAAAGCCTTCAAGGAACGCAAGATGTCTGACTCAGCAAGATTCTACTGGCACACCACGTTCGCGGGCCTTGCGCTCGCGTTGACACTCTTGTTCCTGCAGGGGTGCGAAGACCCCGCCGCGAGCACGAATCCAGCCATCACCACGGTTGCGCAGGAGGTTTCGTATCCGACCTTGACGCTCCAGCCCGGACCGGAGGGAAAAGACACATACATCGGCTCCCGGCCGGACCTCGTCAACACAGGCAACCCCCATCACCGGCTCCTGCCCGCGATGGCCTGGACCTGGTCCGGAGTGCCAGGGGCGCTTCGAGGCCTGATTGATTTCGATATCCCGCCCCTGCCGGACGGAGGCACCCTCATCAAGGCCACGCTCGTGCTCTCTGCGGAGACCACGGGAAGCAGCCCCAGGGGGCACTCCCAGGAAGGAGGCACCAATACCTGGCGGCTCATCCCCATCACCTCCAGTTGGGAGGAGACCACCGCCACCTGGAACAACCAACCCAGCGTGGATGAGTCCCGCGCGATCGCGCTCCCCTCAAGCAACTCCTACGACCAGACCTACCAGGTCGATGTCACAGCGCATGTCGCCACGAAGCTGTCGACCCCCTCCCTGATGCGGGGATGGATGCTTCGTCTCCAGTCGGAAGACAGCCACCGCGCCATCCAGTTCGCCACCAGCGACCATCCCACCATCGCGGTCCGCCCCAAGCTGCTGCTCGAGTACACGCAAGCCGTCCCCCTGGGGCGCATCTCCGGCCGCGTCATCCGTGGAAGCTGCGACACGGCCTGCGGCCTGCAGGGGGTTCTTGTCGACGCGGGCGGCGGTCATTACGCGACGACCGCGCCGGATGGAACCTACACCCTCACCAACCTCCCGCTGGGAACGTATACGTTGCGAGCCAGCCTCCGCGGGGGATGGACCTTTGGTTCATTCGCGTTCCAGAACGAGCACTATACGGTCTCCATCTCACGGCCAGGTCAGCTCGCATGGGCCTCGGACATCGTGGGATGGGACAGGGACCCGGTCGTCTTCGTCCATGGCTGGAACTCCGATGTCTCGTCGGATTTCGGGGACGTTCCCGCCAGACTTCGTGAGGCCGGCTACTACGTCCATGACTCCGGGCAATTGACCGGCGGCCGCTTCACCACGCCGCCCTTGTTCCTCAATTCCTATCACGTGCGCGATTGGACTCGGGAGGTTCGTTACGAGACGGGCCGGGCCAAGACCATCCTCTATGGGCAAAGCATGGGGGGGCTGGTGTCTCGAGCCTACGTCGAAGGCCCCCTCTACGCCGGCGATGTCTCCCAGCTCTTCGCCTTCGGCTCCCCCCACCTGGGTGCTCCCGGGTTCTCCTATCCATCCTGCCTCGTTGAGACCTTTAATCGGATCTTCGGAGGAGCCCTTTGCGACATGACTCCGGCGGGAATGCGAACGTTCAACCTCATCATGAGGCAGCGCGCCGGCGTGGACTACCACCTGACCGGGGGAGATGCGCCCACGTGGAGGTGGCAGCGGAAATGCATGAAGATTCTCTGGTGGAAGATCTGCGTGAACCTCCCCCTTCCGGATCACGAGTTCCGCAACGGCAATGGCTGGTGGCTGGGAGCTTTGATCGCGGGGAAGGATGATGGCTTCATCCAGACGCGCAGCGCACTGGGAATGGCCGGCCGCAACATCGACCGCTTCATCACGCGCGAAACCCATTCGAAGGGATTCGTGGGCTATCGCGATTATCACATGTGGGAGAACGGCCCGTCTCAAGAGGGTTTCGCCCGGTGCGGAGCGCGCCTGCTCATCGATCGGACCTCCAACACTTGTGGCACCCGTCTCTTCAACGGCCCCCCTCCCGGAGCGTTCTTGTCGGCGTCCCAGCCTTCGGCTGCTTCCCCGCTCTTTTCAGCGACGGATGATGATCCCGCATCCCCTGCGCTGAATCAGCTGTCGAGGCTGGACACGGGCGGGGTCTCACCCGGCTCCCAGAAGGTCCGTTCGGTCCTCGTCGAAGGAGGCCCCACGAGTTTCACCGCCTCCTGGGACAGGGGGACCGCGCGTTTCTATGTGATTGATCCCTCCGGCCAGGTCATTGACCCGGAGTCGCTGGATGCGGCCGCGGTCGACCCGTCGGATCCCGAGGCGGAGGACGCCACCGAGCCTCCCCCGGGCATGGCCCTGTATTCAGAAGCGGCCCTTGGCGCCACCTACTATTTCCCGGCAGCGAGCCGGGGCACCTGGCAGCTGGTGCTCAAGGCCGGGACGGCCTCCGACACGGAAGCGATCTCCTATTCGACCCAGGCGGTGTTCGACAGCCCGCTCGGAGCCCGGCTCGTGCGGGAGCGTCCCTCGTTCGAACCGGGACAGCCGGCCCACCTGCGCATGTTGTTCTCCGAGCCGGTCCAGGCCGCGGAGGTCCAGCTGCGAATCCGCCACGGGGACGGCTCCGTTCAGGAGGTCGCCCTGGAGCGGCTCAGCGGCACCGAGTATGTGGCGGACCCGGTCATCGCGGGGCCGTCAGGCTTCGTCAACCTGGTCTGGAGCGTCACGGGCCAGCGCATGGATGGCGTCTCCTTCGAGCGCGGTGGCCAGGAGGACGTCCAGATCAACTCGACGGCCCTCCGGTTGGGTACGGGCCACTCGGATCGCGCCATCCCCAGGGAAGGCCTCCCGGGTCTCAACAGTGCATTGGCCGTTCACCTGCAGGTGCGCTCCGACTACGCCGGTGAAGCGCTGGGCGTCTTTGGTGAGCTGGCAGCCCTGGATGGCAGCACCATCACGACGGCCTTTGCTTCCGTGCCCGCCGTACAAGGGGTGAACGACGTCGAGCTTCGCTTCCGTGCGGAGGAGATCTTCGCCGCGGGCAAGGACGGTCCCTACCTGGTAAGGGAGGTGAAGCTGGTGGACACCCGGGGCGCCCTGCTGCTCAGCCAGGAGATACCACTGGCCCACACGACGGCTCCCTATTCGTATCGAAGCTTCTCCTCCGTGCAGGGCAAGCCGGCCGCATTTGTCGACGAAGGGCCCTACCGCGTCGTCCTGGGGCAGAGCATCACCCTCAAGGCCACGGGCGCGGATCCAGAGGGGCAGCCCCTCACCTATGCATGGGACCTGGATGGGGATGGCGTCTTCGAGTCCCCGGGACAGTCCGTGCTGTTCACCGCTCCGTCGCAGGCGCCCGTGGGGCTCCAGACGGTGCGGGTCCAGGTGACCGACACGGACGGAAACTCCGCGCAAGCGGAGACCTCCGTGGAGCGCATCATCAACCATCCGCCCATCGCGCAATGCCAGAACGTCACGGTGCTGGCGGATGCCACGACCTGCACCGGAAGTGCCTCGGTGAACGCCGGCTCCTACGATCCCGACTCCGAGGGTGGCGTCACCTGCTCGCAGGCGCCCGACGGCGTCTACTCGCAGGGCGCGCACCCGGTCGTCCTGAGCTGCGCGGACTCGACGGGGCTGACCGCATCCTGCGTCTCCACCGTGACCGTGCGTGACGTGACGCCGCCCGCGGTCATCTGCCCGGCCCCCCTGGTCATGAACAGCAGCGGGCCTGAAGGCGCATGGGTGACCCCAGCGGCGGCAACGGCCCAGGACGGATGCTCGAACGCCACCGTGAGTGGCCCACCAGCGGGCCTCTACCCCAATGGCATCACGGAGGTGACCTACACGGCGGTGGATGCGACGGGCAACACCAGCCAGTGCTCCACTTCGATCGAGGTGGTCCCGGGTGCGCCTCCGCAGCTGACGATGTGCAACATGCCCCGTTACACGCGCGAGCTTTCGCAGCTGGCGTGTGGGTGGGCCACGTCTGGTGAAGGGGGCCCGCGTGTCACCCGTGTCTTCCTCACCATCGATGGCCAGGAAGCGATTCCGCTGACTCCCGACAACAGTGGCGGCTTCGTCTACACGACGCTGAACCTGGAGGAAGGAACCCACCAGCTGGAGCTGACGGCGGTGAACGCCGAAGGAGGCTTCGCCCAGCGGCGCACCACCGTAACGATTGACCGCACGCCTCCTGTGCTGTCCGTCCTGTCGCCCGCCTGGGATGCAGTGCTTCCCGGCCCCGTGGTCGACGTCACGACCTCGGTCCAGGACGTGTCGCCCACGAAGGTCGTGACGCAGTGGACGCAGTCAACCCAGGTCGAGGAAGGAACAGGCGTGGTCACCCACCGGGTGGATCTCGTCAATTGGGGAGCCGGGGTCATCCTGGTGTCCGCGACCGATGCCGCGGGCAACACCAGTCAGACGCTGCAACAGGTCCAGGTGCTTCCGCCCACCTCCTCGCCCTGAAGACAGTGGCACTCCGCCAATCGCGGCATGGGGTTGGCGGAGCCGGTAGGTTGTTCTCCTCGGAAGGGCCGTCCCATCAGGCCTGAATGAGTACGTCACAGCACGGGCTGGAGCCAGGAGTGAGACAGGTGCTCCTGGCCTTGCCAGCACCAAACTGGCGGAGCGACGCGCATAGGATGCGCCGCCATGAACTTCCAGGCGCGACTCGAGGCGCTCACGCACCAGCTCCGGCCCTGGTCCTCGCTCTGGTCGCAGTCCATCCTCCAGGGCTGGCCCGGGTCCGGCGCCGCCTATCCCGAGGACTGGCTGGCCTATGCCCGGTCGCTCGATGAAGCGGGCGAGCGCCAGCTGGACCAGGGGGTGCTCGTGGGCGTCCCGCCTCCGTCCCTGGAGGCGCTCCTGGGCGCGCTCCAAGAGCTGACAGCGCTGCCCTGGCACGAGGGCCATCAGGCGCTGACGGTCGCGCAGACACAGGGCCTCAGCGCCAAGAAGACCCACGAGCTGGAGCGGGTGCTTGCCCTGCTCGCGCCCAGGACGCGCTTCATCCAACAGGCGGTCGATATCGGCGGTGGCATGGGACATCTCGCCCGTCTCTGTGCGCGGACGTTCGGGTGGACCTTCCACAGCATCGACCGGGACGCCGCGTTGCAGGACAAGGGTCGACGGTGGCTGGCGAGACAGGGCGGGGACACCGTGAGTTTCATCCAGGCCTCCGTCGAGGATGGGCTCCAGCCGGGGATTGATCCGCTCTTCTCCGGCCAGGACCGGGCCTCCATCGGTCTGCACACCTGCGGGCCGCTCGCCCTCACGCAGCTCCGCAAGAGCCAGGGGGCGGGCTTCGTCCTGAACATCGGCTGCTGCTACGACAAGCTGGAAGCCCCACGGGACTACCCCGTCTCCCGCTTCGGGGCCGCGCATCCGCTGCCCTTCACCCCGCATGCCCTGGCGCTGACGACGCGGGGACGGCATCACAAGACCGAGGAGGAGTTCGCGCGGATGAAGCGGGTGTACGCGTGGCGCTTCGCGTTCGATCTCCTGACGAGGCAGCGCTTTCCCGAGCGCGGCTTCGTGCGGGCCGGGGACGCGCCCCGGTCGCTCTATGATGGCCCCTTCGCCGTCTACGCGCGCGACCGCCTGGAGCGCCTGGGCCTTGAACCCGGCATGACGGACGCCGAGCTGGATGTCTTCGAGGTGTCCGTTCGCGCCGAGACGCGCGACCTCCTGCTCTGCCATCTGCTGAGGGACCGCTTCGCGAGGGCGTTGGAGGTCGTGCTCCTGCTCGATCGCGCGCTCCTCCTGGAGGAACTGGGCTTCCAGGTCGAGCTCCTCCAGCTCTTCGATCCGCGCCTGTCTCCGCGCAACCTCGCGCTCATCGCGTCGCGAGGCGCTTGAGCCCGTTCCGGGCCGGCCCCTCGAGGCCTCACCCGGTGAAGACACCCCAGCAGATGTCGTTCCGCGCCCGCTGGTCTTCGAGGACCAGCGCACGGAGGGTGGCGGGGATCCGTTTCCGCTGCCATCCGAGTTCCTTCAGACGGGCCTCTTCCGCGTCACCCTCGGCGACCGACGCGGCGGCGGCCCGGATGGCGTACGCCGCCGCTCCCAGGTAGTGCGCGGCGACATGGGCGACGGCCACCGCCTGGCCTGCCGCGAGCGCGGCGAATTTCGCTGGGTCCGCCAACCCCTTCCCCGCGGCGTTGGCCACGAACGCGGTCTGGTGGGCGTCACGCATCGGCACCTCGCCCCGGATCCACGCCCGTCCCACGGCGATGGCGTCACGGGGACGCGTGTCCCCAGGGGACGCTTTCTCGAAGAGGGGCAGGACGTGCTCCGCGCAGACGGCGGCCCACTCCGCGAGCAGGTGGTGGTCCTCGTCGGTCAGGCTCCCGCCACGACGAATCGTGATCAACCTGGGGTCTCGCTCCTTCGGCAGGATCGGCATGGACAAATCCTCGCTCAGCCGCCGCGTCAACGCGATGGGGTCGACCTGGCGAAAGACCCGCGTCGATGCCCGGACGTCGAAGCGAGCCTAGCTCTTATACACATCT
>NZ_RAVW01000879.1 GCF_003611585.1 Corallococcus exercitus | reverse complement strand
CGGCCAGGGAGGGCAGGCCCATCTTCTTGGCGCGCTCCTCCTCGAAGGAGTCCAGGTAGCGCCCTTCAGCGGCGTTGAGCGGCTTGGCGTTCGGCGCGTCCGGCAAGGGCTCCTTCACGGACTGGGCGGCCGCCGCCATCTCCGCGCGGGCCTGCTCCTGGGCCTGACGGATGCGGGCCATGACCGAATCAAGCTTGGAGCCAATGTTGAGGGCCACGGGCATCTCCTGTCGCTTCTGGGTCTTTTTTCTCCCCGCATTATCCGCGGTGGACTCCAGAGGTTGCTTCCGGATTACAGGATCTGAAGGGAACGCGCGATTTCCGACGCAACCGGGCAGGCGTCCCGGCCGAAGACCATGGAATCCTGGACTGAGGGGTACACTGGACCCATGGCGAACCGGAATGACAGGGACGACGGGCCTTCGGCGCCCGGCTCCGCGCCGCGCGTTTCGACGTCGCGGGAATCCTACGGTACGGGTAGAGGCAACGCACCCGCGACGGGGCGGGGTGGGGCGGAGTCCTCGGCGCC
>NZ_RAVW01000878.1 GCF_003611585.1 Corallococcus exercitus | reverse complement strand
GTACCGGGCTGGGTGGGACGGCGCTGGGCCCACGCGGAGCCGGAGAGCGCGAGGCACAGACAGAGCAGCCAGGACGGGAGCGTCGTCTTCATGGAGGAGCGGGCGCTTTGACGGGGGTGTTTAACGGACGTTGTAGGATTTGCGGATCGGCGCGCCGTTGCGCTCGATCTCGATCTCGATGCGGGAGGAGTCCTTCAGCTTCGAGTAGATCTCCAGCGCCTTCTCAGGGCTGTTCATGTCGAAGCCGTTGATGCGGCGGATGACGTCACCGTTCTGGACGCCGATCTTCGAATAGATGCTGTCCGGGCGGATGGAGAACAGCTTGAAGCCCACCGCCTGGCCGTCCTTGAAGGCGGGCACGATGCGCGCCTGCATCGCCACGTCGTTGAGGTTGCTCAACGTCTTGTCGATCTCCGCCTTGGGGACTTCGTACTCGTTCTCCCCCGTGGACTTGATGCCGTTGCCCAGGCTGTTGGTCGGGGTGGCGGCTGTCTCTTATACACCTCTGACGCTGCCGACGATAAGGCG
>NZ_RAVW01000877.1 GCF_003611585.1 Corallococcus exercitus | reverse complement strand
TGGGGAACCTGGGGACGGGGCGGGCCCGCCACACCGCGACGCTGCTGTCCTCCGGCAAGGTGCTGGTGACGGGCGGCGCGTCGGGCGCGAGCACGTCCTCCACGCTCGCGAGCGCGGAGCTGTTCAATCCGGCCACGGGCACCTGGAGCCCCACGAGCCCCATGGGACATGCGCGCACGTACCACGCGGCCGTGCCGCTGCCTTCGGGCGAGGTGCTGGTGATGGGCGGCAGCTCCACCGGGTCGGACCCCATCACCGCGAGCGCGGAGCTGTTCAACCCCGCCACGGGGACGTGGCGCTCCACGGGCTCCATGGCGGTGGCGCGCTACGGCCACATCGCGGTGCCGCTGGGCAATGGCAGCCAGGTGCTGGTGGCGGGCGGCTGGGGCGTGGATGGTCCGCTGCGCTCCGCGGAGCTGTACGACGTGGCGCGCGGCACCTGGAGGACCGTGGCGCCGATGAGCCTGCCGCGCTACCTGCCGCACGCCACCGTGCTGCCCTCGGGCCGCGTGCTGGTGGTGACGGGGG
>NZ_RAVW01000876.1 GCF_003611585.1 Corallococcus exercitus | reverse complement strand
GGACCCACGTGGCGGCCAACCCACAGGTGGACCGCGAGGGACACGTGGTGCCCGGGTTCGAGGGTCGGCCCACCGCGCCCCTCGTCGGCGGAACCCAGGAATTTGCCGGCGAGCACCTGGCCATGCTGTGTGGGTTTTCCCCGGCGCTGCTGGCCAAGATGCTGTTTTACCTGGAGCGCTGCGACGGCGGCGTGATCGTCGGGCGCCAGGAGATGGACGTGTTTCGCTACGTCGCGGACTCGGACCAGACCGACGTGCCCTGCAACCTGTGTACCTTCGAGACCCGCCACGCCTGCGCGCACACGACGCTGATGCGGCTGCGGGCCCGCCACCCCAAGTTCGCGAGCGCCGCCCGGGGGGCCATTGGGGTCTTCGGAACGATGAACAGCGCGTACAGCGACTGCGACGTGCTGGGAAACTACGCCGCCTTCTCGGCCCTGAAGCGCGCGGACGGATCCGAGACCGCCCGGACCATCATGGAGGAGAGGTACCGCGCGGAGACCGAGCGCGTCATGGCCGAACTCGAGAC
>NZ_RAVW01000875.1 GCF_003611585.1 Corallococcus exercitus | reverse complement strand
GAACACCCCCATGTGCAGCCCCGCCCGCCTCGGACTCGATGGTCAGCCGCTGTCCGGCTTCGACACCCGCCTCTCCCCCGACAAGACGCGCACCACCGCGAAGGTCGGCGCGCCGCAGTCCACGCAACAGACCGCCAACGCCGTGGTCGTCAACCACTGGGGCGCCCCCATCACCAACGTGACGCTGCGCCACCGCTACAGCAACAACCCCGAGTACCAGCAGCAGGACAACTGGGCCTCGCTGGCGGAGAACGCGACCAGCTCGTCGTTCCAGGTCATCTTCTGGACCGGCGCCATCGGCCACGACTACTGGTGGATCCAGTTCGAGGACGCCAACGGGAAGATCTGGCAGAACAAGCAGAACTTCTACTGCACGCTCTCCTCCCCTGACGCGGGCAACACGCTCTACTTCTTCGTCAACGGCTCCGCGGAAGAGCTGCAGTGCCAGTTCGTCAGCACCCAGTGCGACGTCTCCCTCTACGAGTCGTAAAGCACCGGAAGTGCCTGGGCCCGCCCGGCCGTCTGTCCCTCCCTGTCC
>NZ_RAVW01000874.1 GCF_003611585.1 Corallococcus exercitus | reverse complement strand
GATGGGTATAAGAGACAGGGGATGGAGAGGGGTGTAAAGGCAGGGAGCAGGAGGCTCGATGGCACGCACGCGGACGGTGGGCAGTGGGGGCCTGACGGGCCTTCCGGGGGCTCCAACGGGCATGCCGGGGGTCGCCGCCAGGCCGCCTGGGGCCCTGGCAATGGCCCTGGCCGCCCTCCTGGCCTTCGTGGGCGCCTGCCGGGACGAACCCCCGCTGACGGGCGCCCGGAGCCTCCTGCG
Organism: Corallococcus exercitus; assembly: GCF_003611585.1. Taxonomy (GTDB): domain Bacteria; phylum Myxococcota; class Myxococcia; order Myxococcales; family Myxococcaceae; genus Corallococcus; species Corallococcus exercitus. Next base: position 248 of record NZ_RAVW01000874.1, on the reverse strand, counting down.
GGTCTCCCAGGAGTCCGTGGCGTTCCCGGCCAGCTACCCCGGGGTGGAGCGAGTGGTGGAGCTGCGCGTGGTGAACGCGGGGCGCACGACGCTGGACGTGGACTGGACGTCGCTGGCGCCTCCCTTCTCCGCGGACGGGCTGCCCGCGCGGATGGCGCCGGGCGAGGTCCCGGTCCGGCTGTCCTACCGGCCGGAGGCCACGGGCGTGCTGACGGCCACGCTGGTGGGCCTGCCTCTTATACACATCT
>NZ_RAVW01000873.1 GCF_003611585.1 Corallococcus exercitus | reverse complement strand
TAAGAGACAGATCCGCCAGTTGCAGGCGGCGCCCCGTCGCGCGCTGTCGGTGCTGCGCACGGGCGTGGACGCGGTGGACGCGCTCTTGCCGCAGGGAGGCCTGCCGCTGGGGACCTCCGTGGAGCTGTGCGGCGAGGCCGCGTCGGGGCGCACCAGCCTGGCGCTGCGCGCGGTGGCGTCCGCGCACCGGGAGCTGCGCCTGTGCGCGTGGGTGGATGGGCCGAAGGAGCTCTATCCCCCCGCGGCGGCGGCGCTGGGCGTGGACCTGGAGCGGCTGCTCGTCGTGCGGCCCCGGGCCTTCGCGCAGCGCGTGTGGTCCACCGTGCAGCTCGCGCGCAGCGGCGCCTTCACGGCGGTGGTGCTGGATCTCACGCACGGCGTGGGCGCTCCGGGGCGTCCGGAGCGGCTGGCGCTGACGGAGGCGCGCAAGCTGGTGGACGCGGCGACGCGGGGCGGGACGCTGGTGCTGCTCCTGACGTCACCGGAGGCGCCCGCGGACGGGCTCGCGCGGCTGCGGCTGGAGGCCCGGGGCGTCCAGGGC
>NZ_RAVW01000872.1 GCF_003611585.1 Corallococcus exercitus | reverse complement strand
ATAGCTAGCACGTCATGGTGGCTTTTGACTCACTGTGTTCTTTTTTTTCAAGCAGAAGACGGCATACGAGTTCTGCGCATGTCTCGTGGGCTCGGAGATTTGTATAAGAGGCAGGCGGAGGGGGGTGCGCGTCTTCGCCTTCGGGGCCTCGGTGTCGTCGTCGGGCGCGGCGGCGGTTTCGCTGGTGGGAGGAGGCGGGTCCGAGGGCGCGGCGTCGCCGGAAGGCGGGGTGTCTGTAGGGGGCTCGGCCTGGGCCACCGCGGTGGAGGGTTCCGGCGCGGCGGGTTCGGCGGGCTTCCGGGCCTCGGGTTCGGCGGGAGGTGGCGGTGGAGAAGTTGTGGAGGAGTTCGCGTCGGGCTTCGGCGAGCGAACGGAGCTCCACAGCGAGGCCACGCGGCCCCCGTCGAGTCCCAGGGCGACGGTGATGCAGAGGCCCGCGACGCCGAGGAGCACGACGCCGGCCGCGATGAGTCCGCCCATGCGGCGGCGGGGCGCGGGGGCTTCCGCGAGGAAGTCGTGGGGTTCGGTGGGGCGGACGGAGG
>NZ_RAVW01000871.1 GCF_003611585.1 Corallococcus exercitus | reverse complement strand
CCCGCGCCTTATCGTCGGCAGCGTCAGATGTGTATAAGAGCCAGCGCCCCCAACCCGTGCAGCAGCAACCCGGGCACCACCGCGACCGCCACCGGCAGCACCTTGAACGGCGGCCTCGGTCCGCTCTCCGTCAGGTGCACGCGGGGCTCCGACACCCGGCCGCCCTCCGGCGCCACCTGGGATTCCGCGCTGGCGCCCTCCGGCGCCACCACAGGGCCAGACTCCGCCGCGGACGCCGTGGGCACCGGCCGGGGCCCCTCCTCCGTCAGCACCCGGGCCATCACCTCCGGCGGCACCACCGACGGCGCGGCAGCCCGGCGCGGCGGCACGTCCCGGGGGATGTCACTGCCGCCCAACTCCGGGCCGCTCGCCAGCAGTTCGAAGGCGGACAGGAAGCCATCGCCGTCCTGCGCCCGCGCGGCCCCCGCGGCCAGCACCAGCCCCAGCACCACCGCGAAGGTGGCCCGCGCACTCCACACCGGGCGCCCTTGCCCCATGGCCGTCGTCTCGCTTCCCTGGGGGCGGCCTTCCAACCTCCCCCACCC
>NZ_RAVW01000870.1 GCF_003611585.1 Corallococcus exercitus | reverse complement strand
GCCCTGCCCCACGTCTTCGACCGCTTCCAGCGCGCGGACGAGGACCGGGGGCGCGGCCACGGCCTGGGCCTCTTCATCGCGGCCTCGCTCGCCAAGCTGCACGGTGGCTCGCTCTCCGCCCGCTCCACCCTGGGCGAGGGCTCCACCTTCACCCTCCGTCTGCCCCGGCGGAACTGAAGCAGCACTGCACGTTTCCGCCGTAATTCCATCCAGGCCGCCTAGAATAGAAGTCCGTGAACACCCGGCGCTCTCGGTGAATTAGAAAGCGAGTGTGTCCACGCCCCGTCCGCCCCGCCTGTCCTCGTTGCGCGCGCTGAAGCACCGCGACTTCGCCTTCCTGTGGAGTGGCGCGGCGCTGTCCAACATCGGCACGTGGATGGAGGTGCTGGCGCTGGGCGTGTACGTGACGAAGGTGACGGGTCGGGCGGAGTGGACGGGCGGCGTGGCGGCGCTGACGTGGCTGCCGTCCATCCTGCTGTCGCCCCTGGGGGGCGCGCTGGGGGACCGCTTCGACCGGCGGCGCGCGGTGGGGCTGGGGGCGCTGGTGCAGAT
>NZ_RAVW01000086.1 GCF_003611585.1 Corallococcus exercitus | reverse complement strand
TCCCTAGGGTCCCGCCCCTTTGTGTCATCAGAGGGGGCATTTCATGTCTCTGTCGTTCTTCGCCGGGGCCCGGTCCCGGTGCGTGTGGATGGTGGGGTTGTTGCTCGCGGCATGTGGCGAGCCACCGAGGGAAGTGGACCCGACGCCGGGTCCGTCCTCCGGTTCGCGGTTCGCGATGGTCGACCTGGGCAACCAGGTCGTCCGGCTCCCGTACCGGGTCATCGACGGGGCGGCGGTGTTCGACGGGGACATCCTGTTGCCCGTGAAGCCCGGGGCGGAGGGCGCGGACGGCGAGGCGCGACAGGGACTGGCGACCGTGGCCCGCACGTCGCTCTGGCCGGACGGCATCATCCCCTACGTCATCGCCTCCGGCATTCCGAACCCGGGCCGCATCACCACCGCCATCAACGAGTGGAACTCGCGGACGCGCATCAAGCTGGTGCCTCGTGGGCCGAATGAGGGTTCCTGGGTCACCTTCCGCCGCGCGCCCGTGGGCGTCTGCAACGCGAACATCGGCAGGAACGGAGGCGAGCAGTTCGTCAACGTCGGAGACGTCAGCAGCGAGGATGACACCTGTAACGCGGGCGGGGTCATCCACGAGATTGGCCACAGCGTGGGTCTCTTCCACATGCAGTCGCGCGCGGACCGCGATGCCTACGTCAACATCTACTGGGACAACATCCAGCCCGACGCGGTGGACCAGTTCACGACGTATGTCGCCCAGGGAAGGCCGGGCATGGACTGGGGGCCGTACGACCTGGGCTCCATCATGCATTACGGGTCGTGTGCCGCGACCCTCTACCCCCTCTGCAACGAGACGACCTCCAGCGGCCGGACGATGCTGCGCAAGAATGGCACCGGCATCGTCGCCAACCGGACGGGCCTCAGCGGCGCGGACATCGCGAGCGTCAACCAGCTCTACGCCGACACGCATCCGCCCACCGTCGCCATCACCACTCCAGCGGCGGGGGAGCTCCGGCAGGGCGCCTTCATCATCACCACCTGGTCCGCGGACGACACGGGCGTGACGCAGGTGGCGTACTCCATCAACAACGTTCCTCTCACGGTCGCGTCGCAGGCTCCGTTCTCCGCGTACTGGGACACCCGGACGATGGCGGATGGCCCCGCGCTCATCCAGGCGGTGGCCGGGGACGCCTATGGCTATTCCTCCCAGCCCGCGACGGTGCAGGTGACCGTCGACAACCACGCGCCCTCGCCGTACGTCAACGACCCTTCCCAGGGACAGGTCGTGTCCGGCGACGTCCGCTTCTCCGGAGGCGCGGAGGACCTGACGCTCACCGGCCTGCGGCTGCTGGTGGATGGAACGCAGGTGGGAAGCGCGGACAGCGGTGGGAACTCCTGGGCCACCCAGCAGGTGACCTGGAACTCCTGGCAGGTCGCGGATGGTCTCCACACCTTCAGCGTGGTCGCGGACGACCGGGCGGGACACACCGGCCGGGCGGACGTCGTCGCGCACGTGGACAACCAGCCGCCCACGGTGCGCATCGACGCTCCGGCGGCGGATGCCCTGGTGGGCGGCACCGTCCGCATCAGCGCGACCGCTTCCGACACCAGCCTGTCGCTCGTCGAGGTGCGCGCCGGGGGTCAGCTCGTGGGGTCGGCGTCCTCGTCGGGGGGGACCCTCCCGGTGGCGGTGGACTGGAACTCGCAGTCGGTCCCCGACGGTCCGCGCACGCTCACCGTGAGGGCCTTCGACCGGGGTGCTCACACCGCCACCGTGACGCGGCAGGTGTTCGTGGACAATCAGCCCCCGGAGGTCCGCTTCGATTCGCCCGCGGCGGGCGCCTTCGTGACGGGCATTGCCTCGTTCACGATCACCGCGTCCGACCTGAACCTCACGTCCATCGCGCTGCTCGTGGATGGCATCTCCAGGGCGAATGCCGGGGTCTCCGGCACGTCCGCCACCCGGACCCTGAGCTGGAACTCGCTGTCCGTTCCGGACGGCCCGCACACGTTCACCGCGGAGGCCCGCGACGTGATGGGCCATGTCTCCCGGACGCCGCTCGTCTTGAACGTCTACAACAAGCCGCCCACCGTCACCCTGACCGGGCCGTACAGCCCCCAGTCGCAGGTGGGCGTCATCGTGATGACGGCCTCCGCGAGCTCGGCGGTCATGCCGCTCACGGTCCGGTTCTACGTGAACGGCGCGCTCATCTGCACGGACACGGCCGCGCCCTATGAATGCGCCTGGAACTCCGGGACCGCGGATGGCTCCATCCCCGTCAAGGTGACGGCCACGGACGTGCTCAACCGCACGTCGGAGACGCCCCGGCAGTCGTTGAACATCAACAACCTGCCGCCCGTCATCCTGTGGGATGCGCCGGCCGCGAACGCCACGGTGGGCGCGTTCGTCAGCCTCCAGACCGTCTCGCCGCAGGCCCCTGATTTCATCACGCAGTTCGAGGTCGTCGACAACGTGCGCAACGTGGACTTCTACATGCGCCAGGGCACCACCACGACGCTCCTCGGGTCGACCACGAAGTATCCCTGGTCGCTCAACTGGGCGGTGCCGGCCTCGCTCCCCGACGGCAGCACGTTCGAGTTGTACGCGGTGGCGACGGATGACCGGAACCAGACCGGCACCACCCGCATGCGCACCGTGACCCTCCAGCGGGGAGGGGCCTCCATCCTGGTGACGGAACCCAACGTGGACGGGCTCTACTTCCACAACGAGGACGTCCTCGTGGCCACCGCGGAGGTGTCCGGGTCGACGGATGTCCAGCAGGTGGACTTCGAGCTGCGCATCCCGGGAGAGGCGACGGGCATCCCGATGGGCACGGTGCAGGCACCGCCCTACACGGTCGAGCAGGAGCTCTGGGGACTCCTGGGCGGGGACTGGGAGCTGGTGGCCCGGGCTACGCTGGGCTCCGGGGCCACCGTGGAGTCCGTGCGCACCATCGTCATCCAGCGCCGCTGAGGCCCGGGCCCCTGCTGGCCATGTCACAGGCGTGTGACACGAAACGCTCGTTCCTGTGACAGGACGGAGGCCCCGGTAACGGTGTGGCAACAACGGCAGGCGGTGTGTGGCGGAGGGCCGCTCCCTTCGGTAACGGGAGCGCCACATCGGGACCGGGCGGGTCCCTCCCCGTTCCCCGCCCGGCGCCCACGCCACCATGACCCTCGCCTCGTCCCACCGCTCCGTCCTTCAGGCCCTGCTGGCTGGCTCCGCGCTCCTCTTCTCCTCCTCCGCCCTGGCGCTGGCCCAGGAGACTCCGCCCGAGTCCTCGCCCGTGGGGGAGGCTCCGCCGCCCGCGGGGGCCCCCTCGCCGGTGCCTCCCGCCGTCGCGCCGCCCCCGGAGGAGGAGAAGAAGAAGGACAAGCCCTGGTACGAGACGCTCCGCCTCCGGGGCTACACGCAGGTCCGCTACAACCGGCTGCCCAGCTTCCGGGTGAACGACTCGCTCATCAACGAGCAGGGGGACCGCTTCCTGGGCAAGGACACCGGCTTCGGCATCCGCCGCGCGCGGCTGGTCATCTCCGGGGACGTGCACCCGCACGTGTCCGTGTACCTGCAGCCGGACTTCGCCTCTGTCATCGGTGACCAGTACAACGTCGCCATCATGCGGGACTGGTACGCGGACATCTTCGTCGACTCGGCGAAGGAGTTCCGCTTCCGCGTGGGCCAGTCCAAGGTGCCCTTCGGCTTCGAGAACCTCCAGTCCAGCCAGAACCGTCTGGCATTGGACCGCAACGACGCCATCAACAGCGCGCTCAAGGACGAGCGCGACCTGGGCGTGTTCTTCTACTGGGCGCCCGCGCACATCCGCGAGCGCTTCAAGTTCCTCGTCGACAGCGGCCTCAAGGGCTCCGGCGACTACGGCGTCGTGGGCCTGGGTGTCTACAACGGCCAGACGGCCAACCGCGCCGAGCGCAACAACAGCCCGCACGGCGTCGCGCGCGTCACCTGGCCCTTCCTCTTCGGCTCCCAGTACGTGGAGGTTGGTGCGGGCGCCTACTACGGCCGCTTCAACCTGAGCGCGTCCCCGCGCGAGGACGCGGCCTATGCGCTCGCGCGCGGCGGCAACCTGGTGGATGCGCGCGCCATCGTCAGCCTGACGGTCTACCCGCAGCCCCTGGGCTTCCAGGCGGAATACAATGTGGGGCGGGGCCCGTCGCTGGGCACGGGCCCGGACGAGTCGCTGCTCATCGACAGCCGGAACCTCCAGGGCGGCTACGCGCAGCTGATGTACAAGCTGGACGGGGTGGTGGGCGTGTCTCTCATCCCCTACGTGCGCGGCACCCTCTACAAGGGCGGCAAGAAGTTCGAGACCAACGCCCCGCGCTACGACGTGCGCGAGCTGGAGTTGGGCGCGGAGTGGCAGATCTGGAAGGCCCTGGAGCTGACGGCGGCCTATGTCATCGCCAACCGCACCTCGTCGCGCTACCCGTATGAACAGGAGCAGGGGCACGTGACGCGCCTCCAGCTCCAGTTCAACTACTGAGTCAGAGCCGTGGATCCACGGGCTCGCTCTCCAGGGCGAGCACGCCGAAGACGCACTCGTGCACGCGGCGGAGAGACTCCTTCTTCGTGAAGCGCTCCAGTCCCTCCACGCCCAGCGCGAACTCACGCAGCGCGAGCGAGCGCTTGGTGGACAGGCCTCGCTGGCGCAGCCGGTCCAGGTTCGCGGGCGCGGTGTACTCCGGGCCGTAGATGATGCGCAGGTACTCCGGGCCCCGGGACTTGATGGCGGGCTGAACCACCCCCCGCCGTCCGCGCACCGCGAAGCCGAAGGGCTTCACCACCATGCCCTCGCCGCCGCGCGCGGTGAGTTCCTCCCACCACCGCACGCCGCCGGCCACCGCGTCCGCGTCCTCCAGCGCGACGACGCGGTAGGGCGTGGCCATGAGGAATGACGGGTCCGCGCGGCACACTCGCGCCAGCGTCTCCATGTGCCAGACATGGTCCTTGTCCACGTGGGTCGCGCCCTCCGTGGCCAGCAGGTGGAACGGCGCCAGCCGTACGTCGTCCAGGGACGCCACCGGCCAGCAGTAGCGCCGGTACGCCTCCACGTAGCGCTGCACGCTGGAGGCCTTGTCCGTGAAGCGCGTGGACAGCTCACCCAGCGGCAGCCCTCGCGCGGTGGCCTGCCCCAGCACCGCCACCACGTCCGTCAGCGCCGCGCGGGAGGCCGCGCCCACGGCGGCGTACGGGTCGCGCAGCAGCTCCTGGGCCTTGAGCGACCAGGGCATCAGCTCGCAGTCCAGGCAGGCCCAGTCCGTCTTCAGCTCCTCCCAGAAACTGGACGCGTCCAGTGCCGCGCGGACGCGCGCGAGGAACGCGGCCTCCAGGGCTTCGTCGGTGAAGAAGCGCCGGCCCGTGCGCGTGTAGCAGACGCCTGTCTCGCCGGAGGTGACGCCGAAGCGCCGTCGCGCGGCCTCCGCGTCGCGCGCGATGACGACGACGGCGCGCGAGCCCATGTGCTTCTCCTCGCAGACGACCTGGGCCACGCCCTCCTTGCGGTAGTAGTCGAACGCCTCCCGGGGATGTTCCAGGAAGCCGGGCTGGGTGCTCGTCTCCGACGGGGACATGGTGGGCGGCAGGTAGATGAGCCAGCGCGGGTCCATGGCGAAGCGGCTCATCGCCTCCAGCGCGGCGGTGGTGTTCTCCTCGCGCAGGGTGACGTTCGTGGCCAGCCGCGTGGAGATGACGCGCTTGCCCCGCAGCACGTCCTCCAGGTCGAGCACGTCATCCGCCTGCTGCTGCGCGCTCAGGCCCGACGGAGCAGGGGCGCCCAGCGGCTTCACGGCCTCGCAGTACGCGCGCTGCGCGGGCACGGACACCAGCTCCCGCTCCGGGTAGCGCAGGGCGGTGAGCTGGCCGCCGTAGACGCAGCCGGTGTCCACGCACAGCGTGTTGTTGACCCACTCGGCCTCCAGCACGGGCTGGTGGCCGTACACCACCGACGCGCGGCCCCGGTACTCCGCCGCCCAGTTGAAGCGCACCGGGAAGCCGTACTCGTCCGTCTCGCCCGTCGTCTCGCCGTACAGGGCGAAGGCGCGCACCTTGCCGGAGCCCCGGCCCTGCATGCCCTCCTTCATGCCCGCGTGCGCCACCACCAGGCGCCCGTCGTCCAGCACGTAGTGGGACACGAGGTCGTCGATGAACTTCGCCACGCGCTGGTGGAACTCCGGCGGCTCCTTCTCCAGCTGCTCCAGCGTCTGGGCCATGCCGTGGGACACGTTGACCTTGCCGCCGCGCAGCTTGCGCAGCAGCTTCATCTCGTGATTGCCCGGCACGCACAGCGCGGTGCCGGCCTCCACCATGTCCATCACCAGCCGCAGCACGCCCGGGATGTCCGGGCCGCGGTCCACCAGGTCGCCCAGGAAGACGGCCTTGCGGCCCTCCGGTGGGCGCACGTCGAAGCCCGGCGTGCCGTCCGCGCGCGGCCGCACCTCGTAGCCCAGCTTCGTGAGCAGCGCCTCCAGCTCCTCACGGCAGCCGTGGATGTCTCCGATGATGTCGAACGGTCCGCGCTCGTGCTTGAGGTTGCACCAGAGCGGCTGGCGCTCCAGCACGACGTTGTCGATGACGTCCGGCTTGAGGACGTGGAGGTGGCGGAAGCCCTCGCGCTCCAGGCCGCGCAGGGAGCGGTGCAGCTGGGACACCTGGTTGCGCACGAAGCGGAAGCTGGCGGCACGGTCCGGCCGCTGCTGGTTGCGCTCGATGCAGGTGCGCTCCGGCACGTCCAGCACCAGCGCCACGGGCAGCACGTGGTACTCGCGCGCCAGCTCCACGAAGGTCTTGCGGGATTCCGGCTGCACGTTGGTGGCGTCCACCACGGTGAGCAGGCCCCGCGCCAGCCGCTTCGCGGCGACGTAGCGCAGCGTCTCGAAGGCGTCCTTCGTCGCCTCCTGGTTGTTCTCGTCGTCGGACACGAAGCCCCGGTAGGTGTCCGAGGAGAGCACCTCCGTGGGCTTGAAGTGGCGGTGCGCGAAGGTCGTCTTGCCCGAACCGGACGGCCCGATGAGCACCACGAGGGACAGCTCTGGAATGTGGACGTTCATCGCGTGAACACCGCCATCTGCGTCGGCGCGCCGACCTCCGCGTCGGCCTCTCCCACGGGCAGGAAGCGCGCGGTGTAACCGAAGCGCTCGCACATGCGGGCCGCCCAGGCCTCGAACTCGGCGCGGGTCCACTCGAACCGGTGGTCGCGGTGGCGGAAGGTGCCGGCGGGGAGGGAGGTGAAGCGCACGTTGTACTCGGCGTTGGGGGTGGTGAGGAGGATGAGGCCGGGCCGCGTGTGCTCGAACAGCACGCGCTCGAAGGCCGCGAGGCGCGGCAGGTCCAGGTGCTCGATGACCTCGATGACGGTGGCGGCGTCGAAGCCCGCGAGCCGCGCGTCGCGGTAGAACAGCGAGCCGTGCAGCAGCTGTACGCGCTTGCGCTGCAGGTCCGGCATCTTCTCGATGCCGAGCCGGTCCTGGGCGATTTCGAGCGTGCGGTGGGAGACGTCCATGCCGACGACTTCCGTGAAGCGCCGGTCCTTCAAGAGGGCCTTGATGAGCCGTCCCTCGCCGCAGCCCAGGTCCACCACGCGCGCGGCGCCGCTCTCCTGCAGGACGGTCATCACCGTCTGGAGGCGCTGCTCGTTGAGGCTCAGGCGCGACTCGAGCACGGCCTCTTCCGCGTTGCGCGCCTCCAGGCGCTCCTCCGGCTCCGGGGCCTCGTCGCCCGCGAGCCGCTCCAGGGCTTCGCGCGCCAGGCTGTGGCGGTGGCGCAGGTAGCGGCGTGCAATCTGCTCGCGCTCCGGGTGCGCCGCGAGCCAGCCCTCGCCGTGGCGCAGGAGCTTCTCCACCTCCTCGTCGCCGACCCAGTAGTGCTTGTCGTCGTCGAGCACCGGGATGAGGACGTACAGGTGCGAGAGCAGGTCGCCCAGGCGCACGTGGCCCTCCAGCGTCACGGTGAAGTAGCGGCTGTCGCCCCACGCGGGCACGGTCTCATCCAGCGCGTGGCGGGTCGCGGTGACGGTGTAGCCCAGCGGCTCGAAGAGGCGGCGCAGGAAGGCTTCTCCGCCCCGGCAGGGCAGCACCGACAGGCGCGCGGAGAAGGGCAGGGACTGCGCGGCCAGCTCCGGCCGGTCCTTGCTGCGTCCGGACAGGGCGGTGCCGAAGACGCGGGACAGCGCCACGCTCATGAAGGACGACGCCACGTAGGGCCGGTCGTTGACGTACTGGTCCAGCGTGCCGCCCTGGCCGCCCGACGACGGCCGGCCGCGCACCAATGCGACCGGATCCACCTCCAGGAGGAGCGCCGCCGTGGCGCGGCCGGGCGTGGCCTCCGGGTAGAAGACGTGCGCCAGTCCGAAGGGGAGCTCGAAGGACTGGGGCCGGTCTGGGTTCTTGTGCAGCAGGTAGCCCAGGTCCGTCGCGGGCGTGTGGGTCGTCGAAAGGGTCAGGAGCATGGAGGCGCGCGTGAATCCTGCTGCGCGCCGGACGGATGGAACAAGGGGCCCTGACGAAAAGGGCCCCTCCTTCCTCGCCTACCCGCCGACCACCTGGTCGATGGCGCCGAAGATGCTGTTGCCCGCGTCGTCCCGCATCTCGATGCGCACCCGGTTGCCGTGCTTGAGGAAGGGCGTCTTCGGCGCGCCGTCCCGGAGCGTCTCCACCACGCGCACCTCCGCGATGCAGGAGTAGCCCGCGCCGCCGTCCTCCACGGGCTTGCCGGGGCCGCCGTCCGGGCCGCGGTTGGACACCGTGCCGGAGCCCACGAGGGTGCCCGCGCACAGCGAGCGCGTCTTCGCCGCGTGCGCCACCAGCGTGCCGAAGTCGAACGTCATGTCCACGCCCGCGTCCGCGCGGCCGAAGGGCTCGCCGTCGAGGAACACCTCCAGGCGGCGGTGCAGCTTGCCGTCCCGCCACGCTGTTCCCAGCTCGTCCGGCGTCACGAACACCGGCGAGAACGCCGACGCGGGCTTGGACTGGAAGAAGCCGAAGCCCTTCGCCAGCTCCGCCGGAATCAGGTTGCGCAGCGACACGTCGTTGACCAGCCCCACCAACACCACCGCCGCCAGGGCCTGCTCGCGCGTGGCCCCCAGCGGCACGTCGCGCGTCACCACCACGACCTCGCCCTCCATGTCGCAGCCCCACGACTCGTCCGCGAGCGGGATGGGCTGACAGGGCCCCAGGAAGCCGTCGGAGCCGCCCTGGTACATCAGCGGGTCCGTCCAGAAGGACGGCGGCAGCTCCGCGCCACGCGCCTTGCGCACCAGCTCCACGTGGTTCACGTACGCGGAGCCGTCCGCCCACTGGTAGGCGCGGGGCAGGGGGGCCGCGCACCAGGTGGGGCTGAAGCGCTCCGACTTGAGCTCCCCGCGCTCCAGCCGTTGCGACAACGCGCGCAGGGCCGGTGTGTGGCGCTCCCAGTCATCCAGCGCGGCCTGGAGGGTGGGCACGATGGTGGAGGCCTCCGCGTACCGGGAGAGGTCCTTCGTCACGACGACCAGCCGGCCGTCCCGCCCCACATCAAGTGACGCGAGCTTCACGGCTGGCCGCCTGCCTTGGAGGGCACCTTCGCCTTGGGCAGGTCCGCCCAGCAGGCGTCGTAGTCCGCCTGGAGGGCGGGGCTCTCCATCGCCTGGCGCGTGGGCGCGATGACCCAGCGGGTCTCGAACATGAACGCGAGCGTGTTGTCGATCTTCTTCGGCGTCAGCTCCGCGGCGACGGCGGCCTCGTAGGTCTTCCGGTCGGGGCCGTGGGCGCTCATGCAGTTGTGCAGCGACGCGCCCCCGGGCAGGAACGCGTCCGCCTTGGCGTCGTAGACGCCGTGCACCAGCCCCATCAGCTCGCTCATCACGTTGCGGTGGAACCAGGGCGGCCGGAAGGTGTGCTCCGCCACCATCCACCGGGGCGGGAAGATGACGAAGTCGCAGTTCGCCGTTCCCGGCGTGTCGCTGGGCGACGTGAGCACCGTGAAGATGGACGGATCCGGGTGGTCGAAGCTCACCGTGTTGACGGTGTTGAAGCGCGCCAGGTCGTACGTGTACGGCACGTAGTTGCCGTGCCACGCGACGACGTTGAAGGGCGAGTGGTCCAGCGTCGTCTCCCAGAGGTTCCCCTGGAACTTCTGCACCACGCGCGTGGGGCGCTCCACGTCCTCGTACGCCGCGTTCGGGGCCACGAAGTCGCGCGGGTTCGCCAGGCCGTTGGAGCCGATGGGCCCCAGCTCCGGCAGCCGGAACGCCGCGCCGTAGTTCTCACAGATGTAGCCGCGCGCGGGCCCGCCGGGCAGCTCCACCCGCATGCGCATGCCGCGCGGGATGAGCGCGACGTGGCCGGGCGGAACCTCCAGCACGCCCAGCTCCGTGACGATGCGCAGCGTCCCGGACTGCGGGACGATGAGCAGCTCGCCGTCCGCGTTGAAGAACGCCGTGTCCGTCATGGACGCCGTCGCGGCATAGAGGTGCACCGCCGCGCCCGCGCCCTCCGCCGGTGAGCCGTTGCCGCCCAGGGTGAAGAGGCCCTCCAGGAAGGTGGTGGGCGCCGTGGGCATGGGCGCCGGGCTCCAGCGCAGCCGGTTGGGGGACGGGGGCACCTCCCGGAACGGACCGCTGCGCAGCGTGCGGGACTCCACGGGCCGGTACGCCGGGTGGCCCGCGCTGGGCCGCAGCCGGTACATCCACGTGCGCCGGTTCACGCCGCGCGGCGCGGTGAACGCGGTGCCGGAGAGCTGCTCGGCGTAGAGGCCGAAGGCGACGCGCTGGGGCGTGTTCTGGCCCACTGGAAGCGCACCGGCGACAGCCTCCGATGCGTGCTCATTCCCAAAGCCTGTCAGGTGGCGGACGTTTTCCATGGCACCCGAAATAGTAACAGATGAAACCAATGCGGCAAGGCTCAGGGGCCGGGCTCGAGGGCCCGGACGGCGGCGCGCTCCACGCGCTCCAGCAGCGAGCGCAGCACCGCGCGTTCAGCGGGTGACAGCTCCGCGAGCACCTGCGCCTCCGCTTCGAGCGCGGCGGGGGCCACGCGCTGGTAGAGCCTGCGGCCCGAGGCGGTCAGCGTCAGGCGCCGCGAGCGGGCGTCGCTCTGGCTCGTGGCGCGCCGCACCAGGCCGCGCTCCTCCAGCGAGCGCGCGGCGCGGCTCACCGGCACCTTGTCCATCCGCGTGCGCCGGACGAGCTCCCGCTGCGAGCGCTCCCCGTCCTCGCCCAGCACGGCGATGAGCCGCCACTCCTGCGTGGAGAGGCCGTCCTCGGCCGCGTACACGCGCGCGATGCGCTGGCTCACCACGTTGTCCGCGACCGACAGGCGATAGGGGAGGAAGTCGTCGAGGGTGAGGCTCGCGGTGCGTGCTTTCTTCATCGGGCCTGGGACTATAGCCAGCGCGGTGCGCGTGACAGCCCGCCGATGAGCGCTCGCGCGGCGCGGCTTCAGCGCCATGCGGGGTTCGTTCGCCCTCGGGTGACGCCCGTCCGGCTGCCCACCGAGGCGGGCGGACGTGGCCGCATTGCGCGTGGGGTCGGGGGAGCGGACCTTCAAGGGCAGCAGCCACCTGGGAGGTCCAGTCACCATGGCCACGAGCCGGCAGCGCGCCGCCGGGCGCAAGAACATCAAGAAGGCGGCGACCGCCGCCAAACGCAAGCGCACCTTGAGCAAGCTCCCCAAGAGCACTCGCACCGCGCTGGGCAAGCAGGCCAACAAGGTGAAGCGCGCCAAGGCGAAGGCGCGCTGAGCCCGCGAGGCTGTCCCGGCTCACGCAGGGGGCGCCCGTCAGGCGCCATCCCCGCGGACGCCGGGAGGCCGGGCTCCGGCGCGGCGCTGCCTCACCGCAATGGGCTGGCGCGGCCGAGGACGGGAACTCCATGCCCCTCTGGCTCCAGGCCGGACTGTGGGGACTGCTCGCCGGGAGTGCGCTGCTCGTCGGCGCGGCGGTGGGCTACGCCGCCCGGCTGCCCACGCGGCTCATCGCCAGCATCATGGCGTTCGGCGCGGGCGTGCTCATCTCCGCGCTCTCCTTCGACCTGATGGATGAGGCCTTCCACCAGGGCGGCTTCATCCCCACCGCGCTGGGCTTCGTCGCGGGCGCCTCACTCTACAGCGCGGCCAACGTGGCGCTCTCGCGCAGGGGGGCGAAGCACCGCAAGCGCTCCGGCGGGCAGCAGCCCTCGGAGGCGGAGCAAGGGGGCAGCGGAATGGCCATCGCCGTGGGCGCGCTGCTCGACGGCATCCCGGAGTCCATCGTCATCGGCGTGAGCCTCATCGCCGGAGGCGCCGTGAGCCTCGTGGCCGTCGTGGCCGTCTTCCTCTCCAACGTCCCGGAGGGGCTCTCCTCCGCCGCGGGGATGAAGCAGGCCGGGCGCTCCAAGGGCTATGTCTTCGGCGTGTGGGCCGCCATCGCGCTCATCTCCGGCCTGGCGTCGCTGCTGGGCTACGTCGTCTTCCGGGGCTTCGCTCCCAGCGTGGTGGCGGGCACCACCGCCGTGGCCGCCGGCGCCATCCTCGCCATGCTCGCGGACACGATGATGCCGGAGGCCACCGAAGGAGCCCACGAGCTCACCGGCCTCATCACGGTCGCGGGCTTCCTCGCCGCGTTCATGCTCACGAAGCTGGGCGGGTGACAGGCGCCACGGGGCCGTCCTTGCCGTGAACTTCCAGGCCGGGCCCCTGGTGACAGCGGACATCAGGCCCCTGTCGGCAGTCATCAGGGCGGGGCCTCCGGGCTCAAGGCAAACCCCTGGAATCACGAGGAGGCCTTACGTCCCCGGGGCGCTCCGGAGGCGGCACGGCGGTTGCTCTATGGATGGGCACACGTCATCCGCATCCGAGGCCCCCCATGAAGCTGCGCTCCTCCTCCTTCTCCGCGCCGTCCCTCTCCTCCGGTTCCCGCACGCGCAGCCCCAGCGCGCCCCCCAAGCTGGAGACGCCCAGGACGGTGAAGCCGGAGACGGTGTCGAAGCCGAAGGCGCCCACGGCCACGGAGCTGCAGGCCGGCAAGAACAACCTCAAGCCCGCGGACCACGGCGTGGTGCACCCGGACCTGCCGGGCATCCGGACCCGCCGTGACAACGGCCAGTCCGGCGCGGACTTCGCGGACTTCACGCAGGACGCGCGCAACTCCACGCACAAGCTGATGAGCCGCCCCGTGGGCAACCAGATGCTGACGGAGCTCAACGGCCGCACGCAGCACGTGAACCCCGGCGCGACGGGCACGCCGCAGAAGCCGCTGACGGTGGCGGACATCTACTCCGGCCGCAACGAGGCCATGCCCATGTCGCACCGCCCGCGCCACGACGGCACGCTCCAGTCGCTGCGCCCGGCGTACCGCTACGACGGCCAGGCCAGCGCGGGCCAGGCCAGCCGCATCAACTACAACGAGAAGGACCCCGGCCAGCGCTTCAACAGCCTGGGCCACGAGTCCGTGCACGCCTGGCGCGCCGCCAATGGCACGCAGGTGAGCCCGCTGGCGGTGAGCAAGCACTCCAACGCGGACGTCTTCAAGCGCTACCCCGAGCACTCGGCCGCGATGAAGGACACCGTGGAGACGCGCCTGCAGCTGCGCGAGGAGTTCGAGACCGTGGGCCTGCGCCCCACGCCGCGCATGCCGAACGCCCCCACGGAGAACGCCATCCGCGCCGAGCACGGGCTGCCCGCGCGCCAGGACTACTCGGGCTTCCGGCCCGGCGCGAACAAGAACGACGCGAACTTCGAGAACTACGACCTGGGCTCGGATGACCGCAGCCGGTTCCAGAAGTTCATGGGCACGCCGTCGCCGCTCGGGAAGATTGTCGGCGACCTGGAGAAGTAGGCGTCCCGGCCGGATGCGCCCCGGGCGGGGGGGGCGCCGCAAGGTTTGACACCTTCCCCGGGTTGCATTGCCTCGCGCGTGGCCACCCCCCACCGTTGCCTTGAGAGCACAGGCCGGGGGACCTCATGCGCGCGCGACTCCTGTTCATCCTCATCCCGTCGTTGATGGCTTCGGGGGCGCATGCCGGAGCGCGGGACACGCGCCCGCCGGAAGCAGGCGCGGCCGCGCACGGAGCGCATGGCAAGCCGTCCGCCCTTTCGAGCCTGACCTCGCTCGCGCAGGGGGCCGTCCTCTTCGACGACCTGGGGACCTTCCAGCGCAAGGTGACCACGCGGTCGCCCGAGGCACAGGCCTTCTTCGACCAGGGCCTGCGGCTCACGTATACCTTCAACCACGACGAGGCCGCGCGCTCGTTCGCCCGGGCGGCCCAGCTGGATCCGTCCTGCGCCATGTGCTTCTGGGGCGTCGCGCTGGTGATGGGGCCCAACTACAACGTGCCCATGCTGCCGGACCGCGCCGCGACCACGTGGGATGCCCTGCGGCGGGCCCAGGCGCTCGCCGCCACGGCGACCCCCGCGGAGCAGGCGCTCATCGGCGCGCTGTCCCGGCGCTACGGAGGCCCGGAGCCCCGCACGCCCGAACAGATGAAGCCCTTCTCCCAGGCCTACGCCAACGCCATGCGCGACGTGGCGAAGCGCTTCCCGGACGACATGGACGTGCAGGTGCTCTTCGCCGAATCGTTGATGAACCTCAACCCGTGGAAGCTGTGGACGCTGGAGGGCAAGCCGGAGCCGGGGACGGAAGAGATTGTCTCGCGGCTGGAGGCGGTGCTCGCGCGCGCCCCGAACCACCCGGGCGCCAATCACTATTACATCCACGCCGTCGAGGCCTCGGAGCACCCCGAGCGCGCGCTGCCCTCCGCGGAACGGCTGCCGGGGCTGATGCCGGGCGCGGGGCACGTCGTGCACATGCCGGCGCACATCTACCAGCGGGTGGGCCGGTACGCGGACGCCTCGGAGAGCAACCGCCGCGCCATCGATGCGGACCATGCCTATCTGCGCCAGGTGGAGCCCATTGGGTACTACCCGATGTACCTCGCGCACAACTGGGGCTTCCTGTCGTTCTCCGCGTCCATGGAGGGGCGGCGCGAGGAGTCCATCCGCGCCGCGCGTGAGTCCTCGAAGGTCCTGCCGCCGGAGATGCTGGCGGAGATGCCCGGCATGGACTTCTTCGTCTCCGAGCCGTTGCTCGCGATGGTGCGCTTCGGCCGCTTCGACGCGCTGCTCGCCGAGCCCCGGCCGGACGCGAAGTACCCGGTGCTGACGGGGATGTGGCTGCACGCGCACGGGCTGGCGCTCGCCGCGAAGGGGGAGTTCAAGCAGGCGCGCGCGGAGCACGCGGAGCTGGTGAAGCTGGCCGCGAGCATCCCCGACACACTGACGGCTGGAAACAACCCGGCGAAGGACGTGCTGGACGTGGCGGCCCGGGTGCTCGACGCCTCCATCGCCGAGCGCCAGGGCTGCGCCGACGCACTGTCACGCTGGGACGACGCGGTGCGCGCCGCGGACGAGCTGGCCTATTCAGAGCCCAGTGACTGGTTCTATCCCGTGCGTCACTACCAGGGCGCGGCGCTGCTGGACGCGAAGCAGTACAAGGCCGCGGAGGCCGTCTACCGGGAGGACCTGCGCCGCAACCCCGGCAACGGCTGGGCCCTCTTCGGGCTCGCCCAGTCGCTGAAGGGGCAGGGCCGCACGGAGGAAGCCTCCGCCGCGCATCAGCGCTTCGAGAAGGCCTGGGCGAACGCGGACATCGCGCTCACGCGCACGGCCTTCTGAGGTCAGCGCGCTGTCGTGGTGCGCGTGAGTGCCCGTCAGTCCAGGTCCTCCAGCGCCATCTCCGCCAGCTCGCGGTAGAGCGGCACGACCTCCTCGGCGAGCAGGTCCTCCATCACCTTCCGGGCGCCTGCGGTGTCGCCTGCCTGCCGAAGTTTTCGGACCTCGGATCTCGCGGCCATCATCCGCATCGAGCCGCTGCGGATCCGCCCCCGCTCCTCTCGGAGCAAGGCCGTCGCGGTGGTGCTGTCTTGGATGGCTGCCTGTGCGTCGGCATCGGGAATGGCCACCTCGCGCGCCGTGCGGAGCAGCAACTCACGCACGTCCGGGGTAAGCACCAGCGTTTCGCCTGCCTCCACGCGTGAGGCCAGCTGCCGCAGCGGGTCCCAGTCGATGTCCTCGGACATGCTCAGTGCCCGCCCTTCCTTTTCCGGCACTTGTCGCGGGGCCAGTCGCCCTGCTGTCCCTCGCAGTACCGGAAGCAAATGCCCAAGGCTTGAATGTTCCGGGTCTGCATCGATGACTGCTTAGTGCTGGCTTTTGTCAGGCAACAATCCCTCTCAAGAGGGAGCCCAGGCCCGCACGGCCTTCTAAGGTCAGCGCGCTCCGGCGCGGCGGAAGCCGTACACCCATGCACCCGCGGCGACGAGCGCGGGAATCACCACCGACACGGTGAGCGCGCCGAACACGGCGTCGTTCGTGGGCTGTCCGATGAGGTCCACGCCGGACACCCGCAGCCACGCCTTCACGCAGGTGATGCCCCAGTTGGCCCAGTTGGCGACGATGACCGCCCAGGCCAGCCGGCGCTGGCCCACGGGGCCGTAGCGCAGCATGGGCAGCGTCCACGCGACGCCCAGCAGGAAGAACGTCCCCATCAACGCGTTCAAGTGCGCGGCGAGCGCCATGTGCGGATCCGCCGGCACCTTCCCCGTCATCGCCGCGGAGACGTAGCCGCCGGTGAGCAGCCCCACCAGCATCAGCCAGGCCGCGGCGTGGGCCATGAGCCGGGCCGCCGGCTGGACCTGCACCAGCGGAACGACGGTGGATTCGGGAACGACGGCCTCGGGGAGGGGACGGGCGGAAGCAGGGCGCATGGTGGGCGGAGCGCCATCCTCGCACCCGGCCGTGCGTGGACGCCAATCACCCCCTCCTGACTCCCAGCGTCAGAAGCGGGCCTGGAGCAGCACGTTGACGCCCACCGCGTTGGCCGGCTGGAGGACGGGCCGGGGAAGGCCGGTGACGTCATCCTCGAAGGTGGTCCGGTTCGGGTCGTGCGTGTAGGAGACCTCCGCCAGCACGCCAACAATGGCCCCCAGGTCCCAGCGGGCCGTGGCCTTCACGGTCACCACCAGTCCCGGGTCCTCGCCCTCGGGCAGCAGGGTGAGCATGTTGGGCCCCTGGAACACGGCGGTGTAGTTGCTGCCCGGGGCACCCACCGGCGCGTTCCGGAGCGACGCGGGCCGGGTGACGCGCACCAGCAGCCCGGGCGTCAGGCCCCAGTCCTGGAGGTGGTAATCGCTGCTCAGCGTGCCGGACACCTCCGCGCGGGTCTCCGCGTCGCTCAGGAAGTCCTGGTACGGAGGGAACCCTGGCACGTCGATCTGGATGAAGGAGAGCGTGCGGACGTAGGCCAGCGCGTGTGCCCGCCAGAAGCCCTGCTTCACCCGCGCCTCCAGGGCCCCGGCGCCCCCCGTCTGCAGGGTCCGTTGGAGATAGACCTCCGGCTCCAGCAGCCCCTGTGACACGAGGCTGCCCTCCAACGACACGGACGCGCCGAAGCCTCCTGCGTAGGTCTCCGGCTGGAAGAAGCGCTCGAAGAAGGTCGGGTCTCCCGTGTAGAGCGTCAGGTCGACGTTGTTCCCCACGGGCTCGCCCCGGTGCCAGAGCGCCCCCAGTGAGGCTCCGCGCACGGGGACGTGCAGCTCGATGCCCACGTTCGCGGCGGAGGGGATCTGCCCCCGGTTGAGCACGGTGCCCTTCGCCGCCAGCCGCAGCTCGGGCGTGACGTCCAGGAAGCCGCCCGCGAGCAGGGCGTAGCGGCGCGGGGCCTCAAACAGCAGGTCATCGGTCACCCGCGCGGACTTGAGCGCCACGAACGCGTCCCATCGCTGACGCGACAGGCGCAGCTCCAGCGCGGACTCGTTCCCTGTCTTGCGAGGGAACGCCGTCCGCTCCCAGCTCACCGGGTAGGTAAAGCCCATGTAGAGCCGCGACGTGGTCAGGGGATGGACCGCCAGCACGAGTCCCTCTCCGGCCTCCCAACCCGAGGGGCGGTAGCGCAGCCGCAGGTTGCTGCCGAAGTCCTGAAGGGTGATGCCCTGGGTGTTCGGCGTGGAGAGGAAGAACGACAGCGTGGCTTCCGCGCGCAGGCCGGACGGGAGCTCCGGCGTATGGCCTTCCAGCGCCGCGTGGAAGGCCGTGCCCGAGCCGTCGGTGTCGATGTCCTCGTCGGAGGCGTAGAACGACAGTCGTGCCTGGAAGGGCGCTTCGGTGGGGGTGGGTTCGGAGGACTGTCCCAGCAGGAGCAGCAGCGGAAGCGTCAGGAATGAAACCGTCATGGGCGCGCGCGTCTAGCACGTCCGCCCGGGACTGGCATTTCCACTCGCCGTCTCAGGACGCGGCGTCGATGCGGCTGTGGCGCCGGGTGTCTGGCATCACGGTGTAGACAAGCAGCGAGCAGAAGATGCAGGCCGTGACGTACCAGAAGAACCACGACTCGTGCCCGGCCAGCTTCAGACGCGTGCCCACGTACTCCGCGGTGCCGCCGAAGAGGGACACCGTCAGCGCGTACGGCAGCCCCACGCCCAGCGCCCGGATGCGCGCGGGGAACAGCTCCGCCTTCACCACCGCGTTGATGGACGTGTAGCCGGAGAGGATGATCAGCGCGGCGAGCACCAGCATGAACGCGGTGAAGGCATCCCGCGTCCGCGTCAGCGCGGTGAGCAGCGGCACGGTGCACAGCGTGCCCAGGATGCCGAACCCCATCAGCACCGGCCTGCGGCCCACCTTGTCGGAGACGAAGCCCAGCACCGGCTGGAACAGCATGTAGAGGAACAGCGAGCCCGCGGAGATGAGCGTGGCCTCGTCCCGCGTCAGCCCCACGGAGTTCACCAGGAACTTCTGCATGTAGACGGTGTATGTGTAGAAGGCCAGCGTCCCGCCCATGGTGAGCCCCACCACGACGCCGATCTCCTTCGGGTGGCGCAAGAGCTCCCGCATGGGGTGGTGCGCGGACGGCTTCGCGGCCTCGCGGGTGAAGGCCTCCGTCTCCACCATGTTGCGCCGCATGTAGAAGCCGAAGACGGCCAGCGCCGCGCCAATGCCAAACGGGATGCGCCAGCCCCACGCCTCCAGCTGCGCGCCCGTCAACAGCAGCCGCTGCAACACCAGCAGCGTCAGCGTGGCCAGCAACTGCCCCATGATGAGCGTGACGTACTGGAAGGAGCTGTAGAAGCCCCGGTGGCGGGAGGTGGCCACCTCGCTCAGGTAGGTGGCGCTGGTACCGTACTCGCCGCCCAGGGAGAGCCCCTGGAGCAGCCGCGCCAGCATCAGCACGACGGGCGCCATCACGCCGATGCGCGCGTACGTGGGGCACACGGCGATGACCAGCGAGCCCAGGCACATCAGCGTGACGGACACCGTCAGCGCGGACCTGCGGCCCCGGAGGTCCGCGTAGAGACCCATCAGCCAGCCGCCCACCGGCCGGATGAGGAAGCCCAGCGCGAACACCCCGGCGGTGTTGAGCTGCTGGACCAACGGATCCGCGTCCGGGAAGAACGCATGCGCGAAGTACAGCGAGAACGCCGAGTAGACGTAGAAGTCGTACCACTCGATGAGGTTGCCCACCGAGCCGCCGAAGATGGAGAGCAGCCGCTGCCGCAGGGGGGACATCGCGCTGGGACTCAGGCCTTCAGCGTGCGGCCGAACAGGTCCAGGAGCCGGCTCCAGTGCGTCTCCGCGACCTCCGCGTTGAACTGGGGCGTGCCCGGCACCGCGTAGCCGTGCTGCGCGCCGGGGTAGAGCTCCGAGCGGTGCTTCACGCCCGCGTCCTTCAGCGCCGCCTCCAGCGTGCGGATGGCGTCCGCGGTCATGCTGTTGTCCTGGTCCGCGTGGCCGAAGTACAGCTCGCCCTTCACCTGGTTCACCAGACGGTGGGGGCTGTCGGGCGAGTCCGTGGCCAGCCGTCCGCCGTGGGACGACGCCACCGCGGCGATGCGGTCCGGGAAGTCCGCGCCCATGCGCACGGCGAGGCCGCCGCTGAAGCAGTAGCCGGCCACGCCCGCCTTCGGACCCTT
Organism: Corallococcus exercitus; assembly: GCF_003611585.1. Taxonomy (GTDB): domain Bacteria; phylum Myxococcota; class Myxococcia; order Myxococcales; family Myxococcaceae; genus Corallococcus; species Corallococcus exercitus. The sequence goes on along the minus strand of NZ_RAVW01000086.1, from coordinate 8,061 downwards.
CACGAAGGGCTGGCGCAAGAGGAAGTCCAGCTCCGCGCCCGCGTCCGCCTTCAGGCGCTCTGGCGTCAGCATACCGATGAGGGCGTAGATGCGCTTGCGGAAGGCTTCGTCATGAAAGGTGCCCTTGAGCTCCAGCTTCGACGCGGGAGCTTCCCGGTAGAACACGTTGGGCAGCAGCACGACGAAGCCGGACTTCGACAGGCGCCGGGCCATGTCCTCGAAGACGGGCCGGACGCCAAAGGCATCCGTCAGCATGATGATCGCGGGCCACGGCCCCGGGCCTTCCGGCTGGAACAGCTTCGCGTCCATCACTCCATCCGCGGTCTTGATATCGACGTCCTGCATGGCGTGGGTGACCTCCAGCGCGGGCGGTGCATGGTGCCCGGCAGGCGGGTGACACCACACGCGCTGGCGATGCGCCATCCGTTTCGCGCCGGGCCCCCGCCTCCCCGTGCGAAACGGACACTTGCTTCCTTGCGAGGGGGTGTGTCCGCGCGGGCCTCCTGGCAGGATCGCGCGCAACCGATGGAGCGGGAGGCCAAGGTGGGCATGCATCGCGAAGGCGCGGCCGTGGTCCGGACCCTGGTGTTGCTGGGCGTGCTGTGGGGCGCGGGTGCGCGGGCGGAGGTGACGCGCGAGGAGTTCCTGGTGCCTTCGGAGGAGGGCATCGAGGTGTCCGTCCACGAGGTGAAGGACACCGGCATGCAGATGGCGAGCCTTCCGCCACTCATCCTCCTGCATGGCGCGCGGGTGCCGGGGCGCGCCTCGTTCGACCTGCCCGTGGAGGGCGGCTCCATCGCGGCGGAGCTCGCTCGCGCGGGGCACGCCGTGTACCTCATGGACGCGCGCGGCTACGGCGGCTCCACGCGGCCCCTGGCCATGAGCACGCCCGCGAAGGGCCGGCCGCTGGTGGGTTCGCACGAGGTCGTCCAGGACGTGCACGCGGTGGTGGCCTGGGTGAAGGCGCGCACGGGGCAGCGCCGCGTGGGGCTGGTGGGGTGGGCCACCGGAGGGCACTGGGCGGGCATGTACGCCAGCCTCCACCCGGACAACGTCAGCCACCTGGTGATGCTCAACGCGCTGTACGCGGGCAGCGCGGAGCACAAGATGCTGGGCAGGGGCACGGACTTCGAGGACCCCAAGCGGCCGGGGCAGTTCAACGCGGAGGGCATCGGCGCCTACCGGTGGAACACGGGCGCGTCGCTGATGGCGGCGTGGGACCGGCAGCTGCCGGCGGAGGAAGCGGAGCGGGCGAAGTGGCGCGACCCGGAGGTGGCCGCGTCGTTCCAGCGCGAGGCGCTCGCGAGTGATCCGCTGGGGCCTTCGCGCACGCCGTTCGCCTTCCGGGCGCCGTCCGGGGCGCTGGAGGACAGCTTCTATCTGGCCACGGGCCGGCAGCTCTGGGACGGAGCCTCCATCACGGCGAAGGTGCTCCTCCTGCGCGCGGAGAATGACTTCTGGAGCCGGCCGGAAGACGTCACGCGCCTGCAGGAGCACCTGAACCACGCGGCCAGCGTGAAGGCCGTGGTGCTGCCGGGCGCGACGCACTTCGTGCACCTGGAGCGGCCGGAGCGGGGCCGCCGCCTCCTCATGGAGGAGCTGCTGCGCTTCACCGGCGCGCGCGTCACTCCCGCGCCGAAGCCCCCGAAGCCCGTCCAGCCATGAGGTGACGCCCGCGTGGCTCACTCGTGAGCGTCACGGGGCTCACACCGGTGACACGCTTGAAGGCCACGGAGAAGGCGCTGGGCGTCGTATAGCCCACCGCGAGGGCGGCTTCCGTGACGCGCAGGCCTTCAGCCAGCAGCTCCGCGGCGCGCGCGGCCCTCGCTGCCCGCAGCCATCCGCTCCAGGTGTGCCCCGTGTCCGCGCGGAAGCGCTGGGTGAAGGCACGCCGGGTCATCCCGGTACGCAGCGCCGCCCGGTCCAGGTCCGGCGCCGCGCAGAGGTCCTCCGCCACGCGTGCGCACAGCTCCAGCAGCCGCGGGTCGCGGGGCAGGGCGGGCCAGGCCAGCACGGGCAGTCCGGTGAGCAGCTCATCCAGGAGGAGCGCCGCCGCCAGCTCCCGCCGACGCGAGCGGCCCGCCGTCAACTCGGGGAGCGTGGCGAGGAGAAGCGGGCTCGTCGTGAACCGGCGCGGTTGCGACGGCAGCAGCGCTGAGGCTCCTTGCGCGATGAGCACTCCCCGGAAGGCCGTGGGCGAAAGCGCGGTCGCCGCGTGGGCCTGTCCCGGCGGAACCCAGACCGCCTGCCCCGGCTCCAACCACGAGGACCGGTGCCCCAGCGTGAGCTCCATCCGCCCCTCCGTCGCGACCAGGAGCTGCCCCTCGCCGTGAACGTGCGACGTGATGTGCTGCCCGGACGCGTGGTCGTGGAAGTCTGGCGCGACGGTGGAGTCCTTCATGGGCCCGGTCTCGAATGTGCCCCGCCCGCGCGCGAAGGCGGGTGGGGTGCCGGGAGTCTACCTTCGCGCCATGCCTCATGCCCTTCCGGCCGAACCCACCTCCGGTCCCCGCGCGCGGTCCCTGGAGGTGACGGGCGCCGTCATCTTCGGTCTCTACGTCCTCGCCCAGCTCGCGCAGGACGTCATCCTGGCCCACGCGCCGCCGGAGTCGGACACCGCCGCGACCTTCGCGTTCGCGCTCTCTTCCTGGGACCGGTTCCGGGCCGCGAGCCTGCTCGCGTGCTTCATCTGCCTGCCCGTGGGCTACGCCGCCGTCCACCAGCGCCTGGGGCGTCAGGGAGGCTGGGCGCTCGCGGGCCTGATGTGGATCCTCGTCTTCCTGGCCGCGGAGATGGCGATCCGCTCGTGGGAGTTCGGCGTCGTCGCCTCGTGGCAGCGGGACTGGCTGGCCACCCCCGACGCCGCGGAGCGCACGCGGCTCGCGGGCCAGGTCGACGCCTTCTCACAAGGAGTGGTGGCCCTCTACCTGCCCCTGCTGGCCGTCCATGCGCTGGCGTCCGGAGCCTTCGCGCTGGCACTGCGAGGCAGCGACCGCTGGAGCCAGCTGGCCCGCGTGGGCTTCGCGCTCAACGCCTTGCGTGCCTTCCTCCGGCTGGGCGCGATGCACCTGGGCCTGGACGGGCTGGCCCCCGTCGCGAGCGCCCTCTACCTGCCGCTCACCGTGTTCCACGGCCTCGCCGTGGCGGCCTGGCTGGCGGTGCCTTCCCGGCCGCCGCGCTCCGGGCCGTGAGCCGCTAGACTGGCGGGGATGATTTCCATCCGGAGACTCGAACAGGCGACCCCCGAGGAGCGGCGGGCATTGGCCGAGCTGCTCATCGATTCCGTCGAAGGAGGCGCGTCGGTGGGCTTCCTGCCGCCGCTCTCGCTGGACGCGGCGGCGGAGTACTGGCGGGGCGTCCTCGCGGCGCTGGGACCGGGGCTGGTGCTCTGGGTCGCGGAGGTGGACGGGCGCATCGACGGCACCGTGCAGCTCGCGCCGTCCCTGCGTCCCAACGGGCTGCACCGCGCGGAGGTGCAGAAGCTGCTCGTGCACTCGCGGGCCCGGGGACAGGGGCTCGCGTCACGGCTGCTCCAGGAGGTGGAGCAGTTCGCCCGGGGACAGGGGCGCACCCTGCTGGTGCTCGACACGCTGGCGGGCTCGAAGGCGGAGGCCGTCTACCAGCACTGCCAATGGCAGCGCGCCGGAGAGATTCCGGACTGGGCGCGGCACACCGACGGTGAGCTGCACCCCACGGTCCTCTTCTTCAAGCGCCTCGCCCCGTAGCCCTCAGGGCGTGCGAGGGCAGGGCGGGTCGACGGGGCAGCGGCCGTCGGCGTCGCGCGGCGTCGTCTGCATGCACCCGGCGACGCGCGCGAAGGTGTTCGACCCGAAGAAGTCCACGGCCGCCGAGCCGTTCCAGCCGCGCAGGATGCCGTGCCCCGCGCTGTCCTCGATGGAGGAGCCGGCGACGAACGACCTGCCAGGCTCCGCGAAGAGCAGGATGGCGGAGCTCACGTCGAACGAGCCTGGCAGGTAGTTGCAGCCGTAGCCGGAGCACAGGCAGGGGCCGCCCGCGTAGCGCACGCGGATGAACTCCAGCCGGTCGGCGGGGTTCGTTCCCTCGAAGCGAATGCCGGCCCAGTCGCCCGCGGCGGGCGTGGCCTTCGCGGAGGTGAAGACCACCGGCGCCGTCGGCGTGCCCGCGGCGATGAGCGCGCTCTTGCCGTCGTAGACGAGCAGCCGGCTGCCCGGGTCGAAGCGCAGCTCCGCGCCCGCTTCAATCGTGAGCGTCGCGGCGGTGTCGTGGTTGCCGACGGTGAGGCCTTCCAGGTGGTACGGCACGCCCAGGTTCCGCACGGTCGCGTTGCCGCCCAGGTAGGAGATCGTCGCGGACGCGATGGAGGGGCCGACGAAGATGGCGTCCTCGCGGTTGCCCGTGTACGTGCCCGACGGCAGCGTGCCCAGCGCATTGGGGTTGATGGCCAGGGGCTGCGGGCGCGACTCGCTGCCGGAGCGGGTGATGGTCAGCGCGGTGGAGCCCTCCGCGAACCCGGCGGTGCCGTTGATGACGATGCCGGGGCCGGAGGAGTCCTCGATGGTGACGTGGTCCACGAACAGCGGCCGGCGGCCGGGAAGGTCCGCGCCCGCGCGCACGCGCACGGTGGCCTCCGCGGAGGACGGATTGCCGCCCCGGGACAGCGTCGTCCACGTCAGTCGCACGGAGCCGCCGTTGTTGATCAGCACCTGGCCCCAGGGCCTGCCGGAGTCCACGGGCTGAAGGCGCACCGGCTTCGCCTGCGTGCCCTGCGTGATGAACGCGCCGCCGCTGTTGACCTGGATGTTGGCCGCGGCGCTCACGCTCACGACCGCGCAGGGCTCCACCGTCACGGTGGCGTTCACGTCCAGCGAGGAGACGACATGCGGACTGGCGGCGCTCCACGTCTCCGGGGCGGAGAGGGTGCCCTGGTGCGTGACGGCCGCGCCGGTGGGAGCAGGGCAGCCCGTGTCCACCACGCCTGAATCGGGCGTGTCATCCGGAGGAGCGCCGGACTCCGACGCGCACCCCGGCAGGGCGCAGGCGGTCAGCAACAACGACAGGGCACGGCGTCGGAACGAGGCGCGCATGGAATCCATCTCCAGGTGGAAGGGGCTGCCCCGGACCATCGCTGTTCCAAGCCACGTGTGACAATCTTGAGATGTGTTGTTTTTGCGGCCACATGTGTTGCTTCAGGGGCAACGCGCGTCCGGAGCCGCAATGTCTTGCATGCGGGGCATGCGCCGCGCGACCGGCTGCTGGCTCCCCTGGCTCCATCCAGGGGAATACCGGGGACCGGGACGCAGGGATGGAGAAGGCGCCCTAGATTCTCCAAGGGGGCATGCGCAGGAGGACCCAGCCAATGAATGACAGCAACGGGCCGGAAGCGGAGCCGAGGGGCGGGGTCTCCCGCGCTGCCCGTTCAGGGCGGCTGAGCGCGCGGCCTGGAGCGCCAAGGGAACAGGCGGCGCCGGCGGGCACGCACCCGCTCAGCGTGGGTCCGGGACACGAGACCCTGCTCCACGTGCCACGAGGCTACCGTCCGGACGCGCCGGTGGCTCTCGCGGTGATGCTCCATGGCGCGGGCGGTACCGCCGGCTTCGGGCTGGAGCTGCTGCTGTCGCTGGCGGACGCGGCGAACCTGCTCCTCGTGGCGCCTCGCTCGCAGGGGCCCACCTGGGACGTCATCGCGGGCGGCTTCGGGCCGGACGTGCGCGTCATCGACCGGGCGCTCGCGCACGTCTTCGAGCGTTACGCGGTGGATCCATCCCGGGTGGCCATTGGCGGCTTCTCCGACGGGGCGTCGTACGCACTCACGCTGGGGCTGGCCAACGGGGACCTGTTCACGCACGTCCTCGCGTTCTCACCGGGCTTCGCCGCGCCGCCGGTGCAAGTGGGGATGCCTCGCATCTTCCTCTGTCATGGGACCCAGGACCGGGTGCTTCCCATCGAGCAGTGCGGCCGCTGGCTCGCCAGGGAACTGGGGCATGGCGGCTACACGGTGCACTACCGCGAGTTCGACGGGCCCCACATCGTTCCGGACGACCAGCGGCACGCGGCCGTGCGGTGGTGGCTGGAGGGCGCGTGACGCGTGGGGCTCGTCCGCTGCTCCAGGAGCTTCCAGCCGGGCGAGGCCCGGGGTGTCGTCGCACGCCCTCCGGTGCCAGCTTTCCTTCAGGGCGTCTTTCGCGCCCACCCGTGGAGGGAACCGACCATGGCAGGCGTCAAGGCAGGCAAGGCGAAGAAGATGCAGACCGAAGCATCCAAGGCGACGGGCCGCACCAGCAAGGGCCGCAACAAGGTCCCCAAGGTGTCGCGCGCCGACTCCTCGGAGAAGAAGGGCGGGAAGCTGCGCGGCAACCACTCCACCAAGGCCTGACGTGGCCCGCCCTGTCGTACGGCCCGGGTGCCCCTATCAGGGATGGTAGGGGTACCGCGCCAGGACCTTCCCCTCTGGCGATACGGCATACAGTTCGTACCAGTGCGCGGAGGGATTGAATCCAGGTGCCGCCCAGCCGCACTTCTCGACGCGCCGGTTGATCTGCACGAAATACAGACCGCCGTGCCAGGCGACGGAGACCTCCATGGCCCTGGCGGTATACGAACAGTCTTTCGCATACTCCTTGGGAAAACTCGCCAGCAGCCGCTGCAAGGCCGCATGGGCGGCGAGAATCGCCGAGCCATCCAACGTTGCCAGGGGGTGCAGGTCCTCGGGCCACTCAATCCCCTCCGCAACGAGAGGCGTACGCGGGGTGGTGCCTCCATCGGCGTTTGCCGCCACGGCGGAAGCCACGGGGCTGCCCCCATCTCTTGTGGCGGTGCTGGAAGGAGCGGGAGGTGTGCCTCCATCCAGCAGGAGCGTCATGAGAAGGACGTGGTGAGGAAGTTTCATCATGGGGACAGGCTCCCGGGAACTTCTACCACTTCAACTCGGGCGAGCAGCGAGGCAGCAGCATGTGGGGGCTGCGCATGACGGAGGCCTCTGGTGGATGACAGTTCGCCTGGAACTCCCACAGCGCCTTGCCCTCGTTCCACTGGAAGACCTCCCCCGCGGGGTTCCACTTGTAGAAGCGGGGCTCGTCCTTGTGTCCCGTGGCGAGCCAGGCCCATGCGGGGATCAACCGGTTCCTTGAATCACGCGCCAGCCGTCCATCCGGACTTGCTGCATAGGACACCATCGTCCACAGCCCGTCCGCCATCTTCACCGCGGGGAATTGGGTCAGGTCGTCACTGCTCATGCGCGTCGAGCAGGGGTGGTTGTGCGCGAAGCCGATGATGGGCACGCCTCGACCAAAGGACTCATCGTCGACGCCACCGAAGGGAGGCTGGCAGGAGCTACGCTCCTTCAGCAGGTTGCGGATGGGCCATGAAACGCGCCAGTCCTGCGGCGTCTTGTAGAGGGCGACACAGTATTCAGCCGCATCCGGCCGTGGACCGCCGGTGTTCGGATCGCAAGCGTCCGTCGCTCCCGGCAAGGCCATCAGGGCCCGGAGCGTTGGCAGCACCAGGTCATCCGGAATCGTGTCTGAGTCCGATACGACGGTCGGGATGTTCTTGTGTGGCCATGGCCCAGGGGCCACCGCGAGGTCGAACCGACCTTCCAGGATGGGCAGCTCGGAGCGCAGGTAGTAGAGACGGGGACCCGCGCATCCCAGGGCCAGTAGGAACAAGAGGGCGCAGGTCCGTCGCAATGCGGGCATGGCTCCCCAGGATAGCGGGCTGCCGGACTGACCGTGCAGTCAGCTGCCTCGCGGATGGGCTCAGTCCGCCCGGAGCACGACCGCGGGGGGCACGTTCGCGGCCCTCCGCGCGGGCAGCAGGGCCGCGAGGAACGCGACGGCTCCGAGCACCGCCACCACCAATCCATACGTGAGCGGATCCATGGGCTGCACCCCGTTGAGCAGGTGCGACAGCGCGCGGCTGGCACCCCACGCGAGTCCGAGCCCCAGCCCGAGCCCCACCGCCGTGAGCCGCAGGTAGTGGCTCAAGACCATTCGCATGAGCTGGCCCGCACGCGCGCCCAATGCCATGCGGATGCCCAGCTCGCGCGTGCGCTGCACCACCGCGTAGGCCACCACCCCGTAG
>NZ_RAVW01000869.1 GCF_003611585.1 Corallococcus exercitus | reverse complement strand
CTGGCCTTCGGCGTGTACCTGGCCTTCGACGCGTTCTCCTCCAAGGTGAAGCAGGAGCGTCCGGCCGCCGGGCGTGCCGTCGCGCTGGGGCTGCTGCTCACCGGCGGGGCCACGCTGGTCGTGGTGGCCACGCAGGGGCAGGTGTCCGCGATGGGGCTGTGGGGCGTGGCGCTGCTGGCGCTCGCGGGCTTCCTCGTCTGGCAGGCGTCGCGGCCGGAGGAGGCGCCGGGGCGCACGGTGCTCCAGGCGGTGGGATTCGGCCTGGCGCTGGTGGGTGTGGCGCTGGCGGTGCGCGGCTTCAAGGGACCGGCCGCGTCCGACGCGCTCTTCAAGGCCCTGTCCGGCACCATCAACGTGAAGGTGGGCATGGGCTTCGCGTTCGGCGTGGCCGGCGTGCTGGCGGTGGTGGCCGCGCTGCAGCGCTCGCGCGTGCTGCTGTTCAGCACGTTCTGGGGCCTGGCCGCGGCGTTCGCGCTCTGGTTCAACTGGGGCCACTGGGTGGACCTGTCCCACCACTGGACGCAGCGCGACCTGTTCTGGCGCTACTACAACCAGCG
>NZ_RAVW01000868.1 GCF_003611585.1 Corallococcus exercitus | reverse complement strand
TGTGTATAAGAGACAGGTGGGGGAGCAGGCGCCCGGGCAGGCCCGGAAGCACGCATGGCCCGGCAATGTTGATGATTCCCCAGCCGACTTCAAGACACTGGATTCCTTGCCAGGCCCGGGGGCATCCGTCGAACGGAGGTCACCCGCCGGCCAGGGGAGCGCTCACGCATTGCGCGCGACAAGTCCCCTGCTATAACGCCCGGCGTCTCCGATCCCGTAGCTCAGTTGGATAGAGCGGCGGTTTCCTAAACCGCAGGCCACAGGTTCGATTCCTGTCGGGGTCATCGCCCTGCTTCCGAACTAAGCGGAAGCAGGGCGTTTTTCTGTCCGGTGGCGTTCAGGCGGGTTCGCTGGATTGGGTACCCGTTTGGTACCGGGTTTGCCCCTCCTGAAGCGCTGTCTCGGTCGCACCTCGAACCCCCGAGCAGTCAGAGGCTCCACTCAAACCCGTGGGAGCCCTCCGTAGCGTGAGCCCTGGCGAGGTGTGGCTGGGGAGGGGCAGGTGGAGGAGCGCGGGTGGGAGTACCGGCGCAGGCCGCCGGAGGGGACGGTGCTGTAC
>NZ_RAVW01000867.1 GCF_003611585.1 Corallococcus exercitus | reverse complement strand
GGGGACGTGCGGGCCTTCATCAACCTGGATGCCGCGGGCTCGCGCGGCAGGGCGCTGCTCTTCCAGGTGGGCGGGGGGACGGGGCTCGCGAGGGCCTACCAGCGGTCCTTCCCGGCGCCGTGGGCCATGGTCGTCGCGCAGGACCTCTTCCAGTCGGGGCTCGTCGGTTCGGACACGGACTTCCGCGTGTACCGCGAGCACGGGCTCCCGGGCCTGGACCTGGCGTTCTACGAGGACGGGTACGCGTACCACACGGCGTTGGATGGGCCGGAGCGGCTGGAGCCCGGGAGCCTTCAGCACCTGGGCGATGGCGTGCTGGCGCTGGTGCGGGAGCTGGCGCGAAGTGGCTGGGCCGCGGACGGGAGCGAGGATGCGCCGGTCGTCTTCCATGACGTGCTCGGCGTGGGGATGGTGGTGCTCAGCCGCGCGCAGTCGCTGGGGCTCGCGGTGGGGGCCACGGTGTTCGCGCTGGCGGTGCTGGGGCTGGGCCTTCGCCGGGGTGTGCTCCAGGGACGCGAGCTGCGCCGGGGCGTGGCGCGGGTCCTGCGGATGGGCGCGGGAGG
>NZ_RAVW01000866.1 GCF_003611585.1 Corallococcus exercitus | reverse complement strand
CTTTCGGGGGACTTCCTCGCCACGCGCGTGTCGTACGAGCTGGACCTGACGGGCCCGGCGATGACGGTGCAGTCGGCGTGCTCCACGTCGCTGGTGGCGTTGCATCTGGCGTGTCAGTCGCTGCTCGCGGGCGAGTGCGACCTGGCGCTGGCGGGGGGCGTGTCCATCCGCACGCCGCAGTTGGTCGCGCACCGCAACCAGGAGGGCGGCATCCTGGCGCCGGATGGACGCTGCCGTCCGTTCGACGTGAACGCGGCGGGCACGGTGGTGGGCAACGGCGTGGGCGTGCTGGTGCTCAAGCGGCTGGCGGACGCGGTGGCGGACGGGGACTGCATCCGCGCCATCGTGCTGGGCACGGCGCTGAACAACGACGGCGGGGCGAAGACGGGGTTCTCCGCGCCTTCGGTGCAGGGGCAGACGGCGGTGATCCGCGAGGCGCTGTCGGTGGCGGGCGTGTCGCCGTCGGACGTGTCCTACGTGGAGGCGCATGGGACGGCGACGGCGTTGGGAGACCCCATCGAGGTCGCGGCGCTCAAGGAGGCGTTCCAGGGCGCTCCGGCCGGGGCG
>NZ_RAVW01000865.1 GCF_003611585.1 Corallococcus exercitus | reverse complement strand
TGGGTATAAGAGACAGGCCCGACACGCCATCCGTGCTCCCCGTGCCGCTGCCCGGCTTCCCGGTGCCACCACTGCCCGGACGCCCCGCGCCGCTTCCCGGCCTGGGACCGGAGCCACCGCCCGTGGCCGGCGGCGCGCAGTCCGACGGCGCCGGTTTGCAATCCGACTGCGTGGGGGGCGGCTGGCCCGGCCGGTCCGGACGTCCGTACTTCGCGAACTCCATGGACAGCCGCTTCGACTCCAGCTCGATGCCTCTCAGGTCGATGCGGTCGTCGTTGAAGGTCGGCATCGGCAGGCCGAGCAGCTTGTGCTTCGCCGTGTCCACCTGTTCGAAGAAGGTGCGGTTGTCGACGAAGAACTTCGCCGCGTCCCGGAGCGACGGCGACACGTTCCGGTCCTGCGAGATGCGCTGGAGGTCCGCGTGCGACAGCGAGCCGTCCTTCTTGCCGTCCAGCAGGTCCAGGTAGCCGAAGTTCGCCTCCAGCGTGCGCAGCGAGTCCGCGTAGTCCAGCAGCTTCGGGTCCAGCGGGCTGCGGCCCCCGGAAGCCCCTCCCGCCTGCGAAGCCCCCGCCGACGA
>NZ_RAVW01000864.1 GCF_003611585.1 Corallococcus exercitus | reverse complement strand
AAGAGACAGGGCGTGGGGGGATTGCTCAATGCGGGAGGACTGCTGGCGTTCCAGCTGCGAGCCCAGGGATTCGAGCCAGCAACCCACGCCGGTCTGTTCCTCCTGATGGGGCTCCAGGAACTGGGCTACGTAATCCTGAGCGCCGCGTACCTGGCCGGCTTCGCGCTGCTCTTCCAGCGGGAGCGCTGGCGCCGGGCGCTGGCCGTGTTGTCCCCCGTGGGCCGCATGGCGCTGACGAACTACCTGATGCAGACGGTCTTGAGCCTGTGCCTCTACAACGGCTGGGGTCTGGGGCTCATCGGCCGCGTGCCGCCGTCACAGTGTGTCGTCATCGCGCTGGGCCTGTTCGCGGTACAGGTGCTGCTCAGCCACGCCTGGCTGAGACACTTCCGCTTCGGTCCGGCCGAGTGGCTCTGGCGTTCACTTACCTACGGGCGTCTTCAGTCCCTGCGCTGAATCACTACTTGGGAGGATTGTTCCCCCGGCCACCGCCAGACGGCTGCCCGGTCGTGCTGGGGCCATTGGGAGGACGGGGCGTGGCACTTCCGCCTCCACCCTTGCCACCGCCTCCTCCCTTGGC
>NZ_RAVW01000863.1 GCF_003611585.1 Corallococcus exercitus | reverse complement strand
TCACCAGCCCTCGCCCGTGACGCACTTGCGCCGCCCCTCCCGCTCGCTGTCCGGCAGGATGCCCCGCTCCAGCATCGACACGAACGCGCTGTCCCCCACGACGACGTGATCCAACAGCTTCACGCCCAGCAAGCCCGCCGCCCGCGCCAGGTGCTCCGTGAGCCCCACGTCCTGGACGCTGGGCTCCGGGTCTCCGGAAGGGTGGTTGTGCGCGAACACGATGGCCGTGGCCCGTGAGGCGAGCACCGCGGCGAACACCTCGCGCGGATCCACCGGGCACGCGCTCAGCGTCCCTTCCGCCACCCGGGCGTCGTGCACCAGCACGTTGCGCGGGTTGAAGCACAGCACGTGGAACACCTCGCGCCTCAGCGCGCCCAGCGTGGGCGCCAGATACGCATGCACCTCCTTCGGGTTGCGCAGCCGGGGCCGCTTCTCCGCGGAGCGCTGCGCACGCCGTCCCAGCTCCAGCGCCGCCAGCAGCCGGGACGTGCGGGCCGGCCCCACGCCCCGCCGCGCGCACAGCACGCGCGGATCCTCCTGCACCAGCGCCTTGAGCCCGCCCCTGGCCACGCCGTCCGCCG
>NZ_RAVW01000862.1 GCF_003611585.1 Corallococcus exercitus | reverse complement strand
TCCGGGAGATGTATGGGTTGACGCGGGGGCTGGGGAACCTGCGGGTGATGCTGGGCTCGGGGCTGCTGGGCATGGCGGCCTCCGGCCTGCTCAACCCGGTGATGCCGTTGTACCTGCGCTCGCGCGGGCTGGGCTTCCAGGAGATTGGCGCGCTCTACACGGCGGGGGCGCTCTTGCCCATCTTCGTGCAGCCGGTGCTGGGGGCGCTGTCGGACCGCCATGGGCGCAAGCCCTTCGTGGTGGGCCTGTCGCTCGTCACGTCGCTGATGGTGCCGGCGGTGGCGCTGGTGGACGACCCGCAGCCGCTCGCCGCCGTGATGATCCTCAAGATGCTGCTGTCGCGCAGCGCGGCGCCGGTGTCCAACGCGATGGTGGCGGACTTCGCGCCCGCCAGGCAGCGCGCCACGCTCTTCGCGCTGCTGGACGCGACGTCGAACCTGGTGTTCGTCGCGGCGCTGTTCGCGTCCTCCGCCGTCATCCGCGCGCTGTCGGTGGCGGGCACCTTCTTCCTGGCGGGCGGCCTGTTCCTCGCGGGAAGCCTGCTCTTGCTGGGGCTGGACGAACCGGCGCGGCCTCCGCGCGCGGAAGGGGGGC
>NZ_RAVW01000861.1 GCF_003611585.1 Corallococcus exercitus | reverse complement strand
GTGTATAAGAGACAGGGGCGGTACCGGCGGCTCCAGGGGCGGCAGGGCGCGCAGCGCGGACTCCGTGGCGTCGAACCAATCGCGGACCCGGGGGGCCTCGTCCCCGGGGGCGAGCGCCACCAGGTACACCTCTCGCTCGGCGTGGTCCCACACCAGCAGCCGGTCCGCCAGCACCAGCCCGGCGTCGGGGTCCGGCGAGGCATGGGCCGCGCTCGCGCCGCAGTCGTGCTTCAGCTCGTAGCCCAGGTAGCCCACGAAGCCGCCCTGGAAGTCGAAGGGCAGGTCGGCGCGCTCCGCGCCCAGCCGCGCCAGCTCCCGCCGCAGGTGCCCGAACAGCTCCGTGGAATGCTCCTCGGTGCCGTCCGCCCGGGTCACGGTGAGGCGGGGCGGGTTCACGTGGTAGCGAAGGACGGCCGCGTGGGGGCCGGTGGCGTCACCCATGAAGGAGAAGCGCGACAGGCCGGCTTCGACGCGGCTGCTGTCCAGCCAGAAGGCGTGCTCGCGTCCTCCGTGCAGCGCCACGAAGGCCTGCTCGGGGGAGACGTCGAGCCGCAGTTTCCGGTGGTGGACGCGGTAGGCTGGCTCTTATACACATCTGACGC
>NZ_RAVW01000860.1 GCF_003611585.1 Corallococcus exercitus | reverse complement strand
GGGTGGGGGTGCTACCTCCGGGCGACGCGCGGCTGCGCGACGGGCGCGCGCTGCTCCTGGCGGACGGGGAGCCGGAGGAGCTGGGCGTAGCGCGCGAGCCGGTCCTCGAAGCGCCGGGCATCCCGGCTCCAGTGCACGACGACGTTGCGCTCGGGGTCCTCGCGGTGCGTGAGCGCGATGCCGTACTCGTCCTGCGCGCCAATCCAGTCCGGGTGGTGGCGCCGCTCGCAGTCGAGGCTGACGTAGTGGGCCAGGGGCTCGCTCCAGGTGAAGGCGCTCAGCGCTCCGGCGCCGCGCAGCGACACCTCCGAGGCCGTCACCACCACCTCCAGCCGGGTCGTCAGGCACCGCACGATGAGCGTCCCGGTCACGAACAGGCCCAGGACGCCCACCAGCGGCAGCATCCATTGCTCGCGCAGCAGGGCCAGGGACAGGCCCTGGTCCAACGCGTAGGCCACGGGGAGCACGACGAGCAGCACGAACCCGAGCAGCGGCCACACCACCTGTCCGACCAGCGGACGGGTTTCGAAGCGCAGGGGGAGGTCTCCCCCCATGTCCATCTTCCGTGGAACCGGTGAGAGCACTTCGAAGAAGGACATGGCCAGGCG
>NZ_RAVW01000085.1 GCF_003611585.1 Corallococcus exercitus | reverse complement strand
CCAACTCCCCGCGCCCGCTGACTCGCCCACACCCAGCGGCTAAGCAGGCAACGTGCCAGCGGACGTGGCGTGCGCTGGCTGCCTCACGGATCCTTAAGAGAGGGCCTGAAACAGGTCCGGCGGGGCTCACGGTGGCCGGAAAAAATGCCCGGCCTGGGAAGTTTGTTTCCCAACCTGACCCTGCAGAAAGCTCCACCTGTTGCCGGGGTGCCTCCGCGTTCCTAGCTTGCGCCCGGTCTGATTCATGGACCTTCGTGTGGCGGGAGGCGTGGCGTGTACTGGACCATGGGCATCATCTTGATGGTGTTGTGGGTGATGGGGCTGATCACCGGTTCGACGGAGGGGCAGTGGGTGCACCTCCTCCTGGTGTTCTCGCTCATCGCGTTCGTGCTGGCCGTCGCGTCGCTGGGGCGCCGGCGGGGGCTGGCGTGAATCTGCCGGAGCTGGACATGGCGTGGCTGGAGCTGCCGCGGGACAAGGCGGGCTTCGTGCGGCGCGAATGTCCCCGCTGCCAGCGCTCCTTCAAGACACGGCCCAGCCGCCACGACGCGGGGATGCTGCAGCGGCTGCTCGCGGGCTATTTCCCCTTCGAGAACCTCCACGAGGCCTACACGGCGGAGGAGCTGCCCGCGTGGCACTGCCTGTACTGCGGCCACCGCGCGCTGCCGGACGCGTGGCTCACGCCGGAGCAGTCCGCGCACGTGGAGCAGATGGCGCGCGCGTGGGCGAACCACGTGCGGTACGAGCAGCTGGCGTACGTGCAGCGCACGCTGTCGCAGAACCCGCGGCCCACCTTCGTGTCGGTGGCGCCGGAGCCGCTGCCCCGGCCGCTGCCTCCGGACGAGGAGCTGCTGCGCACGCTCCCCATGGTCTGCTGTGGGGAAGAGGTGCAGGCGTCGTGGGACTGGGATCAGCCCATGGTCTGTCCGCGCTGCGGCGCGCACCACGGCGGGCTTTCCGGCCGCCAGCAGGTGCACCTGGAGTTCGTGCGCGAGTAGGGAAGCCCGGCCGGATCATCCCGGAGTGGACGCGCGGGGCGCGCGGAGGGCAGGCTCCTTCGCGCGATGAAGCCGTTCCCCGCAGCCCGGGTGGTGTTGCTGGCCCTGGTCCTGCTGGGGCCGGCCGCCGTCCACGCCCATGAGGTTGAGGTCGCGCCCGCTGCGGTGGACGGCTTCGCCGGCTGGGTGGGCGAGGGCATCCGCCACATCCTGGCGGGCGCGGATCATCTCCTGTTCCTCTTCGCCGTATTGCTGGTGGGCGGCTCGTTCCGGCGGATCCTCCTGCTGGTGACGTCCTTCACGCTGGCGCACTCCCTGACACTGGCGGTCACCGCGCTGGGCTGGTGGACGCTGGACGCGCGGGGCACGCGGTGGGCCGAGGCCGCGATCGCCGCTTCCATCCTCTACATGGCGCTGGAGAACCTGCTGCTGCGCCGGCACGGGCACCGCGCGGGGCTCACCTTCCTGTTCGGCCTGGTGCACGGGCTGGGCTTCGCGAGCGTGCTCGGCGGCTACGGACTGGGAGCCTCCGTGGTGCCGGCGCTCGTGGGCTTCAACCTGGGCGTGGAGGTAGGGCAGGCGGTGGTGGTGGCCTTCCTGGTTCCCGTGCTGCGCATCGTCCAGCGCAGGCCCCGGTTGCACTCGAAGGTTGTGCGCCTGTCATCCATCTGCCTCGCGGGGGTGGGGCTTTATTGGATGGTTGCTCGTGCGGTCGGTTGAATTGCCCCAACAGCGTCCCTAGCTTGCGTTGACGAGGGTGGGGGAGGGACGCTGATGGGTGCGAGGCATACCCGGTTGGCCGCTGCACTGGCCGCCGCGTGGGAGGCGGAAGTGGTGTCAGCTCGTCGCATGACGGGGCTGGCGGAGCGCATGAACGATGCGCGGGTCCGGGCGCGCCTGATGGTCCTGGCCGCGTTCTGCCGCGCCCATGCGTCCCGGCTGCTGGCCCGTCTGGCGGCGCTGGGACGCGGGCCGCTGCCGGTGCCTCCAGAAGAAATCGATCTGGATCCGGACACGGTGCTGGAGCTGCGCCGCGAGGGGGCCTTCGCCCGCGCGTCGGCCGCGCGCTACGAGACCACCGCGGAGATGGCGCGCCAGCACGCGGACCTGTCGTCCGCGTGGGTGTGCGAACTGAACCGGACCGAGGAGCAGGACCGCGCCCGGGAGCTGCTCGCCCTGGCGGAAGGCGCCCTGGCGGCGGTGCGGCGGGGCGAGTCCCAGGCCGTCGCGGCCCCCGCGGACTCCTGAGGGAGAGGGCCGGACCGGGCGCTTTGGAACGCGCTCGGCCGGTGACAGTCCCGGCGTCTTGGGCGTATGACTCCGTCCATGGCGAAGGAGAGCTACAACGATCTCATCTTCCAGCTCGGCGACCTGGCCCGGGACGTCCTCCCGGGCAAGCCGAACTGCCCCCGCTCCATGGAACGCGTCTACCGCGCCGAAGAGGTGCTGGAGGCGCGCCGGGATGAGCTGGCGGCGCTGGAAGCGGAGATGAACGACGAGGACGTGGCCTATCAGGACTCCCTGGCGCAGCACGAGGACGAGTGCGCCGCCCAGAAGGAGATCACCGGCCGCTTCCAGAAGGCCGTGACGGCGGTGGAAGGCAAGGTGAAGGGGCTGCGCAAGACGCTGGACACGCGCCGCGCCGACCTTCGCTACGCCATCGCGGGCCTCAAGAAGCTGGAGGCGAAGCTCGCGGACCTGGAGATGACCACCCAGGATCCGGTGAAGCTGGACACCGCCCGGCAGAATCTGAAGAAGAACCGCATCGCCCAGATGCGCTTGGCCCGCGAGGTCGAGGACTGGGAGGCCCAGCTGGCCACCGCCCTCACGCCCACCCCGGGTCAGCCCGGCGCGGCGGGCATCCTGGCGCACAAGCGCCTGATCGAGCTGGAGGACGCCGCCGCGGAGCAGAAGCTCCAGCACGACGCCCGGATGGCGGAGCTCGACCAGGCCATCGCCGCCAAGGAGGAGGAGATCAAGGGCGCGGAAGATTATCTGGATCAAGCCCTGTTCCTCCTCGGCGAAGAGGTGTATGCCCAGCGCATCGCGGATACGCAGCTCAACCCCTTCTACCCGCGGTTGGATGTCGCGCAGTGAGGGGGACGCCCACCCTTGGTGCTTGACGTAGGGGACGTGTTTGCTATCTTGCGCCGCTTCCTGGCGGCCGCGGGTACGCGTGTAGGCCAGTTCAGTTCATTGATTTCATTGGGCTTTCAGCGCCACGGGCGCTCGCTGTGAGGACGACGTGAAGGGTCTGATTGGCAAGAAGATCGGCATGACCCAGGTGTTCAACGACGAGGGCAACCTCGTTCCGGTGACGGTCATCGACGTCAACACCTGTCTGGTGGTCGGCAAGCGCACCCCGGAGAAGGATCAGTACTCCGCGGTGACCGTGGGCTTCGGCGCGATTCGCGAGAAGATCCTGAACAAGCCGCAGCTCGGCTTCTTCAAGAAGGCCAGCGCCACCCCGCGCCGCCACCTGCGTGAGTTCCGCGTCACGGCCGAGGAGGCCGCGGGCTTCAACGTGGGCGACGCCATCAAGGCGGACATGTTCTCCAAGGGCGAGCTGGTGGACGTCACCGGCATCACCAAGGGTCGCGGCTTCTCCGGCGTCATGCGCCGCTGGAGCTTCAAGGGTTCGCAGACCAAGACCCACGGTACGCACGAGTATCAGCGTCACCCGGGCGCCATCGGTCAGCGTAAGACGCCGGGCCGTACGTACCCGAACAAGAAGATGCCGGGTCACTACGGCGTCGAGCGCGTCACCACGCAGAACCTGACCGTGGTGGACGTGGACGTGGAGAAGGGCCTCGTGCTCGTGAAGGGCGCGGTCGCCGGCCACAACGACGGCATCGTCATCGTGCGCCCCTCCATCAAGGTTGCCATGCGCGCGCAGCACAAGGCCGCGCGGTAGTTCTTGAGCCACGGACCGCCGGGGCGCTTCACCGCGCCCCGTTCGACGCCCCGCTTCCGGCACCTTCGGGTCCCGGGCGGGGCGTTCGTCGTTTCCAGCCTCCGCTGCGTGCGCGTGCGTGCGCGCGTGCTGTTTCGCGGTGTGGATGGGGCCGGAGGGCTCGCATCCCCGTGGAAACGTTGAGTGCTGGTCGCCCTGGGGCCAAAGGGCGAAAACTTTACCGACTGCCGCTGGGATCCGCTTGCGGTGAAGGGGCGCCGTGCTCACATGGCTGTCCCACGCCGGAGCCTCGCCGTCCAAGCAGACGGGTTGCCCTCCGGATCACCCAACGGCCCACCCCCGGGCCGGGCAGGAGATATGAAAGCACGCACGCTTCGCGTCTTCGCCGCGCTGAGCCTCTCGCTGACGGCGCTCGGCGCCGCCGCACAGGAAGACGGCGTCCTGGACACGGCGGTCGTCCGCAACCGGCTCTACAAGCCCGCGGGCCATCCGGAGCTGTCCCTGTCCGTGGGCCTGCCAGTGCAGACGCACCTGACGGCGCACTACTTCTTCGACGTCGGGTTGGCCTACAACCTCTTCGACACGTTCGCGCTGGAAGCCCGCGCGGGCTACGCCGCCAGCCGCCACACGGGCCTGGCGCGCTCCATCTCCGAGTCCTTCCTGGACCGCGAGGACAAGCGCGTCACGGACGAACTTGAGGACATGTGGCGGATGGGCCTGCACGGCGTCGTCGGCGCCCGGTGGGCTCCCATCTACGGGAAGATCTCCCTCGTCGCGGACATCCCGGTGCACTTCCAGACGTACCTCTGGGCGGGCGGCGGCCTCACCAACCTGAAGCGCCAGTCGGTCATCCAGTGCACCCAGGTGGTGGACCGGGCCGCGGGCGTCTGTGACAACCGCACGGACGTGACGGACCGGGGCAGCGCCACGGAGAACTACTGGGTGAAGGAGTCGCGCGTGGCGCCGGTGGTGTCCGCCGCGCTGGGCTTCCGCTTCTTCATCAAGGAGCAGCACGGCATCCGGCTGGAGCTGCGCGACTGGATCTTCAAGGACAGCTACCGCGTGAACCTGCTGCGCGACGACTGGGAGGCCGGCAAAGCCACCGGCGAGCCCGCCGGCAGCCCGGGCCTCACGCACCTGGTGCAGTTCGACCTCGGCTACACCTTCTCCTTCTGACCCCTTCCTATGCGACCCTTCCGTTCCATCGCGCTCCTCGTCGCCGCGGTGCCTGCCCTCGCGTTCGCGCAAGGCGCCGCCCCGGCGCAGCCGCCGGCCGCTCCGGGTCCGGATGCGACCGCGCCGGCCTCTCCTTCACCCGCGGAACCGCCGGAGCGTCAGCGCACCGAGCGCGCCGCGCCCGCGGTTCCCCAGTCGTCTCCGGAAGCCGCGCCGGCCCGGCCGTCCGCGCCCGCCACCCCTGACGAGGACGACACGGGCAGCACGCCGTCCTCCCAGTCCACGGAGGCCCAGGCGCCAGCCGCCACCGCGCCCGCGGACGCGCCGGTGCTGGACTCCGGCGAAGCGCCGCGCACCACGGACGCGCAGCAGCAGCGGCTGGTGAATGGCGCGCCGCTCTACAACCCGAACGTCAACGTCCACATCGTCCAGAAGAAGCGCTTCGCGGACGAGGGCAAGCACGAGCTGGTGCTGTACCCCGCCGTCGTCCAGGTGAACGGCAAGTTCACCAACCACGCGGGCACCGCGCTGCACTACGTCTACCACCTGCAGGAGAACTTCGCCCTCCAGGTGGGCGGCCAGTACAACTGGTACTCCGACGAGAGCGACTTCAACCTGGAGCTCATCGACAAGGTGCGCGAGCAGGCCCAGGCCGCGTCGTCGCTCCTGCTCCAGTGGGGCGCGCACGCCGGTGTCGAAGTGACGCCGCTCTACGGCAAGTTCGCCTTCTTCAACAACTCGCTGGCGCAGTTCAGCGTGGTGCTCAGCGGCGGCGCGGGCATCGGCAAGACGCGCCACCTCATCCGCCCGGAAGTGGCCAACGAGGTGGAGGGCCAGACGTACCAGGTGCCCGCGCGCTTCGGCGACACCGGCAACAAGTTCCTGGGTGAGGTGGGCGGTGGCTTCCGCGTGCAGTTCGGCGAGTCCTACGCCATCCGCCTGGAGGTGCGCGACCTCATCTACACGGCTCGCGTGGACAAGGTGGACGGCTGCAACCTGGCGGACTTCGAGGCGCTGGAGGCCGCGCGCGCCGCCAACCAGCCCTTCGACGGCCTCAACCTCAGCGGCAGCTGCAAGGTGGCGAAGTTCGACGGCGTGGACCCGAAGACGAAGAAGAACTACCGCGAGGACATCATCCTCGGGCGGGACCTCGTCGCCGAGCCTTCGTCGGACGTCCTCAACAACGTCAGCTTCTACGCTGGCTTCTCGGTGCTCTTCTAGCCATGTCCCGACTGCTCCGACTCCTCGTCGTCCTCGGGCCCCTCGCCGTGCCCGCCGTCGCGTTCGCCCAGCAGGACGTGGGCACCTACAACCGCGCGCTGTCCGCCTTCAACGCGGGCCAGCTCGACACCGCCGCCCCCCTCTTCGCTCAGCTGGCGGAAGGGGAGGACGCGGACCTCAAGGGCAAGGCCGAGTTCTACCTGGCGCAGACCTTCGCCAAGAAGGAGCTGCCCGTCGCGGCCTTCATCTCCTACGCGGCCATCGTCAACGCCGGTCCCAAGCACCCCTCGTACCTCAAGGCCATCGAGGGGCTGGTGGACATGCAGCAGCGGCTGGATGAGCAGAACCTCATCCCCAGCATCCTCAACCAGGCCTACTCCGACGAAGTGCGCGACCAGTGGGTCACGCTGCCCAAGGAGGTGCTCGCGCGCATCAACTACCTCGTCGGCACCGCCAGCCAGCGCCGCATGCGCTTCGAGGAGTCCCGGTCGCTGCTGGAGGCCGTGCCCGCCGACAGCCGCGTCTACGCGAAGGCGCGCTACCTCTTGGGCACGGTGCTCGCCGACCCGCGCTTCCCGGGCCGTCCCGGGGAAGGGGACACGCTGGACAAGGAGGCCATCGCCGCGTTCCAGGCCGTGCTCAACACGAAGGAACCGCAGGTGGAGCTGCCAGAGACGCGCGAGCTGGCGCTGCTGGCGCTCGGCCGCGTGCACTACCGCCGCGGCGAGTACGCGGACGCGGTGAAGGCGTACGAGGGCGTGCCCCGCTATGCGCGCTTCTGGGACCAGGCCCTGTTCGAGAACGGCTTCGCCCGCTTCCAGAACGAGGACTTCGGCGGCGCGCTGGGCAGCCTCCAGGCGCTGCACGCGCCGCAGTTCGAGGGCGCCTTCCAGCCCGAGTCGTGGATCCTCAAGGCCACCGTCTATTACTACTCGTGCCTCTACGACGAGGTGAAGACGACGCTCGCCGCGTTCGACGAGCGCTACGGCCCCATGGCGAAGCAGCTGGAGCCCTTCACCGGCGAGGACGTCGCGCCCATCAACGCCTTCAACATGGTGTCCTCCGAGAACCGCCGCCTGCCTCGCGCCGTCTACCTGTGGATCCGCAACAACGAGCGCATCCGTGAAGTGATGCGGACCCTCTCCCGCGTGGATCAGGAGAAGCGCGCCATCAGCGAGGGCCCGTGGCGCGGGACGCCGTTCGCCGCGCAGACTGTGGCGTCGCTGGAGGACATCCGCACCACGCTGCTCCAGGTGGGCGGCACGCTGGCGAAGAACCGCATCAAGGAGGCCGCGGACAACCTCCGCACCTTCTCCGACCAGGCGGAGATCATCCGCGTGCAGACCGCGCTGGATGAGAAGGACCTCTTCTCCGAGGGCGTGGACCAGAAGGCCCTGCTCACCCGGCAGACGCTCTACCGCCCGAAGATGCCCGGCGCGGACTACAACTACTGGCGCTTCCAGGGCGAGTTCTGGATCGACGAGATCGGCTACTACCAGTACACGCTCAAGCGGGGTTGCCCCGCACGGCAGGAGAAGTAGCAGGGGTAGGGCTCAAGCCCACCTGGCAGTCAACCGAAGCACCTTCGAGGCCCCGCCACCGTGACTCCGGTCACGAGGGACGGGGCCTCTTCGCGTGATGTTGAGTCCTGGAAGGTGGCTCGGCGTGATCGCGTACGCCGGGGCACAAGGCACGTTCCGGGCCACTTCTCAATCTGGGTACCCGCGTCTACTTTCCGTCGTCCCTCCCAACTGGGCAGAAGTTTTCCCAGGGTGGCGAGGCGCGGTTCTCCAGGAGCTCGCATGAAGGTGGTTCTTCGGTTCGGTGCACTGGCGGTGGGCGTCGCGCTCGCGGCCGGTGGGGTGGGGGAGGCGGCGGAGACGACGGCACCGCCGCGCAAGGTGGCTACGAAGAAGTCCGCTTCCGCGAAGTCCTCGGGCAAGAAGGCCGAGGCCGCGAGCAAGAAGGAGGAGGCCAAGAAGGCGGAGGCGAAGAAGGCGGAGCTGCCGCCCGGTGTGGCGCCCCAGGACATGCGCAAGGGCCCGGCGCGGGTGAAGCCCGCCACGGCCAAGTTCGCGGACGTGCCGCGCATCGCGGACTCCAAGAAGGACGCGCTGGCGGACAAGAAGCGCGACGAGGCCATTGAAGGCTTCAAGCGCCTCATCCCCAAGCTGCAGGAGACCTCCACCCAGAAGGCGGAGATGCAGTACCGCCTGTCGGAACTCTACTGGGAGAAGTCCAAGTATCTCTACCAGCTGGAGATGGAGAAGTTCCTCGCGGCGGAGAAGGCCTACGACGCCGCCGTGGCGCGCGGCGAGAAGGCCACCGCCCCGGAGCAGGACCACCGCGACTCGGAGCGCTACCGCGCCGAGACGATGCGCATCTACGAGGCCATCCTCAGCGAGTACCCGGACTACCCGGCCCGCGACGAGGTCCTCTTCTCCCTGGGCTACAACCTCTACGAGCTCAACCGCCGCGAGGACGCGGTGGCGCGCTACGAGGAGCTGATCCGCGACTTCCCGAAGTCGCAGTTCGTTCCGGACGCGTACATCCAGCTGGGCAACCACTACTTCGAGAACAACAAGCTCGCGCCCGCGAAGGAGAACTACGAGAAGGCGCGCGACTCCGGCGTCCCGAAGATCTACGCCTACGCCACGTACAAGCTGTCCTGGTGTGACTTCAACGCGGGCGACCTGGACGCGGGCCTGAAGAAGCTCCACGAGGTGGTGGACTACGCGGGCCAGCGCGGCGAGGAGCTGGGCGACCTGCGCACGGAGGCCCTCAACGACCTCACCGTCTTCTACGTCCAGCTGGATCAGCCCAAGGAGGCGCTCGCCTACTTCAAGCAGAAGGCTCCGGCCAAGCGCCAGGGCCGGCTGCTCGCCAAGACGGCCGCAGGCTTGGTGGACGCGGGCCACTTCGACAGCGCCATCCTGGTGTACCGCACGCTCATCGACGACGCGCCCATGGGCGCGAACGCGCCGGAGTACCAGCAGGCGGTGGTGCGCGCGTACGAAGGCCTTCGCCAGCGCCAGCAGGTCCGCAAGGAGATGAAGCGGATGGTGGACCTCTACCGCCCGGGTGGCGAGTGGTGGACCGCCAACGCGGGCAACGCGGGCGTGCTGCGCAACGCCTTCAGTGTGACCGAAGAGGCCATGCGCGTGATGGTCACCGAGTACCACCAGGAGGCGCAGAAGACGCGCCAGGTGGAGACCTACCGGCTCGCGCGCGACATCTACAAGCAGTACGTGGACGCGTTCGCCTCCAGCGACAACCCGGAGTTCGTCGCGGACTCCGCCTTCAACATCCGCTTCTTCTACGCGGAAATCCTCTGGGCCCTGGAGGAGTGGGAGGCCGCCGCCGGTGAGTACGACGCCGTGGTGGCGTTCAAGATCCCGGACCGCGACTCCGCGAAGGAGGTCTCCAACGAGTCCTACCGCAAGTCCGCCGCGTACAACGCGGTGCTCGCGTACGACAAGCTCGTCAAGATTGAACGCGGCCAGCTCTCCAAGAGCGACCTGAAGGACGGCCAGAAGGTCGACGAGAAGAAGGACAAGGGCGACGTCGCCAAGCAGAAGCTGGTGAAGCGCGACGCCAAGGAGCAGGCCGAGCAGGCGCTCACGAAGTTCGAGGACCGGCTGGTCGCCGCGTGCGACACGTACAACACCCTCTACCCGGGCAACCAGGATGAGATCGACCTGCGCTACCAGGCCGCCGTCATCCTCTACGACCGCGCGCACTTCGTGGACGCGGCCCGCCGCTTCGGGGAGATCATCGAGAAGTTCCCGGAGGAGCGCCGCTCGCGCGACGCCGCGGACCTGACCATGTACGTGCTGGAGAGCCGCGAGGAGTGGCAGGAGCTCAACACGCTCTCGCGCAAGTTCCTGGGCAACAAGAAGCTGTCCAAGCCCGGCTCCGACTTCGCCCAGCGCGTGGCCCGCGTGGTGGAGGGCAGCCAGTACAAGTACGTGGACGAGGTCGTCTACAAGAAGGAGAAGAACCCGGCCAGGGCCGCCGAGGAGTTCCTCGCCTTCGTGACGGAGTTCCCCAAGTCGGAGAACGCGGACCGCGCGCTCACCTACGCGATGGTCATCGCGCAGGAGGCCGGTGAGGTGGACAAGGGCATCACCGCCGGCGAGCGCGTCCTCAAGGAGTACCCGAACAGCAACTTCGAACTGCAGACCCGCTACACGCTGTCCGGCCTCTACGAGAAGGTCGCCGAGTTCAAGAAGGCCGCCGCGATGTCCGAGTCCTTCGTGGCCGAGTACGACGCCGCCATCAAGGCCCGCGAGTCGCAGTCGAAGAAGGACAAGGAGAAGAAGGCCAAGGCCACCCCCGTCGCGAAGAAGGACGACACGCCGGGCGCGGTGGAGGACGCGGAGTCCAAGCGCGCGCAGAAGGCCGCCGAGCGCAAGGCGCAGGTGGACGCGGCGGGTGAGTGGGTGGCGGACGCCCTCTTCAACGCGGGCGTCTGGTACGACGGCCTGGGCGAGTCCCAGAAGGCCGTCAACGCCTGGAACAGCTACCTGACGCGCTTCAAGGACCGCAAGGACGTGCCCCAGGTGGCGTTCTCCATCGGCCTCGTGTGGGAGAAGGAGAAGAAGTGGGGCGACGCGGCCCGCGCCTTCAACCGCTTCGTGGAGGACTACGGCCGGGACTCGCGCACCGTCGCGGGGCAGCCGTACCTGGCGCGCTACCACGAGCTGCTCGCGTACCAGAAGATGAAGGACGTGCGCGGCCAGGAGAAGGCGCAGGAGGAGCTGGTGCGCGGCTGGAACAAGCTGGCGGAGAGCGTGCGCAAGGACACCGCGGTGCTCAACGCGTACGGCCACGCGCGCTTCCTGGCGCTGGAGCCCACGTGGAAGCGCTTCTCGGACATCAAGTTCACGCGCGTCTCCACCATCCGCCGCGACCTGCAGGCCAAGCAGAAGGAGATGCAGCGCGTGGAGAAGGAGTACGCGGCGGTGCTCGCCACGGGCTCCGGCGAGTGGGGCATCGCGGCGCTGACCCGCATCGGCCTCGCGTACGCGGACTTCGCTCGCAACATCATGGACTCGCCGGACCCGTCCGGGCTGGATGACGAACAGCTCAGCATGTACCGCGCGGAGCTGGAGAACCTGGCCATGCCGCTGGAGGAGAAGTCCAGTGAGGCGCTGGAGAAGGGCCTCCAGAAGGCCTACGAGCTGGGCATCTACAGCGAGTGGACGCTGGCCGCGCAGGATCAGATCAACAAGCTGCGTCCGGGGGCCTACGCCCAGGTGAAGCCGGTGACGTACCGGGGCAGCAGTGATTCGCGCATCGCCGCGGGCGTGCTGAAGGACCTCAACGGCCCCGTCAGCGCCTCCGCGGAGCCGAAGCCCGCCACCGCGCCTCCCGCGCCGGAAGCCGTGCCCGCCGAGGGCACTCCTCCGGCCGCGGCGCCGGAAGGCTCCGGTGCCGCGAAGCCTGAACCCACCGCGTCGCTCGAGGGGGTGCGGCCGTGAAGACGAACCACAGCATCGACATCAGCAGCCAGTTGAAGGGGATGGGGACGACGGGGATGAACGGCTTTCGCACCAAGCGGATGTTCCTGGCGGGGGCCTTCGCCTTCGCCTTCACCACGGCCTGCGCCACGGGGCCCCGCCCCACGCCGGTCGCGATGAACACGGTGGAGAAGCCCGCCGCCGTGGCCGCCGCCACGCCCGCGCCCGCCCCGGTGGAGAAGGGCGACACCGACGGCCAGTTCGCCCAGGCCCTGAAGGCCTACGAGGCCGGTGACCTGGACGCCGCGCGCAAGGGCTTCGAGGAGGTCGTCTCCCAGGATCCCAAGGCGCTCAACGCCCGGTTCAACCTGGGCGTCATCGCGGAGAAGCAGGGCCGCCCGGCGGACGCCCGCGCGGCGTACGAGCAGGTCCTCACGCTCGACCCGGCGCACACGCCGTCGGTGATCAACCGGGGGCTGATGCACCGGCACGAGGGCCAGCTGGACGAGGCCATCTCGCTGTACACCAAGGCGCTCGGGACGCCGGGCCACGAACACGACGAGCCCGTGCTCAACGCGCTGGCCGCGACGTACCGGCTGGCGGGCAAGCTGGACGAGGCGGAGGCCACCGGCCGGCGCGTGCTCGCGCGCAGCAAGGACAACCCGGAGGCGTACAAGACGCTGGCGCTGGTGGCGTACGACCGGGGCCAGTACCGCCTGGCGGAGCTGCTGGTCGTCAACGCGCGCAAGGTGGCCAAGGACGACCCGGCCATCTCCAACACGCTGGGGATGATCTACCTGAAGATGGACGACCGCCCGCGCGCGCTCGCCCAGTTCCAGAAGGCCGTGTCGCTGGATGACAACTTCGCGCCCGGCCACCTCAACCTGGGCGCCCTGGCGCTGAGCTACCGCGACTACGCGGGCGCGGAGAAGGCCTTCACCAAGGCCCTGTCCCTGGAGCCCGACGGCCTGGAGGGCCAGCTGTACCTGGCGTACGCGCTGGATGGCCAGAAGGGCGTGGATCCGAAGAAGGGCGTGGCCGCGGGCGAGGCGTTCGAGAAGGTGCTCGCGCGCGCCGCGGACAAGCCGGAGGCGGTTTGCGGCGCGGGCTGGGCGTACGCGGCCGACCGGGCGGGCTTCGAGAAGGCCATCGCGTTCCTGGACCGCTGCAAGGAACTGCCCGTCTCGACGGAGCAGGACAAGCAGCTCATCACCGCCAAGGTGAACGGTCTGCAGAACATGCTCAAGAACCCGCCGCCGGCCCCCGCTCCCGCGGCCGCCACGGCGGAGGCGGAGGGCGAGCCCAAGAAGGACGCGGCCGCCATCGGGGGCGCGGGTTCATCCGTGATGAACCAGCTGCCCCAGGACGCCAACGCGCCCGAGCAGGTCCCCGCCGAGGGCGCCGCGGAAGGCAGCACCGGTGCGTCCGAGGCGGCGCCCGAAGCGGCTCCGGCCGCGCCCGCCGCCAACGAAACGTCTGGCAATGGACAGGCGGCGCCTGCGCCTGCTCCGACGCCCTGAAGAAACAACAGTCGCCCTGGCGGGAAGGACGAGAACTTTCTTCCCGCCTCCAGGCCCCCAGGTGCAAGCGGCCGGGCGACACCCTTAGAATCCAGGGACTTGGAGTTGGTGCGAGCCCTGCAATGGAAGCGCGAAGCGGGCCTGGCGGAGACATCACATGAAACGACTGCTGGCAGCGATGGTGATGGTGGCGGGACTCGGGGTTGCGGCTCCCGCCCTGGCGCAGGACAGCGGCAAGGACTCGGTGAAGATCATCCAGGAGGAGGATCGCACCGTGTACCGCAAGAAGACGGTGATTGATTTCACGGATGTGGCGGTGGAGGGCGAGCTCACGAAGCCGGAAGGCTCCTACGTGCTCAACCGCAAGAAGACGGATTTCCAGAGCCTCATCAAGGTCCGGGAGAACTTCGACCCGGAGCTTCAGAAGTCAGCGGACAATCTCTAGACAGCACAGGTGGCGTTGAACGTTTTCGGGACGGGAAGGGAAGAAGGAAGAACTTCATGGCGGCGGCGAGAAAAAACGGTTTGACGCTTCGGATCACCACCCCCGACGGCTCCATCCAGGAGACGGTTTCGGAGGCGGAGAGTGTCATCGTGGGGTCGGGCGCCCAGGCGGCGGTGAAGATTCAGGATCCGCGCGTGTCCAACCTCCACGTGATGCTGAAGGTGGACAACGATGGGTCCGTGACGGCCATCGACCTGGGCAGTGAAGCCGGCACCCAGGTGTCCGGGCAGAAGCTCCTCATCCCCACGGCGCTCAAGCCCGGGGACGTGCTCACGGTGGGCACCTCGCGGGTGGAGGTGCTCTTCGGTGACGCGCCCCGGCCGGTGGCTCCGGCGGCGGCGGTGGCGCAGCCCGGCGTGTTCCAGCAGCGCCCGGTGATGCCTCCGGCGGCTCCGGCCAGTGCGCCCACGGCGCACGCGGCTCCGGTGTCGCACGCGGCTCCGCAGGCTTCGGCGACGCACGCGGCTCCGGTGCCTCCGAACATGCGGCAGGCGCCTCCGCCTCCTCGGCCCGCGATGAACGCGGCCAACGTGGTGGGCACGGTCAGCACGCCGCGCTCCGCTCCGGCGGGCGCGCTGGGCACGCAGGTGTCCACGAACGTGACGTCCACCCCGGTGTTCGGTCCTCCGGCGCCTCCAGTGGCGGCGCGCAAGGCCACGCCTCCCCAGGTGGCGGCGGCCCGCAAGCCGCAGCCTCCGCCGCACCTGCAGGAGCCGCTGCCCAGGGACGCGCAGCCGACGCCTGACGCGAAGGTGCTGCAGGTCTCCATGCTCTGGGGCGACCAGATGCTGGAGGTCCAGCACTTCAAGGACGGCGCGCCGGTCACCATCGGCGAGGGCGCCAAGAACACCTTCACCGTGTACTCGCCGCAGGTGGGCAAGAGCCACGTGCTGGCGGTGAGCAAGGGCGACAAGCTGGAGCTGCGCGCTCCGGCGGGCTCCGGCGTCTTCGTCACCAACAACGGCGACGTGCGCACGAAGGACGCGCTGCGCGCCGCGGGCCAGCTCAACAACGCCACGCCGGACCAGGAGCAGCTCTTCACCCTGGGCCTGCATGACCGGGCGGAGGTGTCGCTGGGCACGGTGGCGTTCGTGATGCGCTACGTGAAGCCGTCGCCGGCCATCCTGGCGACGTCGCTGTCGGACCGCGACTTCAGCTTCTTCAAGATCGCCGCCATCTGCATCCTCGCGGCGGCGGCGTTCGTCACCGCGATGCTGCTGACGCCGCACACGGAGACGAAGTCCGCGGACGACGTCTTCGAGTCCCAGCAGCGCGTGGCCAAGTTCCTCATCGCCCCGGAGAAGAAGGTGGAGGCGAAGAAGCTCCAGCTCTCCGGCGTGGAGGAGGGGGCCAAGGCCAAGGACGAAGAGGGCAAGTTCGGCAAGCAGGAGGCGAAGCAGGAGGAGGCCGCGCCCTCCAAGCCGGGCACCCCGGTGGTGGACAAGAGCAAGAAGGAGAAGGACCGCCAGGTGGTGGGCAAGGTCGGTCTCCTGGGCGCGCTCAAGGGCATGAAGGGTGGCGCGTCGGACGTGTTCGGTCCGGGCGGCATCGGCACCGGCATCAACAACTCGCTGGGTGGCCTCAAGGGCGGCGCGGCCATGGGTGACGCTCACGGCGTGGGCGGCATGGGTTCGCGCGGCACGGGCAACGGCGGTGGCGGCACGGCGCTGGGCATCGGTGGCCTGGGCACCCAGGGCAACGGCCGGGGCACGGGCGGGTCCGGCGGCATCGACCTGGGCGGCCGCGGCAAGTCCGTCACCAAGGTCATCCCCGGCAAGACGACGGTGATTGGCGGCCTGGACAAGGACGTCATCGCCAAGGTCATCCGGCGGCACCAGAACGAGATCAAGTACTGCTACGAGTCGGAGCTGAACAAGAACCCGGCGCTGGCTGGCAAGGTCGCGGTGGCCTTCACCATCGACCCGGCGGGCGCGGTGGCGGACGCCAGCGTGTCGGAGTCCACGCTGGGCAGCACCCCGGCGGAGCAGTGCATGATCTCCCGCATCCGCCGCTGGAAGTTCCCGGAGCCCAAGGGCGGCGGCGTGGTGAACGTGACGTACCCCTGGCTGTTCTCGCCCTCGGGCGCGGACGCCGCTGAGTAACGCGGGGCGCGATTCGTAGACTGGAAGACCGAAGTGGCGTGGACGAAACGGTCCACGCCATTTTCGTTTTTCCCCGCTGCCGTTTCGTGCCCGGCATCACTACTGTCCGTGCCGCTGCTGCCCGGAGTGCGAGGGAGCAGGAGGACAACGTGACGGGAGGAGTCGTGAGGAAGTCGCTGCTGTTGGCCGCGCTCGCGCTGGCGACGCCGGCCCTGGGAGCCACCCCGCCGGAGGGCGTCCCCTTCGAGCCGCGCCGGGGGTTCTTCACCGAGACCGACGTCGGGGTGTTCTTCACGGTGGGCGGCGAGAACAACTACTCCAACGCGCAGTCGTACGTGCAGCTGGGCATCGGCTACGACCTGACGGAGCGGCTGTCGCTGGGCGCCCACTTCGCGCTGGGGTCCTCCGCGCAGAACTGCTTCGCGGGCTACCTGCCGGACTCCAACGTCTGCGCGCTGTCGGACAACTTCACGGTGGCCTTTGGCGACCTGACGGCCGCGTACCACGTGCAGCTGGCCCACCGCTTCTACCTGACGCCCAAGGTGGCGGCGGGCTACACGCGCCTGGACCCCACGCCGGTGGATCCGGAGAAGGGGGACCCGGGCCGCTCCATCAACGCCTTCAACGCGGGCCTGGGCGTGGGCGTGGAGTACGCGACGTCCTTCGAGCACTTCTCCGTGGGCGCGGACCTGCTCGGGCGCTACATCATCGGGCCCAACATCATGTCGTTCGCCGTGTTCCCGCGCGTGAAGTACACGTTCTGATTACGAACCCAGGCAGAACGCGGCGGCCTTCCGGGCGTGGATGGCCGTGGTGTCGAACACCGGCACCGAGGCGTCACCGGGTTTGATCAGCAGGGTGATCTCCGTGCAGCCCAGGATGATTCCCTGGGCGCCCCGGCGGACCAGCTCCTCCATGATGCGCTGGTAGCGTTCCCGGGAGGCGGCCTTCACCTGGCCCAGGCACAGCTCCTGGTAGATGACGTCATGGACCGCCTGGCGCTGCTCGTCGGTGGGCACCAGGACCTCCAGGCCCTGCTCGGCGAGCCTGCCTTTGTAGAAGTCCTGCTCCATCGTGTAGCGCGTTCCGAGCAGGCCCACGGTCTTCACCCTGGCGCGGAGGACCTCCTGGGCGGTGGCCTCCGCGATGTGCAGGAAGGGGATGCGCGTGGCGGAAGCGATGTCCGCCGCCAGTTTGTGCATGGTGTTGGTGCACAGCACCAGGGCCTCGGCCCCCGCGCGTTCCAGCGCCCGGGCTGCGTCGCACAGGATGCGGGCCGCCTCGTCCCACCGGCCGGTGCTCTGGGCGTGCTCAATCTCCTGGAAGTCCACGCTGTAGAGGACGACCTTCGCGGAGTGATGCCCGCCCAGCTCCCGCTTCACGTGCTCGTTGATCAGCCGGTAGTACTCCGCCGAAGACTCCCAGCTCATCCCGCCCAGCAATCCAATCGTCTTCATCCGTTTCGTCCCCTCATGTCTTGAGCGTCAGCCCCATGCGCCGCCCGCCGGGCGTATCCGGCGGGTGTGTGGCCCACGATGCGCCGGAAGTCGCGGATGAAGTGGGCCTGATCGAAGTAGCCCAGCTCCAGCGCCAGCCGCGCCAGCTCCGGCGGTGGAGTCTCGCGCAGCCGCTCCGCGGCCTCGTGCAGACGGTAGCGCTGGATGACCCACTTGGGGCTCACGCCCACGTAGCGGTTGAACAGCCGCTGCAGCGTGCGCAGGCCCGGGCCCCCAGGCGTGAGCAGATCCTCCACCTTCGTCACCGCGCGGTCCTCCAGGATGCGCGTGACCATGGCCTGCACCCATCCCACGTTCGGATCCGGCGCGGGCCTGTGCGCTCGCAGGAAGGCCTCCGCCAGCGCGATGCGTTCCGCATCCGCGTCGCGCGTGACGTCGGTGGCGAGGATGGCCGCCTCCAGCTCCCGCGCCGCCGGGCCCAGCAGGGACGCCGGGGGCACGGTGCGCTGCGTGAGGGCGGACACGGGCGTGCCCACGAAGGGAAAGAAGCCTCCGGGCCGGAACTTGATGGCGAACACGCCGCCCAGCCCCTCCAGCGTGATGGAGAAGCGGCCCCGGTCCACGCCGCCAATGCGGGACGTGCCGTCCTGGAAGGCCCAGTGCACGGACGGATGGGAGAGGGTCTGCTGGAGATAGGGCGGCTGTCCGCGCAGGTCCCAGCGGACGGCCCAGAAGTGCTCGACCCAGGGGCGCAGGTCCTCCGCGGGCAGGACGCGGACGTGCTCGAAGTGCCGCGAATCCGGGCGCGAATACAACACGCCCCTGGGCTTGCCTGCGTTGGACTCCACGGCGCGCTGCCTCCTCAAGACGAAGAAGGGGCCGCCACCCGGTGTGCTGGGTGGCGGCCCCTGGAAGCTTCAGGCGTTCAAGGCGAAGGACTACTCGCCCTCGGCGCGCTCCTCGCGCTTGCGGTCGCGCTCGGCGCGGTAGCGCTCGCCCACGGCCAGCGCCTTCTTGCGCATGCGCACGGACTTGGGCGTCACCTCGACGAGCTCGTCGTCGGCGATCCACTCCAGGGCCTTCTCCAGGCCCATCTCGCGCGGCGGGACGAGGATGACGTTCTCGTCGCGGCCGGCGGCGCGGATGTTGGTGAGCTTCTTCTCGCGGCAGCAGTTGACGTTGAGCTCGGACGGGTGCGCGTGCTCGCCGATGATCATGCCCTCGTACACGGTGGTGCCCGCGCCCACGAAGAGCTGACCGCGCTCCTGGATGCTGAACAGCGCGTACGGCACCGTGTCGCCCAGGCGGTCGGAGACCATCGCGCCGTTGGCGCGCTTGGGGATGTAGCCGAACCACGGCTCGAAGCCGTCGAACTGGCTGCTCATGATGCCCTCACCCCGCGTGATGGTGAGGAACTCCGAGCGGAACCCGATGAGGCCGCGCGCGGGGATGCGGAACTGGAGGCGGGTGCGGCCCGAGCCCAGCTGCTGCATGTCCATCATGCGGCCCTTGCGGGGCCCCAGGCGCTCCGTCACGACGCCCACGCTGTTCTCCGGCACGTCGCAGAAGAGCAGCTCCATGGGCTCGTGGACCTGGCCGTCCACCGTCTTGGTGATGGGCTCCGGGTTGGAGGCCGTGAGCTCGTAGCCCTCGCGGCGCATGTTCTCGATGATGACCGCCAGCGCCAGTTCGCCACGGCCCACCACGCGGAACGCGTCCGGCGTCGCGGTGTCCTCCACGCGCACGGCCACGTTGCGGTACGCCTCGCGGTACAGGCGCTCACGCAGGTTGCGGGAGGTGACGAACTTGCCTTCCTTGCCCGCCAGCGGCCCGTCGTTGACCTTGAAGATCATCATCATCGTGGGCTCGTCCACGGTGATGCGCGGCAGCGCCACGGGCTTCTCGAAGTCCGCGATGGTGTCGCCGATGGAGATCTCCTCGATACCCGCGATGGAGACGATCTCACCCGGGCCGGCGTCCGGGATCTCCGCGCGCTTCAGGCCGGAGAAGCCGTACAGCTTCACGATCTTGCCCTGCTGCACCTTGCCGCCCTCGCGGACGACGGACACGGGCATGTTCGCCGTGATGCGGCCCGCCTGCACGCGGCCCACCGCCAGACGGCCGACGTAGTCGTCGTAGTCCAGGTTGGCCACCAGCAGCTGGAGCGTCGTCTGCTCCGCCGGGGGCGCGGGCGGGGGCGGGATGTGCTTGATGATGGCGTCGTACAGGGGCTCCAGCGTCTTGCCCGGCACGTCCAGCGACGTGGAGGCCTGACCCTGGCGAGCGACCGTGTAGAGGACGGGCATCTCCAGCTGCTCTTCGTTCGCGCCCAGGTCGATGTAGAGCGAGTACACCAGGTCCAGCACTTCCTTGGCCCGGGCGTCCTGACGGTCGATCTTGTTGATGACCAGCACCGTCTTCAGGCCCATGGCCAGCGCCTTGGTGAGCACGAAGCGGGTCTGGGGCAGGGGACCTTCGGCGGCGTCCACCAGCAGGATGACGCCATCGACCAGGCGCAGACCGCGCTCCACCTCGCCACCGAAGTCGGCGTGGCCCGGGGTGTCGATGATGTTGATCTGCATCCCCTTGTAGGAGACGGCAGTGTTCTTCGCGAGGATGGTGATGCCCTTCTCGCGCTCGAGGTCGTTCGAGTCCATGACCCGTTCGGTCATGTGCTCATTGGCGCGGAAGGTACCCGCCTGCCGGAGCAGGTGGTCGACGAGGGTGGTCTTGCCGTGGTCGACGTGAGCGACGATGGCGACGTTGCGGATGTTTTCGCGAGAGATCATGCGGACCAACTGACTGAAAGAAGGTGCGAGGAGAGACGCCCAGGACGGGGTTTCTCAATCCCACCGGAACCCGGAAGGCGGGGGCTTATATGCCGGGGGCTTCCCGCCTGCAATGAAGGCGGGTGTCCAGCAGGCAGACAATCAGGCTGTCCGCCCGCCGGGCGCTTATCCCACCTTTGGCTGTGACTCGGCCGTTTCAACCCCCAGCCGCTCTCTCAAAAAGCGCTCCACGCGCAGCTCCACGAGGCCCGGAACTTCCAGTGGGGCGGTATGGGTGCCCTCGGAAATCATCAGGAGTTCGGAGGCGGGGATGCGCTCGGCCATCTTCCGGGACAGCCATCCGGGGGTGAAGCGGTCCTTCTCCCCGGCGACCACCAGGGTGGGCACGTCCACGTGCTCCAGGTGGTCCTCGGCGGTGTGGTTCGCCAGTGAGTCCAGGGTCCGCACGAACACGACGGGGTCCATCTTCGCCAGGTGGGTGAAGTACGGGGCCAGGTCGTTGCGCGCGATGAGCTCCGGGTTCATCTCCAGGCGGATGGCCAGCTGCACCACCAGCTCCGTGGTGAGCGCCCCGTGCACGATGCGCGCGGTGTGGCGGGGGAAGCGCTCCACCGCGGAGCGCAGGGTGGGGAAGAGGCGCTTGAGCAGCGTGGAGTCGTGGAAGGTGTCCAGGGGCAGGCCGTAGCTGCCGCACACCAGCACCAGCCCCTCCACGCGCCGGGCGTAGCGGCGGTGGAACTCCAGCGCCACCTGCACGCCCATGGAGTGGCCGAAGAGGACGGCCTTCTCCATGCCCGCCGCGTCCATCACCCGCGCCAGGTCGTCGCAGGTGTACTCCATGCCGATGCGCGTGCGGTCCGTGGGGACGGTGCTCTTGCCGTGGCCCCGGTAGTGCCATCTCAGCACCTGGTGGCGCCGGCCCAGGTAGGGCAGGAGGTACTTCCACGCGAAGCCGTCACAGCCCAGGCCGTCGCACAGCACCATGCCCGGGCTTCCGTCCCCCCGCACCTGGTAGTAGAGGTCCGCGCCGTCGGGGACGCGCAGCGAGTCCTGGCGGAAGGAGACCGCCTGTCCATGGGGCGCGCTCACGCTTCCACCTCTTCCGCGTCCAGGCCTTCGGGGATGCCCTTGTCCAGCCCGTAGCGCGAAATCTTGAGGATGAGGTTGGAGCGGCTGATGCCCAGCTCGCGCGACAGCCGGCTCTTGTTGTAGCGGGTGCGCACCAGGCCCTGGTGGATCATCTCCTTCTCCAGGGACTCCACCGCCTCGTGCAGCTTGCCGTGCGCCCGAGGGGCGATGAAGGGCCCGCCTCCGGGGACGACGGCGTCGCGGATGCGGCTGGAGAGCAGCTCCGCGGGGATGACCTCCAGCTCTCCGCCCAGCACCAGCAGCCGCTCGATTTCATTCTCCAGCTCGCGGATGTTCCCCGGCCACGCGTACGCGCCCAGGATGCCCAGGGCCTCCGGCGCCAGGCCCCGCGCGCGCTGGCCTTCGCGGTGGTGCTTGCGCAGGAAGTGGTCGATGAGGACGGGCAGGTCGTCCTTGCGCTCGCGCAGGGGCGGCAGCTGCAGGCGGATGACGTTGATGCGGTAGAAGAGGTCCTCGCGGAACTCGCCGCGCTTCACCAATTCGCCCAGGTCCTTGTGGGTGGCGGCGATGACGCGCACGTCGACCTCGCGGGACTGGGTGCCGCCCACGGGCAGGAAGGTGCCCTCCTGGAGCACGCGCAGGAGCTTCACCTGGAGGGCGGGGGACATGTCGCCCACCTCGTCCAGGAAGAAGGTGCCCGTGTCCGCGACCTCGAAGAGGCCCTTCTTGTCCTTGAGCGCGCCGGTGAAGGCGCCCCGGGTGTGCCCGAAGAGGGCGCTCTCCAGCAGGTTGTCGTTGAAGGCGGAGCAGTTCTGCACGACGAACGGCTTGTCCTTGCGCGGGCCGTTGTGGTGGATGGCGCGCGCCACCAGCTCCTTGCCCGTGCCGGACTCGCCGTTGATGAGGACGGTGGAGTCGGAGTTCGCCACCTTCTCCATCAGGCGGAAGACTTCATTCATGGCCCCGGAGCGGCCGATGATCTTCTCGAAGCGGTAGCGGTTGGAGAGTTCGGAGGCCATGGACTGGATGGTCTCCTCCTTGCGCGTGAGCTCCACCTCCTGGTTGGCGATCTCCGTCACCGCGAACTCCAGGAGGTCCGACAGCTTGCTCAGCTCCGAGCCGTCCAGCACCGGCACGCGCTCCGCCGCGCCCTCCAGCTCCAGGAGCGCCCCGGGGGCGATATCGCGCATCTTCCCCAGCAGCACCTGGCCGTCGCCGGGCGTGAGCGGCTGCCGGGCGAAGCCCTCCACGAAGAGGAAGCCCTCGTACTCGTTGCGGATGTAGAGCGGCGCGCCCACGATGGACAGGCGCAGGTGGCAGTCGTGGAAGAGGGAGCGGCGCAGGTTCTTGGCGGCCTTGAACTTCTCGTGCAGCACCCGCACCGACTGGGCACACCGCCGCATCCCCTCCCGCGCCCCCAGCGAGTGGCGGCAGAAGTCGTTGGGCGGCGGGATGAAATCCCCGCGCTGCCAGTCGTGCACCACCCCGTGGCGATCCGCGAACGACAGCTCCACCTGCCACCACTTGCGGATGACATCCCTCAACATGACAATGGTGTGCAGATTCTGATGCTTCTCGAAGTCCATCCCCACGGTCCTCGCCCTGTTGCGGATCAGGACAATGGATCTACGGGGTTGTCCGAAATCAATCCAGCGACACCTGTCCGAATGACGGCGCTGTTCGCGTACCCTGGTTCCCTGTGAGCGCACCCCCACATACACACGGCAGGGCAGGGCACGGCCATTCGCACGAGGATGATCATGACCATTCCCACCATGGGCACTCGCACGGCCCTGGGCACGGTCATTCGCATGGCCCCAAGCGGGGCGGGCTGGCGGAGGAGCGGCGCAAGGACCGCCGCCGGCTGCTGTTCGCGCTGGGGCTGACGGCGACCATCATGGTGGCGGAGGCGGTGGGTGGGTTCCTCACCAACTCGCTGGCGCTGCTCTCCGACGCCGGGCACATGCTGACGGACGTGTCGGCGATGATCCTGAGCCTGCTGGCGCTCTGGTTCGCCGGGCGGCCCGCGGACCTGAAGAAGACCTACGGCTACTACCGGATGGAAATCCTCAGCGCGCTCCTCAACGGGGTGCTGCTGCTGGTCATCACCATCTTCATCCTGATGGAGGCCTGGCAGCGCATGCGCACGCCGGCGCCGGTGGAGCTGGGGCCCATGGCGCTGGTGGCGGGCATCGGCCTGGTGGCGAACCTGGCGGCGCTGGGCTTCCTGCACCAGACGCACTCCATGAACGTGCGCGGCGCGTTCCTGCATGTGCTGGGGGACACGCTGTCGTCGGTGGGCGTGCTGATTGGCGCGGGCGTGATGTGGTGGACCGGCTGGTACATCGTGGACCCCATCATCTCCGTGCTCATCTCCATGATCATCGTCGTGGGCGCGCTGCGGCTGGTGAAGGACGCGGTGGACGTGCTCTTGGAAGCGGTGCCCGCGCACGTGGACCTGGAGCAGGTGCGGGATTTGATGGGGAAGGTGCCGGGCGTGCAGGCGGTGCACGACCTGCACGTGTGGACCATCTCCAGCGGGATGTACGCGCTGTCGGCGCACCTGGTGGTGGCGGACCCCATGGTCTGCAACAACGACGACATCCTGTCCGCGGTGAAGCACGACCTCTTCGACCGCTTCGGCATCGACCACACCACCATCCAGATCGAGAGCCAGTCCTACGCCCACCTGGGCGAGGTGCACTGACTCACGCTTGCGAAAGGCGCGCGGGGCGGGGATTCTCGCCGGCTCCTATGAGCGTGCTGGACAAGGTGTTGTCGCTGCGGCCGGGCAACGTGGTGGCGCGGGTGGGCCCGGGCTCCCGGGTGCCCCTGCTGGATCCGCGGGAGCTGCTGCGGGCGCTGGAGTCCACGCCCATGGCGCTGCCGTGCCTGCCGGTGCTGGCGAAGGGCGCGCTGCCGGGCCTGCTGGGCGCGGCCCGCGCGGAGGACGCGGTGCTGGGCCTGGCGTGTCCGCACCCGCTGGCGGACCGGGGCGCCTCCGAGCGCTTCGTGCAGGCGGTGCACGCGGCCGCCCAGGAGGCCGGGCACACCCGGCCCCTGTTCCTCCAGGCCGGTCCCATCCGCGTGACGTCCACGGACGCGGACGTGCTGGACGCGCTCCAGGAGGGGCTCTTCCGCGTGGTGGACGCGGGCTTCGCGCTGGTGTCGCTGGACCTGTCGCGCCTCACGTCCTACGAGGCGGTGGAGGCGGTCAACGCGCTGGTGGGCCCGCTCAAGGAGCGCGAGCTGTCGCTGGAGGTGTCCCCGCCGCAGGTGTCCTCCGGCGGGCTGGTGGACGCGTGCGAGACGCTGCTGGAGGGGCTGTCGCAGTGGCAGGTCCCGGTGCGCTTCCTGCGCGTGTCGGACGCGCGGCTGGAGGACGGCGAGCTGGACGTGGAGCTGCTGCGCCAGGTGGTGGAGACCGCCGCGGCGAAGGGCGTGGCGGTGGCGGTGGACGACGTGTCCACGGGGGCCGCGGGGGGGCTGTCCAGCTACGTGGCCGCGGGCGTGCGCAAGGTGGACCGGGGAGGGCCCCTGGGGCCGCTGGCCCTGCGCGCCTGGCCGCCGGAGGTGCGCGAGCCGGTGGTGGCGCGGGCCCAGGCGGCGGGCATGCCGGCCGGGGAGCTGCTGTCCGTGCTGGAGGAGGGGCTGCCGCCCCTGTCGCCCGCCTCGCGCGAGACGCTGGAGGCGCTGTCCTTCGCGGAGGCCACGGAGACGCTGGCGGCGCTGGGGGCGCACCGCTCGGCGTCGGTGTCCATGGCGTTCCTCGCGAAGCCGGACGGCGACCTGGGCTAGAAGGGCGCCCATGCGCATTGTTGCAGGCAGCGCGAAGGGCCGGGCCCTGACGGGGCCCAAGCCGTCGTCCGCTCACATCCGCCCCACGGCGGACCGGGTCCGGGAAACCATCTTCAACATGCTGGGCCAGTTCCTGGACGGCCAGGCCGTGCTGGACCTGTACGCGGGCACCGGCGCGCTGGGGCTGGAGGCCCTGTCGCGGGGCGCGGGCCGGCTGGTGCTGGTGGACCAGGACCGCGAGGCCCTGGCCCTGTGCCGCAAGAACACCGACGACCTGGGCTTCACGGCCCAGGTGTCCATCCTGGCGCAGCCCGTGGTGCGCGCGCTGGGGACGTTGGGCAAGCAGGGGGAGCGGTTCGAGCTCGTCTTCGCGGATCCGCCCTACGCGGCGCGCGTGGTGGAGACGGTGCTGGACGCGGTGGCGGCCGCGGGCGTGGTGACGCCGGGCGGCACGGTGGTGGTGGAGCACGACAAGCGGGAGGCGGCCCCGGACGCCCACGCGGGGCTCACCCGGGAGGACCAGCGCCGGTTCGGGGACACCCTGGTGAGCTTCTACCGGGCGCCGTGACGTGCGCTTGACCCGCCCCGTGGGCCCGCCGAGACTTCTCCGCACCCATGCCGGTTGCCATCTACCCTGGTTCGTTTGATCCGCTCACCAACGGGCACCTGAGCCTCATCCAGCGCAGCCTGAAGATGTTCGACCGGCTCATCGTCGCCATCGCGGTGAACCCGAAGAAGACGCCCCTCTTCAGCCAGGAGGAGCGCATCGAGCTCATCCGCGA
Organism: Corallococcus exercitus; assembly: GCF_003611585.1. Lineage (GTDB taxonomy): Bacteria > Myxococcota > Myxococcia > Myxococcales > Myxococcaceae > Corallococcus > Corallococcus exercitus. Next base: position 2,165 of record NZ_RAVW01000085.1, on the reverse strand, counting down.
GGCGGTGAATGACCCCCGCGTGGAGGTGGACGCCTTCCACGGCCTGCTGGTGGACTACGTGCACCACCGCAACGTGAGCGTCGTCATCCGCGGGCTGCGCGCGGTGTCGGACTTCGAATACGAGTTCCAGCTGGCGAACATGAACCGCAAGCTGGCGCCGGACATCGACACCGTCTTCATGATGACGGGCGAGGACTACTTCTACATCTCCTCGCAGCTCGTCCGGGAGGTCGCCACCTTCGGAGGGAACGTGGAGGGGCTCGTCCCCCCGAACGTGAACGCGGGGCTGAAGAAGAAGTTCGGCCCGAAACCGTAGGGGTTCCGGAGCGGCAACCGGGCAACGCAGCACGCCCGTAGTGCTTGTCCGCTTCGGGAGTTCCGCGCTAGGCAAGGCGCATGAAACTCGCCCGCCGGCTGCAAGCCATCAAGCCCTCCGCCACCCTGGCCCTCAACGCCCGCGCCAAGGCGCTCGCCGCCGGTGGCAAGGACGTGGTGGTGCTCGCCGCCGGTGAGCCGGACTTCGACACGCCGGAGTTCGTGAAGCAGGCGGCCATCGACGCGCTCCGCTCGGGCTTCACGAAGTACACCGCCACCGCGGGCATGCCGGAGCTGCGCGAGGCCGTCTGCCGCAAGCTGGAGAAGGACAACGGCCTGAAGTACGCGCCGGATCAGGTGGTGGTGACGGCGGGCGGCAAGCAGTCGCTCTACAACTGCTTCCAGGCGCTGCTGGATGAAGGGGATGAGGTCATCATCTTCGCGCCGTACTGGGTGAGCTACCCGGACATGGTGCACCTGGCGGGCGGCACGCCGGTCATCGTCCCCACGCGCGAGGAGGACGGCTACGCGCCGGACCCCGCGGCCATCAAGAAGGCGCTCACCCCGCGCACGCGCGCCATCGTGCTCAACAGCCCGGCCAACCCCACGGGCGCGGTGTACTCGCGCGCCACGCTGGAGGGCATCGCGGACGCGGTGCGTGGCCACGACTGCATCCTCGTCACCGACGACATGTACGAGAAGCTCCTCTACACGCAGGAGCCGTTCCTCAACATCGGCAACGTGGCGCCGGACCTGGTGCCGCGGCTGCTGGTGTCCAACGGCCTGTCCAAGTCCTACGCGATGACGGGCTGGCGGCTGGGCTACGCGGCCGGGCCCAAGGCGCTCATCTCCGGCATGCAGCTGGTGCAGGACCAGTCCACGTCCAACGCGTCCTCCATCACCCAGAAGGCGGCGCTGGCGGCGCTCAACGGCCCCACGGACACCATCACCGCGATGGTGAACGAGTACCGCGAGCGCAGGGACCTGTTCGTCGCGGGGCTCAACGCCATCCCCGGCATCCGCTGCCGGCTGCCCGAAGGGGCCTTCTACGCAATGGCGGACGTGCGCGGCCTGATGGGCAAGTCCTACAAGGGCAAGCCGCTGACGGACTCGCTCCAGATGTCCGAGGCGCTGCTCAACGACTTCCTCGTGGCGGCGGTGCCGGGGGATCCGTTCGGCGCGCCGGGCTACATCCGCATGAGCTTCGTCACCTCGCGCGAGGTGCTCCAGAAGGGCCTCACGCGCCTGCGGGACTTCGTCGCGGCGCTGGGCTGAAGCGCGGCCTGGACGCAAGCCAGGGCGCCCGGTGGGAACGCGGGGCGCTCCGTGGCGTCTTCAGTCCGTGTACGCGAAGGCGTGCCAGCTCAGGTCCGGGCTGCCTCGGAAGAGGAAGATGGCCGCGTGCCCGGAGAGGTTGCCCACCGCGGCCCAGGTGTCCTTGAGCGCTCGCGGATCCAGCCCCAGGCGCGCGGGCGGCTTGCCGTACTTCTTCTCCATCTCCGCGATGGGCAGCACTTCGATGTCGTAGAGGGTGACCAGGTCCGTGCGCCGCGCGCGCAGCTGCTTCACCCACGCCTGCACCAGCTCGTCCGGGGTGCTGAAGCGCTTGTCCTCGAGCTGGAACGGGTACGACAGCTCCGCGGACGCGTTGCGCACGTCTCCCGTCAGCAGGCTCTGGAAGAGGAAGCGCGCCTCGTTGTGGATCACCGAGCGCGCGATGCCTTCGGGGGACAGGTCCTCCTCGCTGGGGCGCGAGGCCTCGCGGCCCGGGCCCAGCTGGACGGTGCCCGCGGTGGAGGGAGTGGGCGGCGTCGGCGGACGCGCCGTGGGCGCTGCGGTCGGGGCCGGAG
>NZ_RAVW01000859.1 GCF_003611585.1 Corallococcus exercitus | reverse complement strand
CCCCCCGTCCCCGAGCCACCCGGACCGCCTTCCGACAATTCCCTCAAAGCAGAGCTGACGGAGGTGTCCACGCATGACAGTTCCAACGTCCCTCCGGGCCATCAAGAAACCCGGACCAAAGCGTTTTTCCAGCAAAGCCCCCAGCCCGCGGATGGCTCGGAGGCACGACGCCGGTCATGCCCATGGACGGACCCTGGTCTTGGAAGAGGGGGCACTGATGATGCGAGCAATGGAGTCGCGGACACAGGGCGGGCCCGAGCCAGTAAGCCCCATCGGGGGGCGGTGGGAGGCGCAGCCGTGGCGGCGCCAGTTGCAGGACGCGCGGTCGCGCGAGCACCGGGTGGCGAGGTCCGCGCTGGTGGCGGCGCTGCTGGCGGAGGGCTGCGCGGTGGAGGCGGACGTGGCGCGGTTCGCGGGGGCGCTGGAGGACCGGGCGTCGCTGAGCATCGGGCAGGTGCTGCGCTTCGCGGACAGCGTGCGGGTGCGCATGGCGCTGGCGTGCACGGACGACGAGGTGTTGCAGCTGGCCTACCTGCGCCGCAACGCGGAGGAGCTGGCGGAGCGGATGATTGACTGGGCCAACACGGGGCGGCTGCCGGCGTAGGGCGGGCGG
>NZ_RAVW01000858.1 GCF_003611585.1 Corallococcus exercitus | reverse complement strand
CCTCGGGGCCCCGCCCCTCCGCCACCGCCAGCACGCGCAGGGCGCGCCCCGCCAGCGACGCCAGGGCCTCCGTCACGCCCGGAGGCACCTGCTTGCACAGCGGCAGGAGCGCCTCCAGCGCGCCCTTCACGTAGAGCACGCCGTCCGAGCGCAGGATGCTCATGCGCCGCCGGTCCGAATCAAAGGGCTGCTCCGACACGCGGGGGCGCTCGCGCTCCACGTCCGCGCGCTCCACGCCCTTCGCCCGCGCGGCCACGAGCAGCGCCAGCTCCGTGGGGTCGCCCGCGCCGGCCCCCTGCCCCTCGGCAGGCAGCTCCGCGTCGCAGCACGCCGCCGCCACCTCCAGCACGCGCCGCGCGGACTCCGGGGGCCACACCTCGCGCACCTCCATGATGCCCAGGGTGAGCGTGCCCGTCTTGTCCGTGCAGATGACCGTGGCGGAGCCCAGCGTCTCCACCGCCTGCATCCGTCGCACCAGCACGTGGCCCTTCACCATGCGTTGCACGCCCACCGCGAGTGCGAGCGTCACCACCGTGGGCAGCCCCTCCGGCACCGCCGCGACCGCGAGCGCCACCGCCGCGAGCAGCAGCGCCACGCCCGACTCCCCGCGCATCACCCCCAGC
>NZ_RAVW01000857.1 GCF_003611585.1 Corallococcus exercitus | reverse complement strand
CCCCACCGCCATCCTCCAGCGGGGAACCGGAGCGCTGAAGTCGCCGGAGTCAGGGCTGGCAGACGGCCTGCCCATCCTGCACGGCGCAGGACGAGCAATCCGCCGTCTTCACCAGCACGCCCTGCTTGCACGTGAGGAGCGCGGCGCTGGTCGGGCTGCACACGCCCTTGCCCTCCGCGTCCGTGGCGCACCCGTCGTTCTCCTGGTTGAGGGACGTGTCGCACCGCACGCTGTCCGCCAGCTCCCGGCAGCCCAGCGGCCCGCGGCACGCCAGCGGACGCCAGGTGCCGTTGCGGCACTCCAGGGCCTGCGCATCGTCCTGGCACACGTAGTCGCCGCCGTCACACGAGTCGCCCGAACCCGGCCCGCCACAGCCGGAAAGAAGGAAGAAACCGACGAGGGACAGGAGCGCGAGGGGAAGACGGTTCATGGGTGCCGGCGACTCTTTTCGACAGGTATTTCGCTGTCAACCGCCGCCTAGCGTCTCGCGGAAGTAACGCCGGAAGTTGCCACCCATCACACGTTCCACCCAGGACTCCGGGTGTCGTTTGAGCAGGGCTTCCGTGAGCCGGGGCAGGTCCGTCACGTCCCGCATGCCCCGGGGCAGCGCCACCATGCCGTCGTAGTC
>NZ_RAVW01000856.1 GCF_003611585.1 Corallococcus exercitus | reverse complement strand
GCCCTTCGTCGCGGAGCGCCCCCGGCTCCCCGCCCTGGCCGCGCCGCTCGTGGTGCGAGAGCGCCTGGTCGAGCGCCGCACCGAGCGCGTGGTGGACCGGGTCGTCGAGCAACGGGTGGTCGTCACGGCGGCGGTTCCGCGCGAGCCCTTGGCTCCATCTCCGGAGCGCCCCTCCGTGGAGCCTCCACGCTGGGCGGCGCCGCCGCTCACTCCGCCGGCGCCGCAACCGCCTTTGAGCGCATCCAGGCCCTCCACGAGCGGTGCGGACGCGCGAACGGCGAAGCCGCCCCTGGCTGCTTCCCCGCCTTCCGAGGCACTCCCCGCGCCGCGCACTCCGCGCCCCTCGGCCCTTCCCGAGGACAGGCCTCCTCGCGCGGCGCCCACGCCCGCCGTGCCGGTCCCTGCGGTCTCGCAGCCTCCCGGGAAGCCACCGATGCGGGCCGCTCCGCCCGTGGCGCCCCCTTCGCCGAAGGCGCCTGCCGACAGTTCACCTCCGGTCCCCGCGCCGAAGTCCGCGCAGCCCGGCCTGTCACTTATACACATCTCCGAGCCCACGAGACATTCG
>NZ_RAVW01000855.1 GCF_003611585.1 Corallococcus exercitus | reverse complement strand
CCCATGGGGTGGCCCCCCGCCCGGCTCACCCGCCGTTGAGCTGCTCCATCAGGAAGCGCATCACGAAGAAGAGGATGGCGAAGCCGCCCACCGCGAAGAGCACCAGCCGCGTCGACAGCGACATGCGCTCGGACGGCAGGCCCAGGCGGTCCACCCGCTCCGCCCGGTTCATCGCCTCCTCCAGGCCGGGGGTGATCTCCATGGGCTTCGCGGTGCGCCGGTAGAGTTCCGTGCGCAGGTACTGCTCCACCACCCGCTCCGTGGCGGAGCCCGTGAGGACCTCTCCCAGCTGCGGGTCGAACAGCCGGAGCTGGGCCTTGTGGGCCAGCGCGGCGGCTTCGGTCAGGGCCTCGCGGATGAGCTCCTCGCGGTCCTCCAGCGGCACGCGCAGCTCCGTGCCCACCACCCGCTTGCCGTCGCGCAGGGGCAGCACCTCCACGACGCCCACCCCCAGGTCCCACTCGCGCACGCCGTCCGGGCGGACGGTCCCCGGGCGCGCCGCCAGCAGGGCGTCCACCCGCGTCTCATCGTAGGGGGCGCCTGGAGCCCGCGCCTGAAGGACCAACTCGTAACTCACGCGGGTTGCGAGTATACGCCGCCTGTTCTTCCCCGCCTCTTTGCCTCCGAGACCGCCTCGATGAAGCCCTCCTA
>NZ_RAVW01000854.1 GCF_003611585.1 Corallococcus exercitus | reverse complement strand
GTCGATTGCTCCAGAAGTCACCTCACCAAGAGGTGCCCAAGGAGTGCTCGGTAACTGGGGTGAAGTCGTAACAAGGTAGCCGTAGGGGAACCTGCGGCTGGATCACCTCCTTTCTAAGGAGACCGGGTGTTGGACTCATCCTTCGGGAGAGTAGGCAACACCAGCAGCCTTCGGGCTGTCAGGTCTAACTAGGTCAATGTTTCCGGTAAACAATCCATTATGAACTTCGGGCTTGCTGTTTGGTTTTGAAGGACCGAGCGAAGGTGTGCTCGGCTCTTTGAGAATGAAGGACGCTGTAGGGTTCGCCGATGCTTTAGCCCCCCTGGGCCTATAGCTCAGCTGGCTAGAGCGCGCGCCTGATAAGCGCGAGGTCGGTGGTTCAAGTCCACCTAGGCCCACCATTCTCCCTCACTGGAGGGACGCGAATGGGAAAGCCGACGCGAGAGTCGGGGCTGTAGCTCAGCTGGGAGAGCGCCAGCTTTGCAAGCTGGATGTCGTCGGTTCGAACCCGATCAGCTCCACAAGTTTCCTGGAAGTCGCAGGGACGTTCTTTGACAAGTGCATACGAAGGGTAAGTTGCAATTTCTGCTGAGTGAAGTTCTCAACAGAAGTGCCGACTTCGCCATGAGCTTCACCTGGCGCCGCGAGGCAGCCG
>NZ_RAVW01000853.1 GCF_003611585.1 Corallococcus exercitus | reverse complement strand
GTCGATTGCTCCAGAAGTCACCTCACCAAGAGGTGCCCAAGGAGTGCTCGGTAACTGGGGTGAAGTCGTAACAAGGTAGCCGTAGGGGAACCTGCGGCTGGATCACCTCCTTTCTAAGGAGACCGGGCATCGGGCTCACACTTCGGTGGAGCAGGCGATGCCAGTAGCCGAAAGGCTATCAGGTCTAACTAGGTCAATGTTTCCGGTAAACAATCCATTATGAACTTCGGGCTTGCTGTTTGGTTTTGAAGGACCGAGCGAAGGCGGCTCGGCTCTTTGAGAATGAAGGACGCTGTAGGGTTCGCCGATGCTTTAGCCCCCTGGGCCTATAGCTCAGCTGGCTAGAGCGCGCGCCTGATAAGCGCGAGGTCGGTGGTTCAAGTCCACCTAGGCCCACCACTCTTCTCCCTCGCTGGAGGGAAGGTAAAAGAGTGCCTGGTGCTGACGCGAGAGTCGGGGCTGTAGCTCAGCTGGGAGAGCGCCAGCTTTGCAAGCTGGATGTCGTCGGTTCGAACCCGATCAGCTCCACAAGTTACCTGGAAGTCGCAGGGACGTTCTTTGACAAGTGCATACGAAGGGTAAGTTGCAATTTCTGCTGAGTGAAGTTCTCAACAGAAGTGCCGACTTCGCCATGAGCTTCACCTGGCGCCGCGAGGCAGCCG
>NZ_RAVW01000852.1 GCF_003611585.1 Corallococcus exercitus | reverse complement strand
GCGCAGGGCTTCGCCAACCGCCCGCCCTCGAGCCCCTATGACGCGCCCCTGTACCTGGGCGCCATCGTGGACCTGCCGCGCAACGTGCAGGAGCTGCGCGAGGACAACAACACCCGCGCGGACACGCTGATGGGCGTGGGCGTGCAACCCGACCTCACCGTCGTCTCGCTGAGCGTCCCCACCAACGCGCAGTCCGGCCAGCCCCTCACGGCGACCGCGAAGGTGTGCAACGTGGGCACGGTCCGGTCCCCCGACGTGCCCGTGGAGGTGTACGTCACGAACGAGCCTTCGCTGAGCGTCGTGGCCGGCCCTCCGCCCATGTCCCGCCTGCCGCTGGGTTCCCTCAGCGTGCCGGCGCTGGAGCCACGGGAGTGCGTGACCCGCCTGGTGAATGGCTACGCCAACGTCCCGGCCGGGACGGTCATGCCGAACCCGGAGCTGTATGTGGGGGCCATCGTGGACCCGATGGCGTCGATCCAGGAGCTGCGCGAGGACAACAACGTGTCCCCCCTGGCCCGCATCGGCCTGGGGTACGGCCCGGACCTCGTCGTGCGCACGCTGACTGCGCCCGCGAGCATCAAGCCCGGCAGCTCGCTGTGGACGGACGTGAACATCTGCAACGACGGCACCCAGTCCGCGCCGCCCTCCACGGTGGGCCTCTTCCTGTCCACCACGCCCACGGCGGTGCCGCCCACCCAGGGCC
>NZ_RAVW01000851.1 GCF_003611585.1 Corallococcus exercitus | reverse complement strand
CACCCGCCCCATCCCCAGCTCCGGTGAAGCCCTGCCCGTCATCGGCATGGGCACCTGGCAGACCTTCGACGTCGGCGGCGCCGCGAACGAACGCGCGCCCCTGGCCCAGGTGCTCCAGAAGTTCCTCGCCTCGGGCGCGCGGCTCATCGACTCCTCGCCCATGTACGGCCGCTCAGAGGCCGTCGTCGGCGACCTGCTCAGGCAGTCCGGCCAGGAGAAGACCCCGTTCCTCGCCACCAAGGTCTGGACGCGCGGCAAGGCGGAGGGCGCGGCGCAGATTCAGGCCTCCCTCCAGAAGATGGGCCACGGCCGCATGGACCTGATGCAGGTGCACAACCTGCTGGACGTGGACGTGCACCTGCCCGTGCTGCGGGAGCTGAAGGCCGCGAAGAAGATCCGCTACGTCGGCGTCACCCACTATCTGCGCAGCGCCTTCGACGACCTGGAGAAGCACATCAAGGGCAGCAAGCTGGACTTCGTGCAGCTGCCCTACTCGCTCGCGATGCGCGACGCCGAGGCGCGCCTGCTGCCCGCGGCGAAGGAGCACGGCGTCGCCGTGCTCGTCATGGAGCCCTTCGACAAGGGCAGCCTCTTCCGCAAGATGAAGGGCAAGCCCCTGCCGGACTGGGCCTTGGAGTTCGACTGCACCAGCTGGGCCCAGTTCTTCCTCAAGTTCATCCTGGGCCACCCCGCCGTGAACTGCCCCATCCC
>NZ_RAVW01000850.1 GCF_003611585.1 Corallococcus exercitus | reverse complement strand
GATTGGGGGGAGTTCGCGCCCGATCGGGGGGAGCTACCTGCGGATTGGGGGGAGCTCGGCGCCCAGGAAGAAATCGACCCCCAGGCGCGCGAAATCATCAAAAAGCTAGGACTCCGTCCCCGGAAGGCGGCCCTGCGCGAAGCCATCCTGACGCTCACTTCGCTTCGGCCCTGGCACCCCGCGGAACTCGCCAGGGTGCTTCGCTTCAGCCCGGACAAGCTGACGGAGCGGCACCTCAAAGAGATGCTCGAAGAGGGTCTCCTCGAACGCACCCATCCCGATAACCCCAAGCATCCCGCCCAGGCCTACCGGGCCGTGCGACGGGACGGGTGAGCCGGCTCACGGCCCTTGAGGCGGCAGCTTCCACCGGACACATCGCTGCGACCCGGGCGCCGTATTTCCTCGCGGCGGCCGGGCCCGCCCCGGGTTCCCTCAGGGCCAGCGGCCCGGCGTGCACCGGCCGGATTCAAATTCTTTCCGGCGTGGAAGGCATATCGACGGGGCAAACCCTATCTTACCGGCGCTTTTCCGTCGGATACCGGACCGGCCCTCCCGGCAGGGGGTGAAACACAGGCCCGGACCCTGGCAGAAAGCAAGACAACCCATGAGGGGGTGGGACCGCGTCCCCCCTGAAGGAGTCCCTGTCGCATGAGCACGATTCTCCGGACCCCACCCCTCGCTGGCGGCCGTCCCCCCCGTTGGGATTCGCGC
>NZ_RAVW01000084.1 GCF_003611585.1 Corallococcus exercitus | reverse complement strand
GCGCCTTATCGTCGGCAGCGTCAGATGTGTATAAGAGCCAGACCCACCGTCGATGGCCGCGACGGAGACATTGCCGGAGTCACGCAGCACGTCCACGAGTTGTCCCGACCGGGCGTCCCAGAAGCGCACGGCCCGGTCGCCCGCCGCCGTCATGATGCGCTGTCCATCCGAGGAGAACGCGCCCGACTCCACCTTCTCCGCATGGCCCACGAGGCGGTGGACCTCCTTGCGCGACGCCAGGTCCCAGACCCGCGCGCTCCGGTCCGCGCTCGTCGACAGGAGCCGTCCACCGTCCGGCGAGAAGGCGACGGCGATGACGTAGTCGTCGTGTTCGAAGCGCAGCTGTTCGGCGCCGGTCTCGGCGTTCCAGACGCGGACCGCCTTGTCCAGGCCACCGGAGGCCAGCTGCCTGCCGTCGGGCGAGAAGGCGAGCCCGCGCACGACGTCGGTGTGTCCCGGAATCACGGCGCGCTGCCGGCCCTGGCGCCAATCCCAGACACGGATTTCCCCGGGCCTGCCCGCGGAAGCCAGCCAGCGGCCGTCCGGTGAGAAGGCGACGGCGTGGACCTCGGCCGTGTGGCCCCGGAGCTCCGCCAGCAGCTCGCCGCGATCCACGTCCCAGAGCCGGACGACGGAGTCGTAGTGACCGGAGGCCAGCACCCGGCCATCCGGCGTGAACGCCAGGGCCAGCACCGAGCCCTGGATCCGCTTCGACCAGCGCAGTGTGGAGGCGTGATCCACCGCCCGGCCCTGCCCCCACTGCGCGGCGAGCGAGTCCCGCGATGCCCGGGCCAGCGCGAACGAGGCCGCCGCCACGCCCCACTGCCTGGACTCGGTGGCCGCTTCGCCCTTCGCCTCGTAGACGCGGGCCCGCAGGTCCCGCTCCTTCGTGGCGTCCGGCGTGCCGCCGCCGGAGGAGCGGTGCGCCGAACAGGAAGCAAGCAACAGCGCGAGACACCACCACCGCATGAGTCTCCTCCCGGGAACGCGCCTTCGGGGCAGGACCGTACCCCGGAGCTGGGAGGAAGCCATGCCCGGGCCTACAGGCCCGTCGGATAGGTCTCCGGCGCTTCGCCGCGCTCCCAGCCCGCGGTGCGCTCCAGTGGTTCGAGCGCCCGCGTCTCATCGAGGTGCAGCATCGCGTCGAACTGCTCCGGCAGCCGGGTGTGGAAGTAGTGGCTCATGCGCTCCGTGTCGGGCCGGTAGATGACGCCGATGGCCCGCTGCAGGCGCCGCTCGCGGATTGCTCCGGCGGCCTCTCCCAGCTCGCGGAGGTTCAACAGGAAGCCCGGCAGCCCGACCTGGTGGAAGAGGGACTCGCAGCTGCCGGGCAGCCCGTGGCGGACCTTCTTCCGCTCGGCGGCCCCGCCCCAGTTGGAGGCCGCGGTGACGGTGCCCCGGTACGTGCTGAAGCCGATGAGCCGCGTCTGTCCCGGGTGCCGCTGGCGCGTCAGCTGCCCCAGGTTCACCTCGCCCGAGTCCCCCATCTCCGTCGCGCGAGCATCCCCGACGTGGGAGTTGTGCGCCCAGACCACGATCCGCGCGTCGCCCGAGCGCCGCGTCAGGAACGCCAGCAGCGCGTCCAGCGTGTCCGCCATGTGCGTGTCGCGCAGGTTCCAGGACGAGACGCGCCCATGGAACATCGACCGGTAGTACTCCTCCGCGTTCCGGACGACGCGCGCGTTCTGCTCCGCCTCGAACTGCGCGTCCTCCGCCGCGTGCCCGTCCCGGTGCAGCAGGGACTCGCGCTCCCGCTGCAGCTCCCGGAGCTGGGCGATGACCTGGCGCTCGCAGTCCGGTGACAGCCCCAGCGACGTGGCATGGCCGTAGTCCTGCGGATCCTCTCCGAAGTGCTCAAAGCACGCGTAGCGGTGCCGGGCGCGCTTCGCGGCCTCCGGATCCGCCCGGTCCAGGTAACTGAGCACCGCGCCCATGGAGCCATGGAGGCTGTAGAGGTCCAGCCCGTAGAACCCGACCTTCTCCCGCGCCGGGCGCCGGTCGTTGTGCGTCCGCAGCCAGCCCGCGAAGTCCAGCACGTCCGCGTTGCGCCACATCCACGAAGGGAAGCGCTGGAAGTCGGCGAGCGACTCCACCGCGTCCACGTCCCTGCCCATCGCGCGCACGTAGCGGTTGATGCGGTACGCGTCCGGCCAGTCCGCCTCCACCGCGACGGCGCTGAAGCCCTTCTCCTCGATGAGCCGCCGCGTCAGGAGCGCGCGCAGCCGGTAGAACTCATGCGTGCCGTGGGTCGCCTCGCCAATCAGCACGCACCGTGCGTCTCCCACCAGGTCCATCAGCGGATCAAGATCCTCCCGCGTTCCCTGGAGCGGCCGCACGGTCTCCGCGATGGCTCGCACCAGCAGTGCGTCCTCCCGGGTCGCCATGGTGTCTCCTCCCCCCTTTTCTTCAAGGGTTGGGTCGCCCCGCGTGGATGGAAGGCAGCGAGCAGCCAGGCGGCGCCCAAGTCCCTGGGAGTCCTCGGGAACTCTTAGGTTCAGAGAATCAAGCAACTCCTGACCCGGGGGCGGCGATAACTCCTCCCAAAGGACTCCCCCATGACCCAGATCAAATCCCCCACGGGCTTCATCTCGTCGCTGAAGACCGCCCTGAAGACCGCCAGCACGGACGGCAAGGCAGTGGGCGCTCCGGCCCTGAAGAAGGCGCTCCAGGGCGCCGACGTGGGCAAGCTGACTCCCCAGCAGAAGAACCAGCTGCGTGACGCCTTCGAGCAGGTGAAGTTGACCCCGAAGGCCCGCGAACTCGCGGACAGCTTCGTGAAGGGCAAGAACGACAGCCTCAAGAACCCGGACGACGGCGTCATCGTGAAGATCGTCGCGGACGATCCCCTCCGTGGCGGCGGCACTACGGGCGGTTCCAGCTTCAAGCCCCCTGCGGACAGCGGCGTCGTGAAGGTCATGATGGACGACCCCACCCGTGGCTCGAAGCTGCCGGACTTCACTCCGCCGGACGGCGGCCGGGTGAAGATCCGGATGGATGACCCGACCGGTGGCTTGAAGCTCCCGGACTTCAAGCCCCCCACGGACGGCGGCCTGGTGAAGGTCATGATGGACGACCCCACCCGTGGTTCGAAGCTGCCGGACTTCACGCCGCCAGACGGCGGCCGGGTGAAGATCCGGATGGACGACCCCACTGGCGGATTGAAGCTGCCGGACTTCACGCCGCCGAAGGACGGCGGCCTGGTGAAGGTCATGATGGACGACCCCACCCGTGGCTCGAAGCTCCCGGACTTGAAGCCCCTGGATGGCGGCATCGTGAAGGTCAAGATGGACAGCCCGGTCTGAGCGACCGGAAGGCGAAGTCACGGCCCCCATGAAGTCGCGCAAGAAGGTCGTGGTCATCGGCTCGCGTTCGGATGACGCCACCCGCTTCGTCGCTGAAGCGGTGGAGCGTCGTCGGGCGCGAGCCGTCGTCCTGGAGACGGACCGGGTGCCGGACTCCGCCGCGTTGTCCTGGGAGGACGGCGAGGTGCACTGGGACGGTGAATGTCTCAGCGACCTGCGCTCGTTCTACCTCAAGCTCGTGCGCCTCTCGCTCCCGGTCCCCGAGGCCGAGGCCCTGACCGGGCGCAACTTCCCGCGCTGGCAGGAGCAATACCTGGCGGAGCGGGAGCGCCAGTCGTTCCTGCACTCCGTGCTGCGCTCGCTCCACCGGCGTGGCTGCTCGTTCGTCAACCCGCTGGAGGCGGTGGAGCTGCACTACCTGAAGCTGCACCAGCTGGCCCTGCTGCGCCGTCACCGCATCCCCGTCCCCAGCAGCCTGGCCACCGCTTCGCCAGACGCGGTGCGCGAGTTCGTCGCGCGCCACGGGTCCGTCATCTACAAGCCGCTGGGCGGCGGCGCGATGGTGCGCAAGGTGGAGGAGGCGGACCTCACCGACGAGCGGCTCCAGTTGCTCGCCAACTGCCCCGTGCTGTTCCAGGAGCAGATTACCGGCGACGAGTTCCGCGCCTACGTGCTCGACGGCGAGCCCGTGGCCGCCTTCCACATCCCCACCGACGGCGTGGTGGACGCGCGGCAGAACCTGCACCGGGTGAAGCCCGCCCGCCTGCCGAAGGAAGCCTGGGCGTTGTGCCTCAAGGGCGCCAGGGCGCTGGGCATGGTCTTCACGGCGGTGGACCTGCGGCGCACGTCCGAGGGTGCCTTCGTGGCGCTTGAATTCAACCCCACTCCCGCCATCTCCTTCTTCGATGATCCGCGCGACGGCAAAGTCATCACCCGGCTCGCCAGCTACCTCGTCTCCAAGGCCTGAGCGCCCGAGCGGGTTCTTCATCGCGGACTTCGCCGACAGCATCTTCGGCCCCGTCCCCGCCCCCAGGCCGGAGGTGTTCCCGCCGTCCGCGACCGCCTGGACGCGGCTGGCGTCCGCGTCCGACACGCTGCACGCCGCCATCCGCCATGAGTTCGCCGAAGGGGGCCGGGTGCTGCACGTCTGCCTCCGGGACGTCCTCTTCCCGGAGCGCGCCGAGGCGATGCACCAGGCCCTGCGCGACGCGCGGTTCGTGCGCCACCACCACGGCGCCTATGCCCTGCACATCGCGCCGCTGGACCAGCAGGCGCCCTCCGCCCTGACGGACTTCTGCGCGTGGCTCAAGAGCGAGGACGGCGCGGCCTTCCACGCCGCGCTGGTGGGCTGGCCACAGCCCCTGGAGACCCGGCAGGTGCAGGTGTCGCGCATGGAGGTGGGCGAGCACTTCCCGGAGCACCACGACACGGACGAGGAAGGGCTCGCCGTCGTCTACAACTTCACGCGCCCCTGGGAGGACCGCTTCGGCGGCGTCCTCACCTTCCGGCATCCTGAAGCGGACGCGGACATGATGCGCGTCCCCCCGCTCTTCAACTCGGTGTTCATCTTCCGCGCGAGGGGTGCCCCCCACCGCGTGACGGAGTGGACGTCCGCGGCGCAGGGCCACCAGCGCTACTCCGTCACGGCCTTCATCCTCGCGAAGCGTTGAGCGCCCGGCCCTTCCCTCGAACCCAGGCTCGCGGCCGGCCGCGCGGGGCTACACTCGAGCGCATGTCCAACCATGGCCAGGCGCTTCGCGGTCTTTCCCAGACACGGCTCGCTGACCTGACGTCCGCCCTGCGGGGCCACATCGAGCGCGGAGAGCTGCCCGGCCTCGTCGCGCTGGTGGCGCGCGGGGACACCGTGCACGTCGACGCGCTGGGAACCAAGGACCTCACCGCCGGTCCTCCCATGAGGCGGGACAGCCTCTTCCGCCTCGCGTCCATGGCCAAGCCCATCACGGCGGTGGCCACGCTGATGCTCGTGGAGGAAGGGAAGCTGGCGCTCGACGGCGCCGTGGACCCGTGGCTGCCGGAGCTGGCGAACCGCCGCGTCCTGCGCAGGCCGGACGGCCCACTCGACGACACCGTTCCCGCGAAGCGCGCCATCACCGTGCGTGACCTGCTCACGCTGCGCTGGGGCCTGGGCGCGGTGATGGCACCGCCCGGCACGCATCCCATCCAGCGGGCCATGGCCGAGGCCCGGGTGACGCCCGGCTTCCAAGCCATCACGGATCCACCCGACGAGTTCATGCGCCAGCTGGGCACGCTGCCGCTCCTCCATCAACCTGGAGAGCGGTGGGCCTATCACACGGGCTATGAGGTCCTGGGCGTGCTGGTCGCGCGGGCGTCGGGCATGCGCTTCGACGACTTCCTCCGTGAACGGCTCTTCGTGCCGCTGGGCATGAAGGACACGGCGTTCATCGTGCCCGCGGAGAAGCTCGACCGGCTCACGATGGCCTACGCTCGCGACCCGGCCACGGGACGGCTGGAGGCCTGGGACACGCCCGCGAACAGCTACTGGTCCCGGCCTCCCGTCTTCATCTCGGGAGGAGGCCAGGGCGGGCTGGTGTCCACGGCGGATGACGTCCTGGCCTTCTGCCGGATGCTGCTCGCCGGTGGCATGGCCGGGGGAACCCGCGTGCTGTCCCGCGCGAGCATCCAGGCGATGCTGACGGATCAGATTCCGGAGGAGCAGAAGGCCGCCTCGCCCTTCTTCCCCGGCTTCTGGGATGCATCGGGGTGGGGCTTCGGCGGGTCCGTCACCACGAAGCCGGACGGCGTCTCTCCCACCGCCGGCCGCTACGGCTGGGGTGGTGGCTACGGCCCGATGTTCTTCATCGATCCCCAGCAGGACCTGACGGCCGTCCTCCTGCTCCAGCGAAGGATGCAGGGCCCCGACGACGAGGCCCTGGCCATGGAGTTCTCCAAGAGCGCGTACCGGGCCCTGGAGGACTGAAGCGCGGCCTTCAGAGCGCCGGGGCGGGGGTCGCGCCGGGCTGGGCACTCGCGGTGGTGGACGGGGCGCCGCTCCGCGCGGCGGCGTCCAGGTTCGCGAGCCCCCGCTCGAAGTCCTTGCCGAGCATCGTGTCCATGTTCACGACGAGCGACATCACCTTTCCCAGCAGGGTGTTCTCGCCCTCCATGCTCCAGCTCACGCGGGTGCCGCCGTTCTCGGGCGTGAGCGTGAAGACGGCCTGGTTCGTGGCTTCGAACGGCTTGAAGAACTCCAGCTTGAGGACGACGCGCGCGCCGGGCTGGCTCTCCACGATGGTCATGCGACCATCCCCGGACTTGCCACCGCCGTAGGTGAAGCTGGCGCCCGGTCCCTCGTCAGGCCCCGCGAAGGACTGGGTCACGCCGGGCGCGGGCTCGGAGCGGTACGGATTCCACGTGTCGAACCGGCGCAGGTTGTTGATCAGCGCGAAGACGGTGGCCGGGGGCGCAGCCACGTGCGCGTTGCGCTCGATGCGGAAGCGGTCCGGCCGGGTGGCGACAAAGGCGCCCAGCGCGACGACGAGGATGAGGGCGGCAATTGCGAGCTTGATGGCCATGGCGGGCTTCCTGTTCGTGTCAAGGCAGCTCCCGGGTCAGCGGGAGGGTTCCGCTCCACGTCGAACGAGGGGCCGCGAAATCGACACGGCATTTCGCCCCCTTTTGGAGGCAGGCGCCTACCCGGCCCCACCCGGGCGAACGGTCACTTCCCCACGGGTCGGAGCGCCTGGAGCCGAGCCTTGTCCAGCTTCGCGGCGACGCCCACGCTGCGCCCCGCCAGGTTCGCGACGACGTATTGCACGGAGCTGCCCAGCACCTGCGCGCTCTCCGACAGCGTGAGCCCGTAGTCCTGCTCCAGCCACTGCGTCAGGCCCTGCGTCGCGGAGCGAAGGGCGTCATCCAGCGAACCGCCCTGCCCCAGCGCCATCAGGTGCGTGGGCGACTCCACGCGGGGCGTCGAGGGCGGCGGCTTGCCGTGCAGGACGTCCACGGTGAATTCGACGTCCATGGACGTCTCCAGCGCGTACTGGGACGTCTCGCCATCGCCCTGCGCGGCGTGCGCATCCCCCAGGTACAGGAGCGCCCCGGGCTGCGCCACGGGCAGGTAGACGGTGTTGCCCTCCACGACTTCGTTGAAGTCCATGTTGCCGCCGTAGCGGCCGGTGTCGCCGGTGGACAGGGGCGCGGCGCCGAAGCCGGGCGCCACCGCCAGGCCGCCCAGCATGGGCCGCAGCGGCACGGTGAAGGTCTTCAGGCGTTCCGTCGGAGTCTCCGGGGCCGCCACGCCACGCTCGAGGTCAAGCTTCCAGCGAACGGGCTTGCCCAGCTCCGTCGCCTTCGCGGCCAGGCCCGTCGTGAGCGCGCGGCCCACGATGCTGTCCAGGCTGTCCGCGAACGTGCGGTTCAGCTTGAGGCGGCGGATGCGGATGGCCAGCGTGTCACCCGGGTTCGCGGTGGCGATGAAGAACGGCCCCGTCTGCGGGTTGCCGAAGAGGGCGCGGGTGACGCCCTTCGCGTCCATGCCACCGGAATCGAGCGTGGAGGTGCGCACCGTATCGCCCGGCCAGACCGTCAGTACCGGCGCACGGTGCGCGGTGAACTCGTTGGACCACGAGGTGGGCGTGAAGTCGTGCACGCGCGGAGCCCCGGCGGGACGCACGGGAAGCAACCGGGCCGAGAAGGCATGCGGCACCCGCGCCTTCGGGTTGTTGCTGTCGGGGTAGTCCGCGGTGCCGCGAAGCGATTCACCATTCACCTTGCCATCGAAGACGTAGGTCTGTTGACGCGAGTCCGTGACGACGAAGTGGACGGAGTTGCCCGTGCGCTCCCCCTTCAGAGCATCCCCGTCCAGTTCCCCCAAGAGCCGCTTCCCGTCACGCTCCAGTATGAGCAGTTGATAGGCGGGGTTGCCCCACAGGTCGGTCGTCACGAGCCAGGACTCGGAGGCTGCGAGCACACTGGCCGGGAGACAGCAGAGAAGGACGGAGAGGAAGCGGAGCATGGGCCGGCGCAGTGTAGAGGAAGGCCCCCGACGCGCGAGGACCTGAAGCACCGGGGATGCCAAGAGGAGCGCCACGGCTCTGGCCGCACCGGGCGACTCCACCATCCATCACTGGACCGTCCACGGCGCCGCATGCAGGAGAGCCCTCCCGCGCAGGAGCATGTCGCCCGAAGCGGCTCAACAACCCCGGCGACCCGAAGCTCGGCGCGAGGACACGCGCCTCAAGGAGCGCAATGGCGGGCCGCGACGTTGCGCCGGAGTGGGCGAAGCCAGGCCCTCGTCAGGGGGGCTCCCCGGGAGCCCGTTCCGCAAAACCTGTCCGACAGTCGGACAGGTTCGCGCAGCATGGGGCCCAGGGGCACGCCGACCAGGAGCCGGCGAGGACGGTGGACCCGCGCGTCCATCAAACCGGTCCAACTGTCGGGCGGGTTCACGCTGCATGAGGCCCCAGGCCGCGCTGGCTCGGCATCCGACGAAGTCGGTGGGCCCTCGCGTCCATGTCAGACCCCTCTGGTTGGATGGGCGTGGCTTTGGCGAGGAGGGCGACGGTGATGGTGCGGGCGGGACTCGTGGCGTACGTGGAGGAGCAACTCGAGCGCGCGATTGCGCTGGGAATGCTGCCGAGGGGGCAGTTCGGCTCGGAAGAGAAGCTGGCGCGTGAGTTTGACTGCTGCCGGGGCACCGTGCGGGAGGCGCTGCGGCGGCTGGCGGCGCGAGGCCTGGTGGTACAGCGCTCCGGACGCAAGACGCGCGCGGTGGCACTGGATGAGTCGCTGACGCTGGAGAACCTGGGCCTGGCGCTGCATGACAAGCGCACAGAGGAGTGCCGGCGTCTTTTGGAGGGCTTCTTCAGCCTCAAGCGGCAGGTGCTGGTGGAGCTGCTGGCTGACTGCTGCGCGAGCGCCTCCGAGGCGCAGATGAGCCAACTGGAGGCCATCTGCTTCACACTCTGGGATGCGGCGCGCTGGGCGCCGGGTGCACGCTGCGCGCAGTTGGAATTCGAGTTGCTACGACTGGCGGCCCACGCGGCAGCCCGTCCTGGGCACCTGCTCCTCATTCAGTCACTGCAACGGGCCATGAGGGGCAATGCAGCCCAATTGCAGTTCCTCATGGGTGGCGAGTCGCTGCGACAATGGGCCGTGTGCGCGGAGCGCGCCCTGGGCGAGCGCGACGTGCAGGCGCTGACGCACCAACTGCCGGCGCTGCTGAAGGCGTGCGACGATGGCGTACTGGACGCCTTCGCTCCAGCCCGTCGGGAGCATGCGTCCCCTGAGGAATCCCACGCCCAGCAGAGCGTTCTCGAAGCCCCCGCGTCAGCCACCGCGCAGGACGAGCCGCTAGAGGAGCGTGGCCTCACCGCCCCGGCGGCAGACACCGAGCATGACGACCCATTCGAGGCACGCCCCTGTGCTGAAGCTCGTGGTCTCAAGGCCACTGCGCTGGCCGTCCAGCAGGAGGAAGCACTGGAGGCACGCCCGTGCGTTGAGGAGCGTGGCCTCAATGCCCATACGTCAGCCAACGAGCAGGACGATGCAGCCGGGGCATGCCCCTGCGCGGAGGACGACGCACCCGGCCGCCTTGTGTCGGTCGCTGAGGTCCCCTGTCCTCATGGGCCGGACTGCCTGGTGGAGCCTGACGGCAAGGCACTGCTCTCTTCTGCGGCATGGGGGCTTCTCCCCTGTGAGCCCGGTGGGAAGAGCACAGGGGTGGGCGTGACGGGAGCGGCCTTGGGCAACCCGTCCGACTGTTGGAAAGGTTCGGATGCTTCGAGCTCGGAGGGGGGTTCCAGCACGAGGCTCCACCTGCCGGACTCCGCGGACAAACCCGCGTGACAGCGCGGAAGGAGGGCGGCCCGCCTGGGTTCACCCCACCCTCACCCACTGTCTGACCGGTGCTCTCCGTGTCCCTGCTGCCTTCGCGAGTTCGTCGGCGACCCTTTGTACGCGGGCTCTTGCGTCATCGATTGGCGCCGCGCCGTCTCCTTCAGCGCAGCCGCTGCCCAAAGGCCCGCAGGCGGTCTCGGGCCTTCAACAGCTTCTCGCGGGGAATGGAGAACACCGCGCGCACGCGCTCCGGGTCGCCGCACCACGCGCCGCCATTGAGCACCACGTGGGTGTGCTCGTAGACGACGCGCGGCAGGTTCTCCGGCGTGAGCTTCACGCCATCCACCATGCGCCCCAGCCACGCCGTCATCGGCGGCGCGAGGAACAGGCCGCCCGCCTCGGTGGCCTCCGCGCGGCCGTCGTCGGGCAGCGCCTCCGCCAGGAGCGCGCGCTTCTCCGCGAGGTCGCGCCGCATCCGCGCCAGGTAGCTCCTCAGCGCCTTGTGCCGCCCGGCGTAGAGTAGCTGTCCATCCGGCCCCCGTGCATGGGCCGCGTACAGGTACGCCGCCGCGCGCGCCGTGGGCGTGTGCAGCACGCCTGGGGCACTGTCCCGCAACGCCGTCACCAGCGCCCGGTCCTTCGTGGCCACCCAGCCCACGCGCAGGCCGCCGGCCGCGAACTCCTTGGACAGCCCACCTAGCAGCACCGTCCGCGCGCCGATGCCCGGCACCGCGCCCTCCAGCGTCACCGGGCTGTGCACCGTCTCCGCCGTGGGGTTGGTGAGGTTCACCAGGCCGAAGATTTCATCCGATACCCAGAGGCAGCGCTGCTCCACCACGAACGTCGCCAGCGCCATCAACTCCTCGTGCGACAGGTAGTGGCCCGTGGGGTTCGCCGGCTGGGACAGCACCACCGCGTCTGGCGTCCCGCCCCGCGTGCGGCGCGCCAGCAGCGTGCCCAGCGGTCCGGACTCCACCTCGCATCCCGCCGCGAGGAACGTGGGCGCGAGCACGCCGTAACAAGGCGTCACCAGGAACACGCGCGGCGCCCGGCCCAGTCGCTGGCGCAGCGCCACCCCCAGGTGGTGCATGAGCGGCCAGACTCCCGGGGCCACGACGACGTCCTCGGGGGCGTAGCGGGCCCCTCGCGTCTCCAGCAGGAAGGCCGCCACGGCCTCCGCCAGCCCCGTCTGCGCTCCTTCCGCGCGCGGCGCGACGCCCGCCGCGATGAGCCCCTCCACCAGCGGCAGCGGCAGCGGGCCCTCGTTCTCGCCATAGTCCAGGCGCACGAGCTCCGGGTCGTCCTCGCGGAAGAACTTCGGCGCGAACGCGGGCAGCTCCGCCAGCCGCTGGATGCGCCGTGAGCGGGGCAACGGCACCTCCGGCGCCCGGTGCGGCGAGGGCGGCTCCGGCTCCGTGAAAGCCATGCGGAAGGCGAGCAGCTCGGAGAAGGTGCGCTCGTAGAACCACTCCGCCAGGACGCTGATGCGCGAGTACGTCACCTCCGCCGCCACCTCCAGGTCCGCGCGCAGCGGCTCTGGCACGGGGAGCAGCAGCGTCAGCTCCAGGTCCGGCCACACCGCGTTCTTGATGAGGCCATACAGGATGACCAGGTTGGGCGCGTGCTGCGTGCGCGCGAGGAACTCGAAGAGGGTGCGCGGCTCCACCTCGCCGGTGATGTTGAAGAAGGCGCTCTCGTCCAGCACCACCCAGATGCCCCGCCGCGCGGCCTCCGCCACGATGTCGCGCAGCACCGCCAGGTTGGTGCGCTCGCCGGGCTCCACCGTCAGGAGCACGGCCTTCACGTCGAAGGCGGTGAGCAGCCGGCGGATCTCCCCCAGCGTGTTGTGCGTCACGGTGGCGCGCACGCCCGCCTTGTCCAGCGCGCGGGCGTAGAGCGGGTGCAGGCTGCGCGACACCAGCACCGTGTCCCCAGGGTCGCAGGTGGCTAGCAGCAGCGAATAGACGGCCTGCTCCCGCTCCGGCGCGACGAACAGCGAGTCCTCCGACAGCCTCAAGCCGAAGTGGCGGTCCAGGTAGCGGGCCACCAGCCTGCGAAAGGACGCGTCACCGGCCTCGTGCGCGTAGGGCAGGAAGGGCGCCTGGGATAGCCGCTCCGCGAGCGCCGTGACGAAGCCCAGCTGCTCCGCGGACGCCGCCCCCAGGTCCAGCTCCTCCTGGAGCGGCGCGATGCCCAGGGCGCGCAGCGCGGCGCGCAGGGCCAGCGTCTCCCGGGGCAGCGACAGGTGGGCCTCCCACACCGCCACCTCGTGCCAGATGGGATGGCCCGCCTGAAGCCAGCCCAGCGCCGTGGCCGCGCGCAGGGGCTCCGGGCTGTGGGCCTCCATGAAGAACTCGAACTCGCGCCCGGTGCGCTGCTCCAGGGACACCAGGGGCCGGATGTCCGTGTCCGCCGCCTGCATCACCCGCCGCGCCACGCGCACGCGGGTGGTGAAGCCGCGCCGGGTGAACATGCGCGCGATGATGGCCCGCCCCGGACGGCCCGCCAGATTCAGGAGCATCCGCCCTCCGGGCAGGAGCCGCTCCGGCGCCTCATTGAGCAGCCGCGCGATGAGCCCCAGGCCGAAGTGGTCCTCGTAGACGTTCTGCAGCGAGGTGTAGTTGGACAGGTCCAGCAACGCCTGCTCATCCGCCTGCGCCAGCTCCGCGGGCAGCTCGTCGCCTCTCAGCACCTGGGGGATGCACCCGACGATGAAGTCCCACTCCGGCTTCTGTGGCAGGCCGAGCAGCAGGTCGCTCTCCCCAAAGGACAGCCGCGACACCAGCTGCTCGTCGCCGTTGAGCCATGCGTTGCACAACCCCACCGCCGGGGCCTGCGGGTTCAGGTCCAGCCCCCGGATGCGCGCGAGCCCCGTGAACTTCGCCAGCGCGATGCAGATCCACCCGGACCCGGAGCCCACCTCCACCAGCTGCTTGCCGGCGTACTCGTCCAGCGGGACCTTCAAGAGCCCCTCCAGGAACGTGAACGCCCACGCCTCGGGCGCGAAGATGGACGACGGAATCAGCAGCTCCAGCCGCTCCTGGGACGCGCCCACCGCCACCACCACGGACGCCAGCCGCAGCGGCGCGCCCTCCGGCTGATCGCGCGACAGCTCCGCCAGCTCGCGCAGCTCCGCCAGCGCCCGCGGGCGCTCCTCCGGCCGGGCCAGCGCCTCGGAAAGCGTACGCAACTGGACAAAGGCTTCACGGGGAGACGCGGGATAGGTGGCCATGGCGCGCCCGACTGTCCGGGCCCGCCCCTCCCCTGTCAACGACAGCCTTTCGCGAAAGCCTGACGCATCGCAGTATCGATTTACAGATTGTCATTCCAAGTTTACATGGGAAATCTTGAGTCAAACGCCATTATGCAGCGTGCTCACCGGGCGGCCCCTCTCGTCCGGTGAGGACGCCCCATGAAAAGACAGCCGCAACTGGCCTTGCTCGCGGTGTTCGCCGTCATCCTGTTACACGCGCAGCCGGCTCGGGCGCAGATCGCCGCCGCGCACGTGTATCACAATCACATGCCCAACTTCTGGGCGTACTACGACCTGACCCAATACAACGCGACACCGGTGGGCGGCCCCATCCGCTACGCGTATGACGGGCAGGTCATCCAGATAAAGCAGTCACCGCCGGCCAACTACACCTATTTCCTGCCGTCGGGCGCGCCCATGCCGCACGACGACCTGGTGACGTACTACTCGCACCACGCGAAGGTGGGCGCGTATCAGTTCTGGCCGCCGGACGTCGCCGCGGACATGAAGGCCAATGCCTCCACGGGACAGGTTCACGTCACCATGTCCGGCGCGGTGGTGAACAACGTCAACGACCTGGTCACCCGCCACAACGTGTCCGGCTACGACAACGCCAACTGGGGCGCGACCTGGAGGGATCGCTACACCACCCTGCGCACGCCCGCGGGCAACCGCTCGCTGGACCTCATCCACTTCACGGGCCACCACTCCATGGGCCCGCTGGTGGGGCCGGACTACTTCCTCAAGGACCTCATCTACCAGAGCGCCACGCTGTCCCAGTCGTACTTCCTGGGCAGCGGCTTCACGTCCTCCAAGGGCTTCTTCCCCACGGAGCTGGGCTTCAGCGAGCGGCTCATCCCCACGCTGGCGAAGCTGGGCGTGAAGTGGGCCGTCATTGGCGACAACCACTTCTCCCGCACGCTGAAGGACTACCCGTTCCTCGACGACCCGGGCTCCGACACGCTGGTGTCGCCGCCCAACCGCGCGGACCTCCAGAACACCAGCACCGTGGGCGCCTGGGTGAGCGAGTCCATGGCGCACGAGCAGCAGGTCATCCGCAACAAGTACCCCTTCGCCTCCACGCCGCACTGGGTGCGCTCCGTGGACCCGGCCACGGGCGCCGAGTCGCGCGTCGTGGGCATCCCCGTCAACCAGAACGGCTCCTGGCTGGAGGGTTGGGAGGGCCAGGCCACGGTGGACGTGGTGGGCCTGCGCACCTTCGAGGGGCTGACGCCCCAGAAGCAGTTCTTCGTGCTCGCGCATGACGGCGACAACTCCGGGGGGCGCGCGGGGTCGCTCGACACGTGGCTCAACGGCCGCGCCGTCACCTGCACCGGCGGCGTGCAGTGCCTGGGCATCGACGAGTACCTGGTCAACAACACGCCCGTCTCCACGGACGTGGTGCACGTGCAGGACGGCTCGTGGGTGGACACGCGCGATTCTTCATCCGACCCGCAGTGGCACCACTGGCGGCTGCCCTTCGGCATCTGGAAGGGGCAGTTCCCGGCGTTCAACTCCGCCACCGGCCTCAACCTGGCGCCCAAGACGAACCTGAGCGGCGTGCAGGAAGGGATGACGGTGTCGCTGGAGCACGGCTGGCACTACCTGGAGCGCAACTTCGCGCTGCTCCAGGCCGCGCTCAACTACGCGAAGACATCCGAACAGCTCTGGCTGGACGCGCACCCCAACCACTGGAAGCCCACGACGGCGCTGGATTCGCAGATCACGCACACGGGCAACCAGCTCAACCCGTGGATGCTGTCCTTCCCGGTGAAGGGCGACGCCGCGAATGACTGGGCGGGCGGCGCGAACCCCGCGGAGCTGGCCTGGTACTTCCTCCTGCCGGCCATGGACTCCGGCTTCGGCTACTACGACGAGAACGTGGACGACAACGTGAAGCCCACGCTGTCCTTCAACCAGTCGCTCTACTTCTCCAAGCCGTACGTGCAGGACCGGCTGGCACAGGACCGCACGGGCCCGTCCGTCTGGTGGCCGCAGCGCTGGCCGTACAACCCGGGCAGCGCCAACACGGACAAGTCCGAAGGATGGACGCTGCACCACTTCGACAACACCTTCGCGCTGTATACCTACGCGTTCGACGTCAGCGGCATCACCAGCATCAAGGCGCGGGTGCGCGTGCACACCGCGAAGAGCATCGACCCGCTGGACAACACGCCTCGCGTCTATGACCCGGCGGCGCTGAAGGCGGCGGGCGTGCCCAACATCGACCCGGCGCGCGTGGGCGCCTGGGTGGATTACCCGCTCCAGCGCCGCGAGCTGCGGCCGGTGATGAACGGCGTGGCCTGGCAGCCGGCCTACCTGCCGGTGATGCAGAAGGTGGCCGCGCAGGAGATTGGTGACCTCTACTACGTCTATCTGAGCGCGTACCGCGACCAGGTGCTCGACTACTACATCGAGGCCACCGACTCGCGCGGCAACGTCACCCGGAGCGAGATCCAGTCCGTCTACGTGGGCGCGGGCAGGTACCGGCTGGAGGGCGGCAAGTACATCGAGGACATCAACGGCACGGTGACGGGCACCTACCCGTTCCTCCGCGTGGACACCACCGCGCCGTCCGTCCCCACGGGGCTCGCGGCGACGCGCACGGACCGCTCCGTGGCGCTCACCTGGACAGCCTCCACGGACACCGTGGGCGTGACGGGCTACCTCGTGTTCCGCAATGGCACACAAGTCGGCATGCCTGCGGCGACGAGCTACACCGACAGCGGGCTCACGGCGGGCACCGCGTACAGCTATGCGGTGAAGGCTCGGGACGCGGCGGGCAACACGTCCGCGGCGAGCAGCGCGCTCTCCGTCACCACCCTGCCCCCGGACACCACGGCGCCGTCGGCGCCCACGGGCGTGAGTGCCTCGGGCGTCACCAGCTCGTCGGTGGTGCTCAGCTGGACGTCCGCCACGGACAACTACGGTGTGAGTGATTACCTCGTGTTCCGCAATGGCACACAGGTGGCGGCGCCCACGGCGGCGACGTACACGGACACGGGGCTGTCCTCGAGCACGGCGTACAGCTACACCGTGAAGGCTCGCGACGCGGCGGGGAACACCTCCGTCGCCAGCGCGGCGCTCTCCGTCACCACCGGCCTGGGGTACACGACGACGGTCTATTACAAGAAGGGCTTCACCACGCCGTACCTCCACTACCGCCCCGCGGGCGGCACGTGGACCACCGCTCCCGGCGTGCTCATGCCAGACGCGGAGGTGGCGGGCTACGCGAAGTACACGGTGAACCTGGGCTCCGTGCAGCAATTGGAGGCGGTCTTCAACAACGGCAGCGGGACGTGGGACAACAACAACGGCAGCAACTACCTGTTCCCCACGGGCACCTCCACCTTCAACGCCGGGGTCATCACGGCGGGCGGCCCGGTGAGCGATACCAGCGCGCCCTCGGTGCCCGCGGGCCTGGCGGCTCCGTCGAAGTCCGCGACAACCGTTTCGCTGAGCTGGACCGCGTCCACCGACAACGTCGGAGTGACGGGCTATCTGGTGTTCCGCAATGGCACACAGGTGGGCACGCCCACGGCGACGGCGTACACGGACAGTGGGCTGTCCTCGAGCACGGCGTACAGCTACACCGTGCGGGCTCGGGATGCGGCGGGCAACACGTCCGCGGCGAGCAGCACGCTCTCCGTCACCACCAGCGCGGGCAACACGGCGACTGTCTATTACAAGAAGGGCTACGCCACGCCGTACATCCACTACCGCCCGGCGGGCGGCACGTGGACGACTTCGCCGGGCGTGGCCATGGCGACGGCGGAGGTCGCGGGCTACGCGAAGTACACGGTGGACCTGGGGTCGGCCACGCAGCTGGAGGCCGTCTTCAACAACGGCAGCGGCACGTGGGACAACAACGGGGGGCTCAACTACTTCTTCCCCGCGGGCACCTCCACGTTCAACGCGGGAAGCATCACCTCGGGAGCGCCGTCACAGGACACCACCGCGCCGTCGGTGCCCACGGGCCTGGCGGCACCGGCGAAGACGGCGACCACCGTGTCGCTGACGTGGACGGCGTCCACTGACGCCAGCGGCATCGCCGGCTATGACGTGTATCGCAATGGTTCGCTGGTGGGCTCGCCCACGACGGCCAGCTACACGGACACGGGGCTCACCGTGGGCACGGCGTACAGCTACACCGTGCGGGCTCGGGACACGGCAGGCAATGCGTCCGCGCAGTCCTCCGCGCTCTCCGTCACCACGTCCACCAGCGGGGCCACGGTGACCTTCAACGTCACCGCGAGCACCGTGATGGGCCAGAGCGTGTACGTGGTGGGCAGCGTCGCCGCGCTGGGGAGCTGGAGCCCCGCGAGCGCCATCCTGCTGTCCGCGGACAACTACCCCACGTGGACCGCGGCCGTCGGGCTGCCGGGCTCCACGGCGATTGAGTACAAGTTCATCAAGAAGGACGCCGCCAACAACGTCACCTGGGAGAGCGGCGTCAACCGCACCCTGACGACGCCGGCCACGGGCACCACGACCGTGAACGACACCTGGCGCTGAGCCGTTGAAGCCACCTCGCGGAGGGCCTGGAGCCCGGGCCCGCCGCGAGGTGTAGTGTCAGGCCATGGAGGGCCCTCGGTGAAGCCACGGATCGCCGTGACGGCGGATGACACGGATTGGCGGATGCCGGTGGGTGGGCCCGGGCTGCTGCTGAGGGTCCCCTCCTGGGGACACTGGCGGCGGCGCCCCCTGCTCCACATCGAGGCCACCCGGCCCTACCTGCTGCGGGTCATGCTCGGCGGACAGCCGCTGTTCTGGATGCGGGTGGATGACTGGTGGAACGGGTGTGCCTGGCTGCGCGGCCCGGCGAAGCTCGCGGATGCGTTCCCTCGCATCCTGGCGGAGGAGGCCCGGCGCCCCGCCGACCCGGGCTCGCCCGGATGGTGGGCCGCCTGGACCCGCTGGTGGACCCACCACTTCGAGACCTCTGAGCCGTCCCTGCTCCACGCGGGCCGCTGGTGCCTGCGGCCCCTCCAGACGGTCCCCGTCCCGCAGGCACAGGGATACGCCACGGTGCCCATGGCCGGGGCGGGCGCGTTCCCCGCGGCTCCATGCGGGCTCGACGCGGCGCTGCGCTTCCTGCCCTTCCGCTCGGAGGACTGGTCCTGGGCGGAAGAGGGCCTGCTTCCAGAGCGGCGTGGCGGAGTGATGCCGCTGCGCGCGCCGTCAGCCCAGGACGACGGACGCGTGAAGGCATGGCGCAAGCACGTCCGTGACGGCACGCTGCCGCCGGTGCTGCTGATGTACTTCGCCCTGGTGGAGCGCTGGCTGGTGGTGGACGGCCACGACCGGCTGCACGCGGCGCTGCTGGAGGGGCGCGAGCCACCACTGCTGGGCCTCTGGTCCTTCACGGAAGAGCCCATCGTGGAGGACCTGTCCACGCTGTTCCGCCAGGAGGGGGCCATGAAGGCGGCGGAGCTACGCCTGCGCGCGAAGCCCGGCGACGTCGACGCGGTCAACCGCGGCCTGCTGCGCGACCACGCGCCAGTGCACCGGCTCGCGGTCACGCGGGCGTTCCCCCTGCGAGGAGGGGCCGCGGCCTGGGCGGCGGAGGCCACCGCCTGGCGGAAGGGGTCGGGCGTGGAGGTGAACCCCGCCGACTGGGCGGGGTTCATCTCCGGCTGAGCCGCGCCAGGACTCAGAGCATGTCGAACAGCAGGCCGAGCAACTGAGGGGTGAGCCTGAACAACCTGACCGGACGAAGCCGCGTCGTCCTGGATGCGCCTACCCCTGTGGCGCAGCGGGCGTCAGCAGCAAGTCCGACAGGCCGGGCTTCGAGCGCCGCAGCAGGTCCTCCAGCGAGTACTTGTCCAACGTGGCGAGGAACGCGTCGCGCGCCTCCGCCAGCACGCCCTTGAGGCCGCACGCGGGCGCGATGGGACAGGTGTTGCGCTCCTTGTCGAAGCACTCCACCAGGTGGAAGTCCGGCTCGGCCGCGCGCACCACCCGGCCCAGCCGGATGTCTCCCGGCGCCCTCGCCAGCAGCACGCCTCCCGCGCGCCCCGGCTTCACCTCCACGTCGCCCTGCTGCGCGAGCGTCTGCACCACGCGCACCAGGTGGTGCTTGGAGATGCCGTACGCGTCCGCCATCTCCTGCGTGGAGGACGGCCGGCCCGGTCGCGCCGCCAGGTACATGAGGACGCGCAGCGAGTAGTCGGCGTGAAGGGTCAGGTGCAAGGTCAGGCGGCTCCGGCGACGGGCCCTGCTCGCGGGGTGCTCGGCAGGAAGGCATCCGCGTGGATGTCCTTCAGTGAGAACCCCGTGAGAAAGAGCTTCTTGCGCAGGGATAGCACCGCTTCGGGATTGCCGCAGAGGAACGCCCGCCAGCCCACCGGCCGTTTGGGAAGGCTGGCCAGGATGCGCGCCTCCAGCGGCCCCTCCTCCACGTCCCCATCGCCTCCGGCCAGCACGAGGGGCCGGTAGTGGAGGTTGGGATGGCGCGCCGCCAGGGCCCGGAGCGCGTCCACGAGGTACAAGCCGCGCGGCTCCAGGGCCCCGTGGAACAGGTGGATGGGCCCGGTGTGCCCCGCCTCCAGCGCGTCCCGCACAATCCCATACAGCGGCGCGAGCCCCGTGCCCGTCCCCGCGAGCAGCAGCGGCGCCTCCGGCTGCCCGGGCACGTAGAAGCAGTCCCCCGCCGGGCCCTGCACGTGCACGCGCTCACCGGGCCGCACGTCCCGCGCGAACCAGCCGCTCATGGCGCCCCCGGGCACGAGCCGCAC
Organism: Corallococcus exercitus; assembly: GCF_003611585.1. Classification (GTDB taxonomy): domain Bacteria; phylum Myxococcota; class Myxococcia; order Myxococcales; family Myxococcaceae; genus Corallococcus; species Corallococcus exercitus. Next base: position 7,959 of record NZ_RAVW01000084.1, on the reverse strand, counting down.
GTGGAGCTCCAGCCGGTCCTCGCGAGGCAGGCTCGCCAGCGAGTAGCTGCGCGCGAGCCCGTCCTCGCGCACCACCGTGACGTACTGCCCGGCGCGGTAGTCGAACGGCGCCTCCACCTCCAGCCGCACCGCGACGACGTCGCCGCTGAGCGACTCCAGGTCCACGATGCGCGCGGGGACGCGCAGCTCCGAGGCCCCCGCGACCTCCAGCGCCGTGCCCGCCTGCGGCCGGCAGGCGCACGCGAGGAAGTAGCCGCGCGCCTTGAGCGTGTCCTTGAGCCCCACCTGCGCCGCCTCGGGCACCGCGCCCGAGGTCGCTCGCATCAGACAGGACTGGCAGGCCCCCGCCCGGCACGCATGCGGCACGTGCACGCCCTGGCGCAGCAGGCCATCCAGCACCGTCTCTCCGGGCTCCAGCGGGTACCACGCCGACTCATGCCGTACCTTCGCCATGACGTGCCTCCCGTGCCTGCTTCAGCGGTTCAAGACGTCCGCGCGCGCCCCTTCGGCGACCGCCATCACCTGCCCCACCAGCTCCGCGGGCACGCCCAGCTCCTCCAGCGTCTCCTTCAGGTGCCCCACCACCGCGTCGAAGTGCGTCGCGTTCAGCCCGCGCTCCACCAGGTGCTTGTGCCCCGCGCGCATGTCCTTGCCCGAGTAGTTCGACGGCCCCCCGCACACCATCGTCAGGAACGCCTTCTGCTTCGCGGCCTGGCGCTCCATGTCCACGTCCTCGAAGAAGTGGTTGATGCGGTCGTCGCCCAGCACCTTCCGGTAGAAGACCTCCACCGCCGCCGCCATCGCCGGTTCCCCGCCAATCCGCTCGTACACGCTCGACATGACTTCGCTCCTCTTCCGGGCCCAGGCCCTTAAAGATGCATTCTAAATGCATCTTTAAGGGGTCGGACGTCAAACACCCCCTATCGGGCTGGCTTCACGTCCTTGTTCGTTCGCCTGATGCCCGCGGTCCTGCCGGCGTCCGCCCTCCCGGGCCCCTGCCGCGAGCAGGCGCTGGGGGCTTCAGACGGGCAGCAGGCCCCGCGCCCGGCGCACCACGCGCTCCATGCCGCTCTTCACGTGGTCCAGCGGCAGGAAGCGGTTCACCGGCACGGGCTGGTAGCCCAGCGGCCCCAGGCGCGTGCGCAACGCATGGTTGGCGCGCAACGCGCGCAGGTGCCGGGCCGTCTCGCGGGTGTTGAAGATGATGGACAGCGACACGGAGACGTCATCGGCGCCGTTCTTCACGTAGTGCGGCGCCACGAAGGGGATGTGCAGCGCGTCCCCAGGGCCGAACGCGTAGCGCGTCGCCGTCCGGTCAAACGTCTCCCGGTAGCTCACCTTGGAGCCGGAGCGCGCGACGAAGGCCTCCAAGTCCTGTGCAGGGACCACCTGTTCGTCCCACGCCTTGGAGATGTGCACCTCCTTGCTGCCCCGGAACTGCATCAACAGCGTGGAGTAGCGGTCCAGGTGGAAGGGCGTGACGCTGCCGGGGGACGCGATGAAGAGGTAGAGCATCGGATCCACGGCGTGCGTCCCCACGCCCTGCGCGCGCATCAGGTCCTCCACCTCCGACAGGAGCGCGCGGTACAGCTCGTGGAAGCTGGGGTCCTGCTCCGGCGCGCGGAGCATGATGTACGAGTTGCTCGTCATCATGTTCTCCACGGTGTCCTTCAGCGACAGGCCGGTGCGGTAGTCCACGTGCGCGCGGTCGAAGTCCGCGTCCTTGGGCAACAGGCCCGAGCTGAAGAACACGTTGTCGGAAGGCAGCCGCTGCACCACGCCCGCCAGGTTCTCCAGCTCCAGCGCGGGGTGCCCCAGCAGCGTGTGGCGACACCGGAAGGACTCACGGTCGAACTGCAGCGGCGACCCGACGGACTCAAAGATGCGCTTCACGGAAGTGAGCTCCTTGCCGCTCTCAGCGACAGGTGTTCACCCGATGCCACCAGAGCGCGACCCCAGGTTCAAATTGGGGCATTTTGCCCCATGGCTTCATGGGACGTTCTGCCCGCGCTCCCGTGACGCCAGGCCGCCCGCCTGCCCTGCCGCCGCCCTTGGGGGAGGGACGGGCGCGCCCGGGAATCATGCCCATGTTTTCCCCATCACCTCGCTGGGAGGAAAAGACATGGCGCTGGAGGCAATCCTGTTGTGGGCGGTGATCGGCCTCATCGCTGGGTGGCTCGCGTCCGCGGTGGTTGGTGGCGGCTACGGCCTCATTGGAGACATCGTCGTGGGCGTGGTGGGCGCGTTCCTGGGAGGTTTCATCCTTCGGGCGCTCGGCACGGGGGCTCCGTTCGGCGGCCTCGCGGGCACCATCTTCGTGGCGTTCATCGGAGCGGTGGTCTTGCTGTTGATCCTCCGGCTCATCCATTCGAGCACGGTCCGAAGGGTCTGACCCGAAGCACCCGAAGCCGCGGTGACTTCTCGCGCGGGCGCGCATGCGTTCCGCGCGAGAGGTGTTTTTGGGGCCTGATGACAGCGGACACCAGGGCCTGACGGCAGTCATCAGGCCCGCGGCCTTCGGGCCCCGCCGCTTCGTCCGGCCCGTGAGCAATTCCGGGAGTTTGTCTCTTCGAGCAGCGCGTGGGGCGCGTGGCATGCGCCGTGCTCTTGCCCCCCACATCGCTGAACCGGCCGGCGCCGCACGCTGGCCCATCCAATCTCGAGGAACACCGCCATGGCGCTCTCCCCCCTGTCGAAGTCGTCCGTTGCCAGCTCCTCCTTCTCGCCCCGCACGTCCGCCCCGGAGCTCTCCAGCCCGATGATGCGCCCCGCGCCGGTGACGGCGGACGCGGCGAAGGCCAAGGGCGGCGCGGGTTCGCTCCAGGGGCTGTTCCAGGCGGACGGGTTCGACGGCCCGGTGGGCGTGGGCAAGCAGGGCGGCGTGCAGGGCAATCCGCTGGAGCAGCTGAGTGAGATCGCCAAGATGCTGAAGCAGCTGGTGCAGATGCTCGGCGCGCAGGGCGGTGCCGGTGCGCAGCAGGGCGGAGTCCCGGGCGTCGAGGGCGCGAGCAAGGCCAGCGTGGCGCAGGACGGCGTGCCGGACCTGGGCGGTGAGTCCTTCGACGGCGGCGTGCCGGACCTGGGCGGCGAGGGAGTGGACTCCGGTGTGGCGCCTCCCGCGCAGGCTGCCTCCGCCGCGCAGGGCGCCCCGGCCGCGGCGGCCCCCCAGCAGCAGGCCCCCGTCTCCGAGTCCAAGGCCGTGGGCGCCCCGGGCGCGTCGAAGGGCAAGAACACCATCACCCTCAACAACGACGGCGACAAGCCGATGACGGTGAACTTCACCCCCAACGCGGGCGAGAAGGCCATCGACTCCGTCACGCTCAAGCCCGGTGAGAGCAAGACGGTGCAGTTCCCGGACAACTGGTCCGGCAACTTCCGCAGCGATAACGGCGACGGCAAGAACGCGACGCTCGGTGAAGTGAAGTTCGACGGCGGGTTCGGCCAGACGTACTACGACGTCAGCTACATCGAGGGCCACAACGCCGCCATGACGATGCAGGCGGAGGGCGGCGGCCGCCTGTCCGGCACCATGGAGAACCTGCTCGACTCCGCGCCTGACTCCGTGAAGGCCAAGGGAGCGGACGGCTCGGCGTACGGCATCAAGAAGAGCACCACGTCCAACGTGCAGGATCCGGAGGTGGTAGACTTCTTCCGCAAGCACGTCGGCGCGGATCAGGGCTACGTCATCCCCACGGATGACGCGAGCACGCTGGGCAGCAACAACAGCAACCTCGTCGTCCACATGAAGAACCTGGCCTGATTCCCCCCTCGCGAGGCCCCCGTCCATGAGTGTCCGCCTTCCGTCTGGCCTCCCCCGTCCGGGCCTTCCCCTTCAGGGCCCCGCGCAGGAGAAGGGTGAGAAGGCGCAGCAGCCCGGGGAAGCGAAGACGCCGGGCAAGGCCACCGGGAAGGGCGTCCCCGCCAAGGGTGGCCTCGCCGTCAAGGGTGGCGCCGCGAAGGGCACGTCCGCCAAGGGCGGCGCGGAGCAGTCGGGTCCCCAGGACGGCATGGACTCCGCCCGCTCGGGCGAGACGGAGCGCAACGAAGGCGGCGGCGCCCGGGCCGCGCAGCAGCAGGACGGGATGGCGCCCAGCACGTCGCGCGGCGCCACCGGCCTGGGCAACCTGGAGCAGCCCCCTGCCCCCGCCCAGACGCTCCAGGCACCTCCCCAGCCTCCACCGGTCGTCCCGCAGGTGGAGGTGCCCCTCGCGCGCCAGCCCGCCACCTCCGAGTCCGCCAACGAGCGCACCGCCTCCGACGGCCGGTCGCAGGACGCCGCGCGACAGGCGGTGGAGGGGCGCGCGAAGCTGCGCGTCGCCATCCTCAACCGGCTCCACCGGGGACTCACGGAGGTGGAGAAGAAGCTGAGCGCCTTCCTCGCCAACCCCGGCCGCCAGGGCGTCGTCACCCTGCCCGTGGTCCTGAGCGAGAGCTCCGTCACCCACGAGTGGTGGAAGTCCGCGAACGCCGTCCCCGAGGACCGGGCCTACCTGGCCCAGGCCCTGGGCGAGCCCGGCTCCGTGGATGACGCCACGCTGCTGGGCACGCTGCGCGAGGAGGTGCGCCAGGCCTTCGCGGAGTTCCCCCGCACGCCCGCGGGCATCGAGGCCCGCAAGGCGTACGACGCCGTCCTCCAGAAGTACGAGGCCGCCCGCATCCAGCCCGTCATCTCCGGCCACGACACCGGTCCGCTGGTGGAGGAGTGCGCGCGGCTGGGCCTGGTGTACGGGAAGGACTTCACCCGCTCCCTGCTCCTGTCCCCGTGGATGCTGGCCATCAGCCAGAGCCCGGATGAAGGCTCCAAGACGCAGGTGATGGTGGCGGGCCTCACGCTGCCCCAGCTGGGCGCGCTGGTGGGCCACCTGCGCCAGTTGAACCCCCTGCTCAGCAACGCGCAGCTGCGCACGCTGCTCTTGCGCGCCTCCACGGACATGAAGCTCGCGCTGCGCAAGGTGCTGGGCCAGCAGGAGGTGGAGCAGGTGCAGGCCCTGGCGCGCCAGCTGCTCCGGCTCCAGGCCGTGCAGCGCCTCACCGTCTGAAAGCCCCGCGCGTCAGGCGCGGAAGACGGTGGGCCGCAGCGCCAGCTCCACCGTCGAGTCCAATGACACGGACGCGAGCAGCGACTCCGCCACGGCGCGCGTCGCGTCCAGCCGGTGCGCGAGCTGCGTGTACGTGAAGGTGAAGGCCACCTGCTCCTTCAGCACGTAGAACTGGAGCTGCGCGAGCGCCAGCCCCTGCATGTGGAAGGTGTACTCGCGCAGCACGCCGGTGTTGGCGCCGAAGGTGGCCCTGCGCTCCGACCGCTGACGGAAGGCCTCCGCCCCGCGCACGCCCTCCAGCATGCGCGCGGCGAACTGCTCCAGCGTCTCACCGGGGACCGCGGGCTCCAGCGACACGACGAGGTTCGCGCGGAAGCCGTCCTCCTCCGGCCCCACCGCCACGACCTGGCTGGCGTCGAACCAGCCGTCGGGCAGCGAGACGCGCAGGGGACCGTGGCGGATGGACTTCGGAGCCGAGGGGGCCATGAAAGCCGGAAGGACTTAAGAGGATTCGCGGCCGAAGTTGGACATGGCGCGGGAGCCGACACCGTCGGTGTTGCCGAGCGCGACGGCCTTCACCCCGCCCTCCGCCGCGGCCTGGGCCTCGGAGGTGCCCTGGGCGCTCTCGACGAGCATCATCCCGCCGCCCTGGTGCTTGTTCCAGCTGATCTCCATGGAGTCCGCCAGCCGCTGCGCGTCCGCGGGAATCTTCGTGCCGGTGCTGGGGTCCTTGAGCAGGTAGCGGCCCTGGTCGTCCTTGCCCTCCACGGAGACCCAGTGCGCCAGGCCCGTCTCGCCCGGCTTCGTCGTGGGGTCCACGAGGCAGGAGTCCACCATCACCGCGGCCTTGCCGCCGCGGGCCAGGGTCTCGTCCAGGGCCTTCGTGTCCAGCTTGGACGACGTCTGCGTCACCTTCACGCCCTGGTTGGCCAGCATGTTGGACAGCTCGTGCGGCGAGGTGCCCTGGCCCTGCGTGAAGCGCGACTCCAGCGCGTCCATCTTCTGCGCGTCCGAGCCGGGCTGCGTCTTGCTGGTGCCCAGGTCGTTGCCCAGCATCACCGCCACGGCGGCGCCGCAGTTGTTCTGCTTCGTCTGCTTGAGCACGGCGGGGTCCGTGCCCACCTCGTCCCAGCCGCCCAGCTCCGGGGCCTGGGGCGCGGCCTCGAGCGTCGCCGGGACGCCCAGCTCCTGCGCGGACGCGCCCGCGTTCACCTGGAAGCGGTTCGCCCACTCCGGGTTGGCGGCCAGCGCCGCGGCGAAGGCGTCCGTGGCCTGCTCCGTCTGGACCGGGGTGGGCGCCCCTTCCACCTGCGAGACGACCTTCGCTTCCGGCAACCCGACCTGCTGCGCGGTCTGCTGCGGCGGGGCGGACGGCTTCAGCTCCGCCAGTTGCTGGAAGGTACGCAGGAGGTTGGAAGAGAGGTTCACGCTCACGGTGGGGGCTCCGGAGGGGGATGGGGGATGCCATCCTACCTGGGATGCCGCCCCGTGTTAAGGGTCCCCGGACGGATCCAACCCGTGCTTGCGCAGGAGTTTCCGAAGGTAGACACGGTCGATGTCCGCCTCCCGGGAGGCCCGGGAGATGTTGCCCTCGCAGCGCTCGATGAGGTTCTTGAGGTAGTCGCGCTCGAAAACCTCGATGAGGTGCTCCTTGGCCTCCTTGAAGGGCAGGTCCAGGTCCGGGCCCTTGCGGCCGTCCACGCCCGAGGACGCCTCCAGGTCCGGCAGGGCCTCCTCGCCCAGGTTGACCACCTGCTCCACCACGTTGCGCAGCTCGCGCACGTTGCCGGGCCAGGGGTACTGCATGAGCAGGGCGCGCGTCTGGTCCGACAGCGCGCCGGGCGGCCGGCCCATCTGCTTGAGCATGTGGTCGATGAGGAACGGGATGTCCTCCGGGCGCTCGCGCAGCGCGGGCAGCGTGACGCGCAGCACGGCGAGCCGGTGGAAGAGGTCGCGGCGGAACTTCCCCTGGTTGACGGCCTGCTCCAGGTTCACGTGCGAGGCGGCCACCACGCGCACGTTCACCGTGAAGTAGTCGTTGCCGCCCACGCGCTTGACCTGCCGGCGCTCCAGCACGCGCAGCAGGCGCGGCTGCAGCTCCAGGGGCAGTTCGCCAATCTCGTCCAGGAAGACGGTGCCGTTCTGCGCGCGCTCGAAGGCGCCCGCGCGGTCGGCCTGGGCGCCGGTGAAGGAGCCCTTCACGTGGCCGAAGAGCTCGGACTCGATGAGGGTGGAGGGCACGCCCGCCAGGTCCACGATGACGAAGGGGCCCTTGGCGCGCGGGCTCTGCTGGTGGATGGCCTCCGCGCACAGGTCCTTGCCGGTGCCCGTCTCACCGTGGATGAGCACGTCCGCGCCGCCGGGCGCCAGGCGCTCCAGCACGGTGAAGGCCTCGCGCATCTTGCGGCTGTGGCCCACGAGCGCGCCGAAGCTCTCGCGCGAGGACAGCGGCAGGGAGCGCTCGCGCGTGTCCTCCGGCACCAGCTTCAATTCGGTGGTGCCCAGGGTGATGACGCTGCCGGGGCGCAGCTCCATGGCGGTGAAGCGCAGGCCCTCCACGAACGAGCCGTTGTGCGAGCCCAGGTCCGTGGCGACGACGTGCTCGTCGTGCACCTCCAGCTTCAGGTGCTGGCGGGAGACGGCCTTGTCGGAGAGGACGATGTCACACGTGGGGGCCTTGCCCACCACGTACGTCCCCTGCTTGAGCGGGTGGGCCTTGCCGGCCTCCGCCCCGGAAAGCACCCGGAGCACCATCCGCACCTGTCCGGCACGGCCCCGGTTCAGGGTGGCCGTGGCATCCAGGAGCGCCTCGTCGTCATCTGGCGGCAGCGACACGGCGCGGGACGGTAGCACGCCCCGCCACAGCCGCCAGCAGCCGCGAGTGCCGTCCTACCGGCGCCGGGCCCGGGGAGGCTTGCGG
>NZ_RAVW01000849.1 GCF_003611585.1 Corallococcus exercitus | reverse complement strand
GCCCAGCTCGGTGCCTTCCGGCTGCGCGGCGGGGGCGGCGGGCGCGTCGGCCAGCTGGTCCGGGACTTCGATGGCTCCGCCTTCGAGGCCTGGCTGGCGTGGGCCCTTCTTGGCGGCTCCGGCCGGCGGGGGGCGCGCGGCGCTGAGGGTGCCGCCGAACTGCTCCACGATGTCGTACTCGATCGTGGCCACCTGCTCGCCGTTGTCGCCGGGCGTGACGGAGACGAGCTTCACGCGGTTGTGGCGCTCGCCGCCGGGCGCGCGGCGGAACAGAGAGCCCAGGGCGTCCGGCGTGGTGAGCTCGGTGCCCAGGGACCACGTCTCGCCGGGGCGCACGGGGTCGCGCGGCAGCTCCAGCACCAGCGTGGCCAGGTTGCGCGCGGGGCCCTGGAGCCCGTCGATGATGAAGCCGCGGTCGCTGATGGTGGCGTCCTCCAGCGCGCGGCCACCGGGCGTCACGCGCAGCTGGCGTTCTCCGGATTTGTCCAGTTGGAGCACGTAGGTGTACTCGGAGGGGAAGGCGGTGCTGGCGGTGGCCTTGGGGGCCGGAGCCGCGGCGGCCTTGGCGCCCTTCTTCTTCTTGTCACCCTTGGCGGGCTTCTCTTCCGGGGCGGACTCGGGGACGGGCGCGTTGCCGTCCAGCGCGAGGTTGAGGCGGAAGGAGACGGGGACGTCCTGGACGAGCTTCCAGCGCAGCACGACGGCGTCCTTGGGGACGGCGGG
>NZ_RAVW01000848.1 GCF_003611585.1 Corallococcus exercitus | reverse complement strand
TGGGGTCGGAGAGGTGTATAAGAGACAGGGCCCGTCCTGCTGCACCGGCCACCCGGACTCCGCCGCCGGCTGGCGCTGTGAACACTGCGAGGCCCTGCTGTGCCCCGCGTGCGTGGAGCTCCGGCGCATGGGCACGGTGGACTACTCCGTGTGCGCCCGGTGCGGAGGCACGGCGAACGTGCTCCTGCGCCCGCGCTCCGGGCGCGCCCTCCGGAGCCGGCTCATGGAGGCCCTGCGCTTTCCGTTCACCGGACCGGGCCTGCAGACGCTCGTGGCCGTCAGCGCGATGCTGACCGTGCTGCACATGTTCGCGGTGGGCGTGCGCCTCTTCCACGTGCTGCCCATGACGCTCGCGCTGGGTGTCTTCTGGTCCGCCTTCTTCGCGCTCGTGCGCGGCGCGGCCCGGGGCGACGCGGATCCGCAAGGCCCCGGCTTCAGCAGCCTCGTCCAGGACAACCTCCTGCCGGGCCTGCGCGGCCTGGGCGTCACCGTGGGCGTCTTCCTGCCCGCGCTCGCGCGCGCCTGGTACCTGCTGCCTCCCGTGTCCGGGTTCGGAATCATCGTCCGGCTCCTGTATCCGCTGGAGACCCTGTGGATGCCCGCCGTGAGGGGGGACCCGCTCTTCTGGGGGCTCGCGGGCCTGGGCCTCCTGTGGCTGCCGTGGGCGCTGCTGGTGGCGGCCACGTCCCAGTCGGTGCTGGCCGCGCTGAACCCCGTGCGCACGCTCGGGT
>NZ_RAVW01000847.1 GCF_003611585.1 Corallococcus exercitus | reverse complement strand
CCCACGTACAACTCCCCCGCCACGCCCCGCGGCACCGGCTCCATCCGCCCGTCCAGCACGTACAGCCGCAAGTCCCCTATCGCCTCCCCAATCACACTGCTCGCCGACTCCGCGTCCGGCCCCCTCATCCTGCGCTTCGTCACGTGCACCGTCGTCTCGGTGATTCCATACATATTCACCAGCGCCGGTACCTCGTCCCCGTGACGCTCGAACCACGGCTTCAGGCTCACCGGGTCCAATGCCTCTCCTCCGAAAATCACCAGCCGCAGCGCCAGCTCCTCCTCCAGCCCCGTCCCCAGCGTCTCCTCCAGCGCCACCAACTGGCGGAACGCCGACGGCGTCTGGTTGAGCACCGTCACCCCTTCCGTCTGCAATAGCCGGTGGAAGTCCCACGGCGAGCGGCTCACCGCGTACGGCACCCCCACCAGCTTCCCCCCGTACAGCAGCGCTCCCCACACCTCCCATACCGAGAAGTCGAACGCGTACGAGTGGAACAGCGTCCACACGTCCTTCTCCCCGAAGCGGAAGTCTTCCTCCGTCGCCTTGAAGAGACGCACCACCTGCCGGTGCTCCACTACCGTCCCCTTCGGCTTCCCCGTACTCCCAGACGTGTAGATGACGTACGCCGCATTCGCGCTCGTCATCTCCACCTCCGGGTTGTCCTCCCGCTCCCCCTCCACCGTCGGCGCCACCACCTCCACGCCCGTCCCCTCCAGTCGCCCCGCCAGCGCCGCGGACGCCACC
>NZ_RAVW01000846.1 GCF_003611585.1 Corallococcus exercitus | reverse complement strand
CCCCCGTCCACCGCCACCCGTGCCTCATATGACGCCCACCTCACACTCGCGCTGCGGAAGGTCCCCTTGCCGGACCTCCTCGTTCGAGGCCTTCCAGGCAAGGAGGGTGCCAGCCCCGGAGGGCCGGGAACCGTCGGAACGCTGGCGGTGGGCGTCCGTTGAGCGACAGCGGGTGGGCAACCGTTTACCCAATGTGTGAATGCCGGGTTCCCGAAGCGCCCCCCAACCGTGCTAGGGCCTGGGCAATGGCTGGGAACGACGCACGCGGCCGCACCCCGCTGTCCCTCGTGGGACAGGAGCCGGACCTCGTCTTCTACACACGGCAGGCCTCCGAACACGGCGGGCCCGTGCTGGTGCTGGGCGCCGCCAATGGCCGCGTGCCCTGGGCGCTGGCGGGCCATGGCTTCACCACCGTGGGCGTGGACCCCTCCGAGGCGATGATCCGCTCCGCCGAGGAGCGCCGTCCTTCCGAATCCCCGGACGTCTCCGGGCGCACGCGCCTCATGGCCGCCGACCCCCGCGCGCTGCGGCTGCCGGAGCAGTTCCCCCTGGTGCTCGCCCCGCAGCACGCGCTGGGGCTGATGGCCGGGCGCGACGACCTGGAGGCGTTCCTCGCCACCGTGCGCCACCACCTGGCCCCCGGCGGCACCTTCATCTACGACGTGCTCAACGCCCCGCGCGAACCCGTGCTGCCGCGCGACGACGACGAGCCCGGCGCCGCGGTGGAGCCCCGCCGCCCCCTCTTCGCCC
>NZ_RAVW01000845.1 GCF_003611585.1 Corallococcus exercitus | reverse complement strand
GCCCCGGGCGGCGGCGGTCTTCAGCACCTGACGCACGCGCTTCTCCAGCTCCTCGGGCGTGAAGGGCTTGCCCAGGTAGCCGTTGGCGCCGGCCTCTTCCGCGTAGGCCTTGTCCTCCGGCAGGTTGCGCGCGCTCACCATCAACACCGGGATGTGCGCGATGGCGGGCGTGCGGCGGATGTGCTCGCAGACGTCGTAGCCGGACACATCCGGCAACGTCAGGTCCAGGCACACGAGGTCCGGCTTGAGCGCGCCCGTCTGGAGGTACTCCATGGCGGCCTTGCCGTTGGGCTGCTCCACCACGTTCTTCACGCCCATCTGCTGGAGCATGTCACGCAGCATGACGCGGAACATCGGAGAGTCCTCCACGAGGAGGACGGTGAGCTGTTGGAGCTCCATCACGTCTGACGCCTTTCCTTCCCTCACCCGAACCCGTACTTGGGCACGAGGACGAGCACGCCATATGCGTACGCCATGTTGAAGAGGGCCACCCACAGGATGGCCTTCTTCATCCCCCGCCAGGGGTGCGCATCGCGCGCGGCCGCTCCGGGCAGCGCGATGGTGGCAATCAGGACGGACAGGAGGATGAGCTTCGCCATGTGGGGAGGCTCAGAGGATACCCGTTTTCTGGATCGTCAGTCCCAGCGTCGCGGACCACACCGTGCGGGCCGCCTCCACGTCGGGCGAGCGAGTCCACGCCGTGCGGGTGTCCACCTCCAGGGCCATCCAACGGTTCAGCGTCCAACCCGCGCCCACCC
>NZ_RAVW01000844.1 GCF_003611585.1 Corallococcus exercitus | reverse complement strand
GCGTGGCGGTGGGAGGCGGGGTGTAGGCGGCGACGGCGCCGTCACCGGGCTGCCCGTCGATGAACTCGCGGCGGCCGTTGTTGTTGATGATGACGCGCTCGCGCTCAATCTCCATGATCGTGGCGCCCATCAGGTTGTTGCCGATCATGTACGTCTGCGACCGCTGCGTGGTCATGTCCTGGATGGACGCGAAGGACCAGTCCGGGTTGGACGCGACGAGCGTGCCCAGGAGCTTCACGCGCAGGCCGCTCTTGGCCGGCGGGGCGTTGGCGTCGAACTCCGGCGCCGTGGGCTCCTTCACCGCGACCTCCGGCTCCGGCAGCTTCACGCCGGTGAGGCGCGACAGGCGCTCCGCGTCGATGGTGGCCAGGCCGCTGTCCGCGGCGTGGGTGCGCTGCGCGACGCGGGCGGGAGCCTCGGACGCGGGCGCGGGGGAGATGGAGGATTCGACGAACAGGTTCACCGTGCGCGCCGCCAGGAGGGCGACGAGCAGGATGAACAACAGGTTCACGCTCCAGAAGTACTTGCGAAAGAAGAGTTCCATCACGCTTCCGGGAGAAAGCCAGCCCCAGATGGGACCTTGAGCAAGGCAGGTGCCATCGCTGGGCGGGCGTCAAACCCACGACTTACGGCCAAGTCCTTGAAATTATTTCGGAATAGGACGGGGCCCCGGCCAGGTGGGCGGCCGGGACAAGGCGTCGGGACAAATTGTCAAAAGCAGGCGGGGGCCGGTGTGACGGCCTGTCAGTCCGCGCTGGTGGGG
>NZ_RAVW01000843.1 GCF_003611585.1 Corallococcus exercitus | reverse complement strand
ACCCTGGCCGCCCGCGCGGCGGCCTTCTTCGACACCTTCCAGGACGCCCGGGCAAAGGCCTTCCGGGGTGTTCCCCGGGAGAAGCCGCCCGCCGGCTGGGCGGACTGGTACACCCAGGCGCTGCGCGGCGTGGACGGCGACGAGGCCCGGCTCCATGCCGCCTGCCAGGGCTACCTCCAGTCCGACTGGGGCCGTGCCCGCCAGCCTCCCGGCACCGTGGTCGCGTTCTGTTCGCCCCGCGTGTGGACGCGCTACGTCCCGCCGCTGGAGGACGGCGCGGAGGTGGACACCTCGGAGGCCGGGGGCCCGATCCCCGCGGAGGTCGCGTCCTCGGAGGCCGCTCGCGTCTGGAGCGCGTGCCTGGAAGGCATGCGTGCCCAGGGCAAGCGGTACGCGCTGTCCTGGCTGAGCAAGGCCCGCGCGGTGGGCTTGGAGGACGGACACCTGGTGCTCGCGGCGCCGGACGCGTACTTCCGCCAATGGGTGGAGGAGCAGTACGGCTCGCTGATGGAGTCCGAAGCGCGCAGCCTGGGCTTGCAGGGCGTGCGCTGGGCCCGGGCCGCGCACGAGGTCGCCTGACTATTCGTCGGCCCGAACCGCGATGGCCGGCGTCACGCGCAGCGCGTGGCGGGCGGGCAGCCAGTTGGCCACGAGCGCCACCGCGCCTAGCAGCAGGGGCACGCCTCCGAACGTCAAAGCATCCAGCGTGCCCACGCCGTAGAGCATCCCCGCGAGGCCGCGCGCGAGCACCGCCGCCCCCACGAGCCC
>NZ_RAVW01000842.1 GCF_003611585.1 Corallococcus exercitus | reverse complement strand
GAAGCTGGGCACGGGCGTGCTCGTGTTCGCGGCGGTGGCGGTGCCCTGGTACCTGACGCTGTGCCTCTTCGACGGCGTGGACGACGAGGGCAAGCTCTTCTGGTACCGCTTCTTCATCCACGACCACTTGAACCGCCTCACCGCGGGCGTGCACACCACCACGCCGGGCGGGTCGTTCACCTACTTCATCGAGCAGGGCGGCTTCGCCATCTTCCCGTGGGTGGCGCTGCTGCCCGGCGCCTTCGCGGTCGTGTCGCGGCTCAAGCTGCGCTCGCGGGACAAGGCGGACCACCTGGCGCTCATCGCCGTGCTGTGGGTGGCGTTCGCGTTCTACCTGCTGGCCTCCAGCGCGACGAAGTTCCACCACTACGTCTTCCCCATCCTGCCCGGCCTGGCCATCCTCATCGCGCTGTTCGTGGACCGGTTGTGGAAGGACGGCATCTCCGAGCATGCCGTGAGCCTCATCTTCGGCCTGGTGCTCTTCATCCTGGTGGGCAAGGACCTGGCGGAGAACCCCAAGGACTTCACCGACCTGTTCGTCTACAACTACGACCGGCCCTACCCGCAGGACCTGGTCACCCGGCCCATCGCGTTCTTCTCCTCGCGCCCGCTGTGGATGGGCGACCTGGTGACGCTAGTGCTCCTGGCCTTCGGCGTGTACCTGGCCTTCGACGCGTTCTCCTCCAAGGTGAAGCAGGAGCGTCCGGCCGCCGGGCGTGCCGTCGCGCTGGGGCTGCTGCTCACCGGCGGGGCCACGCTGGTCGTGGTGG
>NZ_RAVW01000841.1 GCF_003611585.1 Corallococcus exercitus | reverse complement strand
GAAGCTGGGCACGGGCGTGCTCGTGTTCGCGGCGGTGGCGGTGCCCTGGTACCTGACGCTGTGCCTCTTCGACGGCGTGGACGACGAGGGCAAGCTCTTCTGGTACCGCTTCTTCATCCACGACCACCTGAACCGCCTCACCGCGGGCGTGTACACCACCACGCCGGGCGGGTCGTTCACCTACTTCATCGAGCAGGGCGGCTTCGCCATCTTCCCGTGGGTGGCGCTGCTGCCCGGCGCGTTCGCGGTCGTGTCGCGCCTCAAGCTGCGCTCGCGGGACAAGGCGGACCACCTGGCGCTCATCGCCGTGCTGTGGGTGGCGTTCGCGTTCTACCTGCTGGCCTCCAGCGCGACGAAGTTCCACCACTACGTCTTTCCCATCCTGCCGGGCCTGGCCATCCTCTGCGCGCTGTTCGTGGACCGGCTGTGGAAGGACGGCATCTCCGAGCATGCCGTGAGCCTCATCTTCGGCCTGGTGCTCTTCATCCTGGTGGGCAAGGACCTGGCGGAGAACCCCAAGGACTTCACCGACCTGTTCGTCTTCAACTACGACCGGCCCTACCCGCAGGACCTGGTCACCCGGCCCATCGCGTTCTTCTCCTCGCGCCCGCTGTGGATGGGCGACCTGGTGACGCTGGTGCTGCTGGCCTTCGGCGTGTACCTGGCCTTCGACGCGTTCTCCTCCAAGGTGAAGCAGGAGCGTCCGGCCGCCGGGCGTGCCGTCGCGCTGGGGCTGCTGCTCACCGGCGGGGCCACGCTGGTCGTGGTGG
>NZ_RAVW01000840.1 GCF_003611585.1 Corallococcus exercitus | reverse complement strand
GGGGGAAACGGGGTAGGGACGCCGCTTTTCGTCAAAAGGCCGGTGACAGATTTCGGGGGCACCGGTGTTCCTCTGGCCAACCGGGAGGCGTGCGCGGTGTCCGTCGATGTGGAGGCCTATTACCGACGCTTTGGCCCCCAGGTGCTCCGGCGCTGCCGCTTCCTGCTGCGCGACGAGGAACAGGCCGTGGACGCCATGCATGACGTGTTCGTTCAACTGCTGCGCTACCAGGCCGCGCTGAAGGACGCGGGGCCCTCCAGCCTGCTGCATCAGATCGCCACCCGCGTGTGCCTCAACCGCCTGCGCGGCGCGAAGCGGCGCCCCGAGGACCGCGACGACGAGCTGGTGCTGAAGATCGCCGCGTCCGGCGACACCGAGGCGCGCACCGCCGCCCGGGGCCTGCTGGACCGGCTCTTCGGCCGCGTCCCCGCGTCCAGCCGCGACATCGCCGTGCTCCACCTGGTGGACGGCATGACGCTGGAGGAGACCGCCCGCGAGGTGGGCCTGTCCGTGTCCGGAGTGCGCAAGCGCCTCCGGGCCCTGTCCGCTGTCCTGCAGGAGCTGGAGGCCGCATGACGTCCCCCCACCGCACCCCGGACTGGCTGCTGGAGCGAATCGCCCTGGGGGAGCTGCCCCCGGACGAGCTCGCCGCCGCCCGCGACCGCCTGTCCCGCGAACCCGACGGCCCCGCGCGCCTCGCCGCCCTGGAGGCCGACTCGCGCGCCACCCTGGAGGCCCTGCCCCCCGACCGCGTCGCCCGCGAGGTGAAGGCC